>CANQFP010000024.1 GCA_947599965.1 uncultured Atopobiaceae bacterium | reverse complement strand
TCAAGGGCCTGCAGTCCACGCCGAACAATCAGGACTTCCTCGTACGTTCGGCGCGTAAAGCGGCTCGTACCGATTACAGCGACTAGCCGAGAGCCGCCTCCTACCTGGCCGACCGTTGGGCGTACCAGGTGCCGATCTTGCCCTCGAGATCCATCGCGAGATCCGTCGGCACGAGCTTGCAGACCGCGTTCATGATGCGCACGTCGGGCGAGGTGATCGCCACGCGCTTGCCGCGAAGGGCCGCGCGGAGCGATTCGCTCACGCACGTGCGCGGATCCTCGAAGCCGATCCAGAGGACCTGGTCGAGCGCGCCGTGATCGCCCGGGGAGTCGAGGAACTTCGTGTGCATGAACTTCGGGCAGACGGCCGTGGCGTGGATGCCCACGTCGCCGAGCTCGGCGTCGAGGGCGCGCGTGAAGTCGAGCACGAAGCGCTTGGTGGCGCCGTAGGTGGCGAGGCCGGGAAGCGGCAACAGGGCGGCGGCGCTCGCGATGTTCACGATGCGCGAGCCGGCGTGCATGTAGAGCAGCGCCTGGGAGCAGGCCTCGATGACGGCGAGGCAGTTCAGCTTCACCATCGCGGCGTTCGACGCGCCGATCTCCTGGAACGTGCCGAACTTGCCGAAGCCGGCGCAGTTCACGAGCCACTGGACGTTCAGGCCGTCGGCTTGGCCGGCGAGCTCGGAGGCGAGCGTGGCGAAGGCGTCGTCCGAGGTGAGGTCGAGGGCGAGCACCTTCACGGGCGTGTGGCACGCCTCCTTGACCTCGTTCAAGGCCTCCTCGTTGCGCGCGATGGCCCAGATCTCGTCGAGCGGCCCTCCCGAGCCGAGGTCGAGCTGGCGGACGAATTCACGGCCGAGGCCGCTTGAAGCACCGGTGACGATGGCGATATCGCGCATGGGAATCCTCCTGCATACAAGTCGACTTCATATTCGCAGGGTGCGGGCGTGCCTCGAACGGACCGTAGGCTAACGGCTCCGAGCAGTCGGCCATCTCATCGACGGGTGCCGAAGAGAGGGGCGGCGAGGCGGCGGGAACGGGAAAGCCGCGCGATGCGAACGCGGTGCGTTCGGAGTTGCGATTCGCGCGTTCTCGGCAAGCGTTCTTGCAGGAGCAGGCGCATGTTCTCTATATTGGAGGCGATCGCGACGGTACACGAAGCTCAATCACACCCCACCGTCTTCGAGCTGGCGTCAGCGCCATCCCAAGACACATCGCTCGCACCGTCTCCCCGCGGGGGAATCTCGGCGGCGAGCACGCCTCGTGTCCTTCGCTCGAGCGCACATCGTGCCGGCGAAAGGCTGACCATGAGCAAGGCATCTCGGAATTGCTTCTGGGTGGCGGCGAGCGCGGCAGCGCCCGTCGCGCTCACGCCCACCATGGCGTGGGCGGCGAGCGACAGCGCCATCGTGGTTGGATCCGCCATCTCGGGGGTCGTGGGCGCCGCCGTCGGCGCCGGCGTTGCGGGAGGGCTCGGCTACCGGGCGCTTCGCCGCGAGCGTGAGGCCCACGAGGAGCTGCTCTACGGGCGCTCTGAGGCGCCGGCTCCCGCGCCCGCGCCCGCGCCCGTCGCCCGGCCCACACGCCATCACGCGTCGTCGAAGCATCCGGCGAGCCCCAGGGTGGCGCCCGGCCACGCCGCCCTCGGCAGCGCCGATGCCGGGGATCCGGCCGCCGCGTACGGAGGCTACGTCTCCGACCACAACCCCTACCTCAAGGCGCTCGACGATACGCGCGATCTCGATCAGGTGGCCGTGGACTACGTCGCCGGCAAGAGCCTGAAGACGCGCATGACCCAGCGGGCCAAGGGCGTGGCCCAGGTGCTCTCCGAGCGCATGGGCAAGAACTTCATGGACGGCATGCCCGTGATCACGCGCGCCGACGGCTCGGTGGGCGATCTCGGCACCTCGTGGTGGGATCCCGCGATGTCCGGCGCCTTCGCCGCGCAGCCGCAAGCTCTGCGGTACGTCTCGGCTCCCGCGTCCGCTCGACCCGCGCTCGCCGCGCAGGCTCCCGCGCCCGCCGCGCAGGCTCCCGCGACCGCTCGACCCGAGCCCGCTCGTCCGCGCAATCTCGCGGCGATCCTGCCCGGCTCCGACCTCGGGGCCCAGGCGACGCCCGCGCCGAGGCCCGCCGCGCCCGACCTCACGATCTCCCGGATCATCGCCTCGCGCGTGGCCCCCATCGAGCAGGAGGCCTACCCCGAGATCGATCGTTCGTGGAGCCCGCGCGACGATCACTGGGAGCGCGCCCTCGCGGCGCTCGACGAGCGTGTCGAGGACAACCTCATGGGCGAGCGCCTCGATCGCGCCTACCGCCGCCTCGAGCAATCGCGCCCGGCCGCGGCCTTCGGAGACGGCATCGGCACCGCCGAGACCCTCGACGAGCCGGACGGCCTCGAGCGCGACACGCAGTTCCTCTCCTTCAAGGCCCCGGGCAACCACCCCGAAGTGCAGGACACGGCGAGCTACATCAACTACCTCATCGGCGACGAGTTCCGCAGGAACCCCTCGCGCCAGGCGCGCCGTCAGGCCAGGAGCTACCTCAAGCTCCACGAGGGCGGCACGCACGCCCAGGCGAAGGCGGTCGTCTAACTCTCCTCGACGACCTCGTAGCCGCATGGATCGGTGGCGAGGATGAAGCTGTCGTAGCCGGGGAAGGCCGCGTTCCACGCGGCGGCCACGGCCTCGGCGCTCGCGTCGTCCACGCACGCGGCGAGAAGCGATGAGCCCGAGCCGCTGATCCAGAACCCCGCCGCACCGGCGCCGAGCGCGAGCTTCTTCGCCTGGTCGTGGTCGGGGATGAGGTTCTTGCGATAGGGCTCGTGCACGTGGTCGTCGAGGATCGAGCCGAGGAGCTCGCCGTCGCCCTCCTCGAGCGCCCGCACGAGCGCGAGGCAGCGGCTCGTCTGCCACTCCACCTCGGCGAGCGGCACCTGCGCCGGCAGGGCCCGGCGTGCGTCCGCGGTGCGCACCTCGTAGGGCGGGCAGAGGAGCACGTAGCGCCAGCTCTCGTGGACGGGCCAGCTCACGATGATGAGCTCGCCCTCCGCAGTGGTGCAGGAGCTCGCGAGGTTGCCGAGCACGGCGGCCACGACGTTATCGGGGTGGCCCTCGATGGCGGAGGCGATCTCGATCACGCGCTCCCGCTCCACGGGCTCGCCGCAGGCGATGAGCGCGGCCGAGACGCCGGCGATGATGCAGGTGGAGCTCGAACCGAGGCCACCCGAGAGCGGAATATCGGCGTCGATGCTGATGGCGAGGGGCGCGGCCTCGAAGCCGAGGAGCTCGCACGTGCGCCGGTAGCTCGTCCACACGAGGTTGTCCTCGCCCTGGAAGCGCTCCTCGCAGCCGGTGACGACGAGCTCGTCGGCGCCCTCCAGGCGGAAGCGGTTGGCGAGTGTGAGGGCGAGACCGAGGCAGTCGAAGCCCACGCTCACATTGCCCGAGGTCGCGGGCACGGTCACGGAGATGGGGTGGATGAGGCGCGCGACGCTCATAAGAGGAGCCGTTCTGCTTCGGCCTCCACGTAGGAGACGGCGTCGGAGGGCGCGATGGCGCCGTCGAAGCGCACGGGCGCTCCCTCGAGCTCGGCGAGGGCGGCGGGTGGCTTCTCGTTCGCGAGGCGCGCGAGGGCGGCCATGGCGTCGAAGCCGGAGCCGTCCACGGCCTCGCCGAGCGCCGCGAGCACGTCCGCCGGGAACTTGAAGGGCGAGGCGGTCGAGAGGAGCACCCGCGTGCGGCCCCGGGGCTCGCTCGCGGCCATGACGCTCGCACCGACGCCCGTGTGCGGGTCGATGAGGATGCCGTCCTCCTCCCAGGCGCGCTTGATCGCGGCGCGCGTGGCATCGTCGTCCGCGCGGCCGGCGTCGAAGGTCTCGCGAATGCGATCCATCACCCGCCCGGGCACCGTGTAGACGCCCTTCTCCTGAAGGTCGGCCATGAGGCTCGCCACGAGCTCGCAGTCGCCCTCGCTCTCGTAGTAGAGGAGGCGCTCGAGGTTCGAGGAGACGAGGATGTCCATGGAGGGCGAGATGGACTTCTTGAACTCGCGCCGCCGGTCGTAGACGCCCGTGGCGAGGAAGTCCACGAGCACGTCGTTGGCGTTGGAGCAGATGCAGAGGCGCCCCACGGGCAGGCCGAGGCGCTTGGCGAGGTAGCCGGCGAGGATGTCGCCGAAGTTGCCGGTGGGCACGAAGAAGTCGACCGGTTCCGCGGCGCCGACCTTGCCCGCGCGCACGAGCTGGCACCAGGCGTCGGCGTAGTAGACCACCTGCGGCACGAGCCGTCCGACGTTGATGGAGTTCGCGCTCGAGAGCGAGATGCCGCGCTCGGCGAGCCGCGCCTCGAGCGCTCGATCGGAGAAGACGCGCTTCACGGCGCTCTGGGCGTCGTCGAAGGTGCCGCGCACGGCGGTGACGCCCACGTTGGTGCCCGGCTGCGTGACCATCTGGAGCCGTTGGACGTCGCTCACGAGGCCGCTCGGATAGAAGACGACGATGCCCGTGCGCTCGACGTCGGCGAAGCCCGCGAGGGCGGCCTTTCCGGTGTCGCCCGAGGTGGCGGTGAGGATGAGCACGCGCTCGTCGGCCGTGGCGGCGCCGCTCGTCGCAAGCGCGATGCTCACGAGCCGCGGCAGCATCTGGAGCGCCACGTCCTTGAAGGCGCAGGTGGGGCCGTGGAAGAGCTCGAGGCGCCAGTCGCTTCCGAAGGGGGTGACGGGCGTGATGGCCGGATCGGCGAAGCTCGTGCCGTAGGCGGCCGCGACGGCGCGGTCGATCTCGTCTTGCGCGTAGCCGGGCAGCAGCATCGCCAGGATCTGGCGCGCGTGGTCGAGGTAGGTGGGCGGCGAATCGGGTTCGAGGCCGAGCTTCGCGAGGTCGAGGGGTGCCTCGAGCACGGCGTCGCTCACGTAGAGGCCGCCGTCGGGGGCGAGCCCGGCGAGGATCGCCGCCTTGGCGTCGACGGGCTCGGCGAGGCTTCGGGTGCTGTGGTAGCTCGCGTCCATGGGTCTCCTTTTGCGGGGCTCTGCGCGCATTGTACTGGCAGCGGTTGTTTCAGCTTCTCGCGGAGCTCCTCGCCCGGGGCGTGCGCGGAGCCGAAACTCAGTAGACTTGAGCTCCGATGATGCGATGAGCGGGAGGACCTCCATGAGGATCGGTCTTTTGGGCTGCGGGACGGTCGGCGGCGGCGTCTTGGAAATCTGCAGGAAACGCGTGCCGTCCCTCGAGGTGGTGCGCATTCTCACCCTGCCGGGCGAGCTGGACGACCCCCTCGTCACCCACGACGCGAGCGTGCTCCTCGACGACCCCGCCATCGACTGCGTGGTGGAGGCGATGGGCGGCGACGAGCCGGCCCACGGCTTCCTCGTGCGCGCCCTCGAGAACGGCAAATCCGTGGTCACGGCCAACAAGGCGGTGGTCGCGGCGCACTTCGCCGAGTTCATGGAGCTCGCCGAGCGCCACGGCGCGCAGTTCCGCATCGAGGCCACTTCGGGCGGCGGCGTGCCCTGGGTCGCCTCCATCGAGAAGGCCCGCCGCGTGGACGAGGTCACCTCGATCTCGGGGATCTTGAACGGCACCTCCAACTACCTCATCGACGCCATGGAGCGCGAGGGCGTGGATTTCGACGCGGCGCTTCGCGAGGCGCAGGAGCTCGGCTACGCCGAGGCGGATCCCTCGGCCGACATCGACGGCATCGACGTGCGCAACAAGACGATCATCTCGGCGACCGTGGCCTTCGATTCGCTCTGCCGAAGCGCCGTGCCCACGCTCGGCATTCGCCGTCTCACGAAGGGCATCCTGGACGCGCTCGCGGCTCGTGGCTGGAGCCTTCGCCTCCTCGCCCGCGCGCGCCGGGCGGGCGAGCGCTACGCCGCCTGCGTGGAGCCGGTCGTGCTCTCGGCGCAAAGCGTCGAGGCGCACGTGCCGAGGAACTTCAACCTCGCCACCCTCGAGGGAGGCACGGTGGGCGAGCTCAAGTTCTACGGCCAGGGCGCGGGCGCCCTTCCCACCGGCAACGCCATCGTGCAGGATCTCCTCGACATCGAGGCCGGCGTTTCGAGCCGCTACGCCACCCGCGAGACGCTCGCTTGGGATCCCTCGCTGCTCGGCGCGGCCTACCTTTTCGCCACGAAGGCACCGCTCGGCGAGGCGGCGCGCGAGCTGCCGGGTGCGGGCGAGGCCGCCGGCGACGCTTCGAGCCGGAGGCTCTCCGTCGTCTTCGGGCTCGACCCCGAGCGTGCGGGCGAGCTTGCGCGCGCCGCGGCCGAAACCGACCCCGAGACCTTCGTCGCAAGCTTCTCGCCCGAGGCGGCCGCCTCGCTGGAGGGCCTGCTCTAGTCCATCGTTTTCCACACGCACGCGCTGGAGGCGCCATGCTCAAGATCACCAAATTCGGCGGCTCATCCGTGGCCACGGCCGAGCAGTTCAAGAAGGTCAAGGAAATCATCCGCGCCGATTCCTCGCGACGCTACGTCGTCGTGAGCGCGGCCGGCCGGCGCTTCCCCGACGACAACAAGGTCACCGACCTCCTCTACCTCGTCTGCGCCCACCGCGCCTACCACGTGGACGCCACCGACCTCCTCGCCGACGTCGAGGAGCGCTTCCGGGAGATCCGCGACGGGCTCGGCATCACCTTCCCCGTGGCCGAGAAGTTCGCCGAGTTCGCGAGCCACATCGGCAGCGATTCCGAGGAGTACATCGTCTCGCGCGGCGAGTGGTTCACGGCGCACCTCATGGCCGAATACCTCGGGCTTCCCTTCGTCGACGCGGCGGACGTGATCGTCTTCCACCACGACGGCACCCTGAACCTCGAGCGCACCGACGAGCTCGTGCGCGCCACGGTGAAGCGCCTCGGCAAGTTCTGCATGCCGGGCTTCTACGGCGCCACGAGCGACGGCGAGATCAAGCTCATGGAGCGCGGCGGCGGCGATATCACGGGCTCGATCCTCGCCCAGGCCATCTCCGCCGACCTCTACGAGAACTGGACCGACGTCTCGGGCTTCCTCTCCGCCGACCCCTCGATCGTCGACAGCCCGCGCACCATCGATCGCATCACCTTCGACGAGATGCGCGAGCTCTCCTACATGGGCGCGAGCGTGCTCCACGAGGACGCGATCTTCCCCGTGCGCGAGGCGAACATCCCCATCCAGATCCTGAACACGAACGACCCCGACAACACCGGCACCATCATCCGCGAGCACGTGGAGCACCAACCGGGCGATCCCGTGGTCACGGGCATCGCCGGGCGCCGCGGCTTCCTCTCCATCTATGTGGACAAGACGCACCTCTCGAACATGGTGGGCGTGCTCCGCCGCGTGCTCTCGATCTTCGAGCGCTACGGCATCTCCATCGAGCACCTGCCCACGGGCATCGATTCGTTCTCCGTCGTGGTGAACGCCGCCGACGTGAAGAACTCGATCTACTCCATCGTGCGAGACATCAAGGAGGAGATCGAGCCCGACGAGGTGAAGGTCATCGACGGGCTCGCCCTCGTCTCGGTGGTGGGGCGCAACATGTCGAAGCGCCCCGGCACGTCCGGCCGCCTTCTCACGACGCTCGGCGACGGAGGCATCAACGTTCGCATGATTTCGCAGAGCTCTCAGGAGATAAACATCATCGTGGGCGTGAACGAGCGCGACTTCGCCGAGACGGTGCGGCGCATCTACGACGCCTTCGTGCGCGAGGAGGTCTAGGCATGGCCGAGATGGAACGTGATCGCGAGCTGGAAAACGCCGCGCGGACGATGAGGACGGCGCCGGTTGCGGCCGGGGTCGCCCCCGACGAGCCGATCTCGGAGCTCGAGCCGCCCTCGGCCTTCCCCGGGGCCACGAAGGAGCTCATCGAGCTCAACGCCGAGCTCGCGAAGCTTCCGAAGGGCGGCACGCTCGCGGCGAAGGTGGCCGAGAGGGGCGGCCTCGACGTGGCCGTCGTGGGCGCGACCGGCGCGGTCGGGCGGCAGATGATCGACTGCCTCGCCGAAAGGAACTTCCCGCTCACGCGCCTGCGCGTGCTCGGTAGCGCGCGGACGGCGGGGCAGAGCCTGCCTTGGCCGGGCAACGCCTCGCTCGCGGCCGGCGACCTCACGCTCGCTGAGGGCACGGCCGAGGCGCTCGAGGGCGTCGACCTCATCCTCGGTGCGGCCGCCAACGACATCGCGATGGAGCTCTACCCGCGCGCCGTTCGCGAGGGCGCCATCGTCGTGGACAACTCGTCGGCCTTCAGGCTCGTGCCCGAGGTGCCGCTCGTCGTGCCCGAGATCAACGCCGCCGACGTGGCCGAGAGCCACGGCATCATCGCCAACCCGAACTGCGCCACCATCATCTGCCTCGTGGCCGTCTGGCCGCTCGTTCAGAAGGCGGGGCTGCGCTCGATGGTGGTCTCCACCTACCAGGCCGCCTCGGGGGCCGGACGCCGCGGCATGGAGGAGCTCGTGGCCCAGGAGGCGGCGCTCGCCCTCGGCGAGCCGGTGCCCGCGCCCAGCGCCTTCGCCTACCAGCTCGCCCTCAACCTCATCCCGCAGATCGGCGGCTTCGACGGCCGCGGCTACACCTCAGAGGAGATGAAGCTCCAGAACGAGGGCCGCAAGATCATGCACCTGCCAAAGCTTCGCGTGGGCTGCACCTGCGTGCGCGTGCCGGTGATGCGCTCGCACGCCGAGAGCGTGACGCTTCGCCTCGAGCGGCCGCTCACCCCGTCCGAGGCTCGCGAGCTCCTGCGCGACGCGCCCGGCGTGAGGCTCGTGGACGAGCCCGCGGCCGAGCCGCCCGCGCGCCGCTATCCCATGCCGCTCGACACCTCCGACCAGGATCTCGTCTACGTCGGGCGCATTCGCGAGGACCTCGCGGCCGAGGATCCGTCGCGCGGTCTCGAGCTCTGGTGCTGTGGCGACCAGATTCGCAAGGGCGCGGCGTCGAACACCGTGCAGATCGCCGAGCTGCTCTTGAGGTAGGGGAGGGGCCATGGCGAAGAAGAAGTCCGCACAGAGGGCCAAGCAGCGTGCTTTGGCGAAGACCGCCCAAGAGGCCATGCGCCTTCGCTGGGTGACGGTGGGCTGCTCCATCGCCGCGCTCGTGTTCTCGCTCTTCCCGTGGCTCGAGACGCCCGCTTGGCTCACGCAGCTCGACACGCTCACCTCGAACACCACGATGGCGCTCGACATGAACCCGAACTACGGCCTCCTCAGCTTCGCCGACCTGGCCACCGAGCTCGGGCAGGAGATGAGCCAGCCCGTGCTCACCTGGGCGCTCGGCGCGGCCGAGGCGCTCTGGGTCGCCGGCCTCACCTTCATCGTGCTGGGCGTCGGTGGCACCCTCACGCACCGCATCTTCGGCGAGCAGCAGCTCAGGCGCTTCCTCGCCTGGGGTTCGGGCTTCACCATCGCGTCGGCCGTGGTCTCGCTCATCTTCATGCCGCTCTCGAGCTCGAGCTTCCAGACGCACTTCTCCGGCGCGGCGAGCAACCTCTCGGGCTACCTCTCCTACGTGGGCGGGGTCGAGGCCACGAGCCAGGGCTTCGGCGTCTCCATCTGGCTCTTCATCTCACTCGGATTCGCGGTGGTGGCCTTCGGGTGCGCCATCGCGGAGAGCGTGAAGGTGTCGCAGGAGCGTTAGCGCTCGGGCGGCGCTCCGAGCTTCTCATACGCCCAGCGGGGATCGTCGTCCTCCTCCACGTGGATGATCCCGCGGCGCTCTCACCCGCGGGATCTCGCGGGTCGCCTTCAGGACCTTAGCAGAGCGTTGGCCGCGCGCGGGCCCGTCCGGCGACCGAACGTCGCGTGATCGCTTCGTGACGGCTTGCACGAAAGCCGAGGAATGGCCACAATAGCCGAGCACCAACGCTCCATATGGTGGGTGTAGCTCAGTTGGCAGAGCGACGGACTGTGGCTCCGTAGGTCGAGGGTTCGAGCCCCTTCGCCCACCCCATCTTGGAGCACCTCATAGGGGCCGTTAGCTCAGCTGGCAGAGCAGGGGACTCTTAATCCCAAGGTCCAGGGTTCGAACCCCTGACGGCCCACCAGAATTGTCACAGGCCAGAGGACATAGCGCCTCTGGCCTATTTGTTTCTCTTTTGAGAGAAACAGGTGGGTTTGGGGAGTTTCCATGTCCGGTGCCGAGTCCGATCCGCAACCGGTGGATATCGTCATCTACCAAGTAAAAGATGGTCAAACGCGACTCAGTGTTCCCATTGATGGCGACACCGTTTGGCTTACGCAAGCGGAGATGGCTCAGCTGTTCGGGACTCAACCCCAAGCCATCACGAAACACATCAAAGCGATCTACGAAGAGGGCGAGCTAGAGCGGAAGGCAACTTGTTCCAAAATGGAACAAGTTCAAATTGAGGGGAATCGCGAGGTAAAGCGCGAACGTCTCGTCTACAACCTCGACATGATCCTCTCCGTCGGCTATCGGGTGAACTCCAAACTGGCGACTGATTTCCGAAGGTGGGCTTCCTCGGTACTGAAGGAGTATCTCATTAAGGGTTTCGCGCTCGATGACGAACGGCTAAAGGAGGGCTCCAACAACTACTGGCGCGAGCTCCTCGAGCGTATCCGAGACATTCGCTCCTCGGAGCGCATGCTCTACCAGCAGGTACTCGATCTCTACGCCACTGCTGCTGACTACGATCCGACCGCGACCGAGACGCGGGCCTTCTTCAAGACAGTCCAAAACAAGCTCCATTTCGGTGCACACGGGCACACTGCGCCGGAGGTCATCTGGGAGCGTGCGGATGCAGATAAGCCCTACATGGGCCTCACGAGCTTCTCGGGTGATGACGTCACTAAACGTGACGTGACGATCGCGAAGAACTATCTCAACGAAGACGAGCTCAAGAGCCTCAATGCACTCGTCTCAGGCTACTTCGACATCGCGGAGTTCCGAGCGATGAGTCACGTGGTGACGACCATGGCAGACTACGTAAATCTTCTGGATGACGTAATCTCGTCAACTGGTGCTCCCCTGCTTAAGGGTGCCGGGCGTGTTTCGCGCACGCAAGCGAATGCCAAAGCCGTTGCCGAATATCGCGAATACCAAGGGAAGGCCATCCCTCCAGTGGAACGTGCCTACCTCAAGAGCCTGAAGCAACTTGGTGATCAAGCGAAACGCGAGGTCAAGAGGGAAGAGCGGGGCTAGCGAGCGCGGCGACTGGCACCGCCATGGGATGCAAAGGGATCTTGCCGTCGGGGGCGATTCGCCGATTGCGACACCCCCAGACTACGCTTCGGGGATCTCGAAGTTCTCGAGCGGCTTGATGTCCTCCTTTGTGAGGGCAATGCCATGGTCGTTGGCCAAACGGATCACTTGCTCGTCGAGTTCTTCGCTCGGCGTCTTGCCCTTCACGAGGTTCTGGAACTTGGCGAAGAAGGCTTTGTCCTCCGCAAGCTTCGTGAGGAAGGTTTTCAGGTTCTCGTCCATGGATCGATCCTTTCTCGTGGTGGGCTTCACCGAATATCGTAGGCCCCGCTGCCGGCGCCGGTGCCGCGAGTTGGCTGGTGGAATGTTTCGTATGATGCCGGCGGCTCTCATCGCCCCCGTGCATACCGTCGAGGCCTCTCGGCCGCCTTTTTCACCGCGTAGGCCTCTCAGCCGCCCGGCGGATTGACCGCGTAGATATATCAGCCGCCCAGATGGGCGCCGTGCGTGCGGCCGAGAGATCTCCGTGCCACAAAACGTGCGGCGGGAGGGGCTAGGTGGCTCGAATTCGCCAAATGAGCGGGCGGCGGAGGGCTCTCCAGTGATCTGAAGGCGGCGGAGAGCCCTACGTGGCGGGAGCACTGCGAAAAGAAGGGCGTCGACGCAGTTGCGAAAAGCCGCTTCTGCGTTCACTCCGAGTGAGGACGAACGATGCCGTGGGAGTCTTCCGATGCGTTGACACCGTGTCAGCATAATGGCACCATCAACGCTGACACATTGTCAGTTACTTTTGGATAGCAATAGAGGCCCTGGATACATGGAGGGCGTGAGCATGCGCAACGAAGAGACGATGGGAAGAAGGGAATTCCTCCGGCGTACGGCATGGATGGGCGGGGCCGTCATGGCAGGCATGGCTCTCGGCTCCTGCGCCGCCCCGGCTGAGCACGTGGATGTACCAGTCGCGAGCGATGGCGCTTCGGAAACGAATGATGCCGTGGAGCCGGCGGCCGCCGATGAGACAGCTTCGAGCGAGGGCTCCTCAAACCTCGTCCCGGTCTACTTCACCCGCTACATCTCCCCCGCCGGCCTCCAGCGCGCCTTCGACGCGCTCGGCGTCGCGCCGACGGGCAACGTCGCCGTGAAGCTCTCCACCGGCGAGCGCGGAAGCAACTTCTTGAAGCCCGATCTCATCGGCGACCTCGTCCAAGGCATCGACGGCACCATCGTCGAGTGCAACACGGCCTACGGCGGCCAGCGCTCCTCCACGGAAAACCACCTCCAGGTGGCGGCCGACAACGGGTTCACCGCCATCGCGGACGTCGACATCATGGACGCCGACGGGGAGATGAGCCTTCCCGTGAACGGAGGCGCCCACCTCACCGAGGACATCGTCGGCAGCCACCTCGCCAACTACGACTGGATGCTCTCCCTCGCGCATTTCAAGGGACACGCCATGGGCGGCTTCGGCGGCGCCCTCAAGAACCTCTCCATCGGCGTGGCCTCGCCCACGGGCAAGATGCTCATCCACAGCGGCGGCACCTCGACCTCCTCCTGGGGAAGCCCCTCCCAAGACGCCTTCCTCGAGTCCATGGCCGAGGCCGCGGGCGCGGTAAAGGAGCACATGGGCGAGAACATCGCCTACGTGAACGTCATGAACCGCCTTTCCGTGGACTGCGACTGCGACACGCATCCCGCGGAGCCCGAGATGGCCGACATCGGCATCCTCGCCTCGACGGACCCCGTGGCCGTCGACGCCGCTTGCGTGGACCTCGTCTACGCGGCCCCCGACGGCGAGGCCCTCATCCGCCGCATGGAGTCCCTGAACGGACCCCACATCCTCGACTACGCCCAGTCGATAGGCGTCGGCACCAAGGACTACGAGCTCGTCGACCTCGACGCCTGATCGGCTTTGGCAACGAGCACGTTCAGTGATTTGGCAACGCATCCGAAGGGAGCACGGAGATGAGGAGGAGTGCAATGGACTACACGAAGCTCGGGCGATCGGACGTCGAAGTGAGTCGCATCTGCATGGGGGCGATGGGGTTCGGCGAGCCCGTGGGCATCCACAAGTGGGTGATCGGCGCCGAGGAGACCGAGGCCGTGGTGAAGGCGGGGCTCGAGGCCGGCATCACCTTCTTCGATACCGCGCATGGCTATAACGGCGGCACCTCCGAGCACTACCTCGGCCAGGCGCTCCGCAAGCTCGCGAAGCGGGACGAGGTGCAGGTGGCCACCAAGTTCGGCACCCGCACGCCCGAGGAGAAGGAGGCCGGCGTCGACGAGCGCGGCCACGTGCGCGCCTGCTTCGAGGAATCCCTCGAGCGCCTCGGTATGGACTACGTCGACCTCTACATCTGCCACATGTGGGACTACGGCTGCGACATGGAGGTGATCCTTCGCGCCATGAGCGAGCTCGTCGACGAGGGGCGCGTGCGCGCCATCGGCGTCTCCAACTGCTTCGCCTGGCAGCTCGCACACTTGAACGACGTGGCAGCCTACGAGGGGCTCCACCGCCTCGATTCGATCCAGGGCCACTACAACCTGCTCTTCCGGGAGGAGGAGCGCGAGATGGCGCCCTATTGCCACGCCTACGACGTGTCGATGACGCCCTACTCCGCCCTCGCCTCCGGACGCCTCACGCGCCTGCCCGGCGCCGAGCAGTCCAAGCGCATGGCCACCGACACTTTCGCCAAGGGCAAGTACGACGCCACTGCCGAGGAGGATGCCGTCATCATCAATCGCGTCCATGACGTGGCCGAGGAGCTCGGCGTGACGATGGCCGACGTCTCGCTCGCCTGGCTCCTCACGAAGGTGACGGCGCCCGTGGTGGGCATGACGCGCCCCGACCGCGTGGCCTCGACCGTCGCGGCCAAGGACGTGCACCTCACGAGCGAGCAGATCGCCTACCTCGAGGAACCCTACGTGCCGCACGCGCTCGTGGGCGTCATGGCGCAGAACCGCTGAAGCTCGAGATCGCGAATCCCAAGATAGCCATGCCGAAGGTCACGAAAGCGTTTGTCGAAGCGCGTCGGGAGGAGATCCTGAACGCCTGCGAGAGGCTCTATCGGACGGTGGACTTCAAGGACATCACCGTGAAGGACATCGCCGACATGACGAGCCTCTCGCGGGCGTCGGTCTACAACTACTTCCAGACCAAAGAGGAGATCTTTCTCGCTCTGCTCAAGCGAGAGTACGACCTCTGGTCCGCCTCCCTCTTCGAGCTGCGGGATTCGAATGAGGCGCTCTCCGTCGACGAGTTCGCCCAAGCGATAGGCGCGGGACTGGCGGAGCGCTGGCAGCTCCTCAAGATCATGTCCATGAACCACTATGACATGGAGAGCAACAGCCGCCTCGAGGAGCTCACGAGCTTCAAGGCATCCTACGGCCGCTCCATGGACGCGATGGACGCCTGCCTGGCCACGTTCTTCCCGCAGATGGACAGGCAGGACCGGGAGGATTTCATCTACGGCTTCTTCCCCTTCATGTTCGGCATCTACCCCTACACCTTCGTCAAGGAAAAGCAGCGCGAGGCCATGGAGGGCGCCGGCGTGGACTACGTGTTCATGTCTATCTCCGAGCTCACCTCTCGCTTCGTCCGGAATCTTCTTGCATCCGTCGCCAGCAAAGAGAATTGATCGAGGTCGATAGCATCATGAACATCCTCATCCTCCAGGGAAGCCCCAACATCGACGGCTCCACGGCCATGCTCTGCAAGGAGTTCGCCCGCGGGGCGAGCGAGGCGGGGCACCGCGTCACCACCGTCAACGTCGAAGAGGTCGACTTCGCGCCGTGCACGGGATGCGTGAGCTGCGGTTATGGCGGTCCTTGCGCGCTCCACGACGGCTTCGACGGCATCCGCGCCCAGATCCTTGCGAGCGACATGCTCGTCTTCGCGACGCCGCTCTACTACTACGGGATGACGGCGCAGCTCAAGGCCTGCATCGACCGCTTCTGCTCAGCCAACCCGAGCATCACCGGCAAGCACTTCGACTCCGCGCTCATCGCCGTCGCCTGGAACGCCGACGGCTGGACCTTCGACGCGCTGGAGGCCCACTACGCCACCCTCGTGCGCTATCTCTCCATGTACGACCGCGGCCGCATCCTCGGAAGAGGCTGCGGCACGCCATCGATGACCCTCCGTAGCCGCTATATGAAGGATGCCTTCGCACTCGGGCGATCCTTGTAACGCGCTCGCTCAATCGGCCTGACGGGCTCGTGGTGCGTCGCATGCGGACGGCTGATCGCGGCAAAGGGAAGGGGCGCTGACGTATGCCAGTGCCCCTTTTGTTCTAGATGGTGACCGTGCGCGAATGCGAGGTAGGAAAGCACCAATGCGCGATCATGGATTCCGCATAACGTTCTAGAGAGTACGAGAACCTCACGGTGCCCATAATGCAATCAGTATGTTCGGTCGATTGAAAGGAAGACCAATGAACGAGAAGGTCCAGAAGTTCTACGAGATCGTTTCCGCCGACGACGCGCTCCAGGGCGAGCTCGTCTCCGTGACGGAGGGCGTGGAGGTCGAGGGCGTCTCAGAGGAGGAGGCCCGCGCCGCGGTCGCCGAGGCCGTCGCCGCTTTCGCGGCCGCGCATGACCTCGACCTCACCGCCGAGGACATCCTCGCGAACGACGCGGAGGGCGCAGAGGGCGAACTCTCCGATGCGGAGCTCGAGGCGGTGGCAGGCGGCGCGAAATGCGGGTGCGTCGCTGTCGGAGCGGTAAAGGGCTGCTTCTGCTTTTTCTACGGCGAAAGCAAAGGCCTCTCAACGACGGAGAGCGAGGGGAAGGTCGGCGACGGCACATGCGGGATCACCGGCGGCGCGGCCGACAAGCTCTTCTGGTAAGAACTTCACGCGGGGCGTCCACCATCGGCGGGCGCCCCGTTTTTCGCGAAAAAGCGGCTCAAGGCCTCGCCCGGGCCGCTTTTTTGCCTCAGCCCTGCCGTACCTCCTGCTACAAGATGAGTGTTTCTGTCCAATGGTATTGCTAATATATGTACAAATGAAAGGAGCGCGAAGCTTGCACTTCGAATGGGATGAGACAAAGGCGCATTCCAATCTGAAGAAGCATGGAGTGAGCTTCGATGAGGCGTCGACCGCCTTCTATGACCCCGATGCGCGCATCATCGATGATCCCGACCATTCGAAGGACGAAGAACGTTTCGTGCTCATCGGGCTCAGTCTTCTCGCTCGGGTGCTCGTCGTATACCGCTGCCTGCGCGGAAACGAAGGAACCATTCGCATCATTTCCGCTCGTAAGGCAACGCAGCGTGAGGAAGCATCGTACTGGAGGTATCGGCATGCGTGATGAATACGACTTCAGCGAATCTCGGCCGAATCCCTACGTACATACCGAGAAGAGGCCGGTGACGATACGCCTCGACGTGCCCGTCATCGAGTACTTCAAGGCCATGGCAGCCGAAACGGGCATGCCCTACCAGAGCCTCATCAACCTCTACCTCAACCAATGCATGGCCGAGGGCAAGCGGGTGGCGTTCGCATAAACCCGGATGTCGGCGGCCGCATCGCCCCCGTACATGCCGTCTAAACCTCTCCGCCGCCTTTTTCACCGCGTAGGCCTCTCGGCCGCCCGGCGGATTGGCCGTGGAGGCCCCTTGGCCGCCCCAATGGGCCTCGTACGGGCGGCCGAGAGGTCTTCGTGCCACGAAACGGGCGGCGGAAAAGGCTACGTGGCGCGAATTCGCCAACAGAGCGGGCGGCGGAGGGCCCTAGGGTGCTTCGAAGGCGGCGGAGAGCCCTACGCAGCGGGCACACCACGAAAAAGGGGCGCCGGCTCGTGCGCCGGCGCCCCTTCGGGTTCCACTATGTCACCTCCGGCCTTGCCATCTGGACAAATGCCTCTAGCCCGCTTCGGCCAGCCGTCTCCTGCGACAGGAGACGCGAGGTGGTTTTCACATTACGACCGCCCCCAAGGAGCACACTGCCCGGGCTCAATCTTCGGCGTGAAGATGCCGCTTCCAGTGGTGGGGCAATCGCACTCCTCGACGCCAAATCCGTAATCGTGCACCCAGCCGCCCGCCACGACGGCGAGCTCGTCTTCCGAGAGCTCGCCCTCTGACACCGGCTCGACGATGAGATCGTCTGCGGCGAGGTCGAAGCCGTGCGCGGTGGCGAAGTCGGCGATGGCCTTTGCCAAATCGTCCCGGCCCTCGACCTCCACATGGAGCTCGATGCCGTCGGTCACGGCCTGAAGCTCGTCCCGAAGCGCGCTATCCGCAGAGACTGCCTCGTAGAACTTGGTCACTTTCTCATTCATCGGTCGTCCTTTCGCTTGACTGCGGGTAATTGCGCCGATTATCCCTAGCGAGATGTCCTTGCGGGGCGCACAGTTCGGAGGCCAAGTGGGGCCTTCTTGCGTGAGAGCCTACGAGTCGCCGCCACCGAGGAAGCAGCCCTGACTGCCGGTGCTCGTCCTCAGCCCGCTGTCCTTGCCGCCCCCGCCGAGGACGCAGCCGCAACCCTTCACGGCGCCGATGATGACGCAGAAGCAGCTACTGCCGCCCGCGACGGCCATGAGCTCCTCGTCGGAGAGCTCGCCCTCGGGTGCGACGTCGGCCGCGAGGAGATCCTCGACGGTGAGGTCGAGGTCGTGGGCCGCCGCGAAGCTGGCGACGGCCTCGGCAATGGCGGCTCGAGCTTCCTTCTCGGAGAGACCTTCGAGGGCCACCCCGTCGGTCACGGCGACGAGCTCAGCTTGGAGCGCGTCGTCGGCGGAGACGATCTCGTAGAACTTGGTGACTTTCTCTCTCATCGGTCGTCCTTTCGCTTGACCGCGGGTATTGGCGCCGATTATCCCCAGCTAGATGCCCTTGTTCGACGTAAACCGTGAAAGGCGTGCGGGGAGGTCGATTCGTGAGCGCACCCGCGTCATTCGCGCGTGAAATGCGCCGTTGGCCGGTGTGGTGGCACACAGAATGTCCACAAGTGGGTGACGGCGCCCGTGGTCTTTCCTGTGGTGGTACCTCGGCGCGTTTGCGATGATGTGGGTGCGGGAGGATGGATTCGCGGTGTCGATGGACGCTCATGTCGAACTATCGCACGTTCGTGCACATTCCTCCGATACCATGTGCAGCCGAGCCGCGGCTCTTCCAAACTTGCGGCAGCACACGTGCCTCCATCCGCGGAAAGGAGCGGATCTCATGTCCCAGACCTTCACCATCACCGGGCGCCTCGCGAGCGCCCACAAGAAGATCGACATCACCAACGCCGAGGGCGAGGTCGTCTACACCGTCTCCTCGAAGGTGGCGAGCATCCACCACACCGGCTACGTCACCGATGCGAGGACCGGCAAGCAAATCGCCGAGATCAACGCGAAGGTGGTCTCGCTCCACCACATCTACTATGTGGACATGGCCGACGGCACGAGCTTCCAGCTCTCGACCGAGTTCTTCCACCTGAAGGACATCAAGGACATCCCGGAGCTGAACCTGCAGCTCCGCGGCAACGTCATGGACTTCAACTTCAGCGTGGTCGATCTCACGACGAACGAGGAGGTCGCCCGCGCGCATCGGCACCTCGCGAGCCTGCACCGCATCTTCGACCTCGAGGTGCTCGACGAGAGCCGTGTGGACGAGCTCGTGTGCATCTTCGTCGTGCTCAAGCGCATGATCGACATCCGCAAGAAACAGCAGATGGCGGACATCACGACTCCGTAAGCCTTTGCGAGATGCTCCAGCGCCGAGGACGAGGAGCAGGTGCCCTCCGACAGAGCGGGCGCGCCGCCCTCGGCACCTGCGGTTCGCCCGGTTCTAGGGGATAGCGCCGCTCGCCGATTCGTTTTCCGAAAACGTGCGCGAATGTTGTCGGGCGATGCACGAATGAAACGACCCCCTCCCTTCGCCCGCACGGCGTTTCCGTATGCTTGCGCACGGAGCGCCTCACTGCTCCTCGTAAACCCCGCTCCAAGGAGGAGTCACATGAAATACGAGATCATCGGCAACCCCTATCCCGCGGTCGTCTGCGAGCTCGAGCGCGGCGAGGCCGTGAAGACGGAGAAGGGTTCGATGGTGTGGATGGACCCGGTCTTCACGATGGAGACCAAGGGCGGCGGCGTGAAGAAGGCCCTCGGGCGTGCCCTCGCCGGCGAATCGATGTTCCAGAACATCTTCACCGCGAAGGCTCCCGGAAAGATCGCCTTCGGCTCGAGTTTCCCCGGCCGCATCCTGCCGCTCCAGATCGACGCGCAGCACACCTACGTGGTGCAGAAGATGGCGTTCCTCGCCTCGACGATGGGCGTCGAGCTCTCGATGACCTTCCGCAAGAAGCTCGGCGCGGGCGCATTCGGCGGCGAGGGGTTCATCATGGAATCGCTCACGGGCAACGGCATCGTGTTCCTCGAGTGCGATGGAGAGCTCGTGGACTACGAGCTCGCGGCCGGTCAGACGCTGCTCGTGGACACCGGCAACGTGCTCGGCTACACCCAGGGCGTCACGCTCGAGATCGAGAAGATCTCCGGCGTGAAGAACGTGCTCTTCGGCGGCGAGGGCCTCTTCAACACGAGGCTCACCGGCCCCGGCCACGTCTGGCTGCAGACCATGCCGCTCGCCAACGTCATCGACGTGATCGCGGCGCACATGCCGGTGTCGAACTAGTCCGTTGACCTCGCGTGAGACATCCCGGAGAAGCGAAGCGGCCCTCTCGGGAGAGGGGGCCGCACGCCCGAGTCTCGAGGACCTCACGCGACGCTTCACGTACGACTTCATGAACGGCAACGGCGAGGCGCACACGGGGGTGCTCGCCGACGGCCTCGTCTTCATCGGCGCCACGCCGGGGCAGAACACCTACGACCGCGACGGCTACCTCGAGGTGTGCCGCGCGATGGCCGAGAGCAACGTGCGCATCGTGCTCACGGACCAGTCGTTCACGACGTTGCCCATCACCAAGGACTACTGCTGCGTGCTCGCGATGTTTCGCGTGTTCATGAACAGGGGCCCGGCCTCAACCTCGCTTCGCGGAACCACCGGGCGCCTTACGTTCCACTGGTCGCTCGCCGAGGACGAACCGAAGCTCATGGCTCTCGAATCCGCGTTCGTGCTCGGCGTGGCCGAGGTCAGCGGCACGAGCACGCAGAAGGGCGACTCCACGGCACCGCCCCTCCTCGACTCCGGGCAAGACGAGCGCCAGTTCGAGTTCCGCGACGACCATCGCATCTCGCATTTCACGACGGCCGAGGAAATCGTCTACGTGGAGGCGCACGGCCACAAGTGCACGATCCACTGCGTGGAGGACGTCTTCGACGTGAACACGGGCATCACCGCGATCGCGGCTCGCCTCGGCGACGGGTTCGTGCGGCTCCACCGCTCCTACCTGGTGAACCCGTGGCACCTTCGCACGATCTCGGCGAAGGGCGCCCTGCTCGACAACGGCGAGCGGCTGCCCGTTCCCGCCCGCAGGGTCGAGGAACTCCGCGACGCGTTTCGACAGGCGAGGAAGCCTCGAAGCGACATCGATGGCCTCGACTACCTGCTCTGAGGCGGAAGGTTCTAGCGCGAAAGGGGCGCCGGCTCATGCCGGCGCCCCTT
>CANQFP010000023.1 GCA_947599965.1 uncultured Atopobiaceae bacterium | reverse complement strand
GGCCTCACGCCCTTCCATCGCGCGACGTTCTGCACGCGTTTCGGCGCCTAGGCTGTGTCGAGGGCGCGGATGGAGGCGGGAATGAGGGCCCAAACGCCGCAAACCATGCAGATGCCGCCACAGAGGATCAGCAACGCAGGGATGCCGATGACGTCCCCGAGTGGTCCGAAGATCGCGATCCCGACGGGCGCACCTATGCCCGAAACTGCCGTGATGAGGCCCATTGCGCGCCCGAGCTGGTCTGTCGAGACCTGGCGTTGGACGAGGGTCATGAGCGGCCCGTTGAACCCGGCCTCGAAGGCCCCGCAGAGGCAGTTCAGCACGAGGAACGCGAAGAACCAGTCCGGTGGCAGGAACCCGCAGAGAAAGCACGTGAATCCCACCATGAAGTAGGAGATCGAGACCACCCGCGTGAGCCCGTGCCCGACGTTCCAGACGAGCAGGACAAGCGAACCTGCGACGAGCCCGCCGCCGTAGGTTGCCTCGACGATGGATGCCATATAGCCGTCCCCGTGGAAATGCTCGAGGGTCATGAGCGGGAAGGTCGCGCCCACGGCGGCCCCTGCCGACCAGCACACGAGCATGAGGAGGAGCAGGTAGAGGAGGCCGTGATTGCGGGCGATAGCATTCCAGCCGATCCGCAGGTTCGCGATGACGTGCTGGCTCGCCCCCGTCTCGTCGCGCACGGTGGGCACATGGGCCGCCAATAGCCCGAGGATCGCGCCCACGGCACCGATTGAGTCGAGGAAAAGCGCCCAGGGCAGCCCGAAGGTCTGGTAGACGAAGATCCCGAAGGCCGGGGACGCCATCGAGGCCAGGGAAACCGCGAGCTGGTCAAGCATGTTAAGCCGCAGGAGTTGGCGCTCGGGTACGAGCATGGGTATGAGCGCGAGGAAGGCGGGGGAGTGGAAGGCCTGACCGACGCTCCGCGCCGCGGCGAAGGCGACGATGATCCCCAGTGACAGCTCGGTACGCAGCATCACGAGGCCGAGGACGAGCGAGAGGAGCCCGATGGCGGCGTCCGCGACGATCATGATCGCCTTGCGATTCAGGCGATCGGCGACGATTCCCCCGAAGGGCGAAAGCAGTCCCGTCGGCAGCATCGAGCAGATCATCATGATCGAGAGCCAGAGTGCCGAACCGGTGCTCTCGGTCACGTACCACACAAGGGCATAGCCCGCGGCGCTCGAGGAGATGATGGAGAACGCCTGGCCGGTCCAGATGGAGGCGACGACGGCCGCCCAATGCTTGGTAAGGGGCTGGCCGCTCGAGGAGAGGCGCGGGTATGGACTCGTGGATTTTGTCATGCGAGCTAGGGTAGCTGAGCGCCCGACGCGCGTCATTGCAGGATGGACACCATGACGCACGTACAAAAGGAATGGGGCCTCGTCGTCGTGGCGGGCCCCATTCGTTCGCTCTGCGTGCTTATCTCGGCTAGTGCAGGATGTTTCCGAGGATGCCGCGGGTGATCACATCTTCCACGCCGCGTCCCACGCTCTTGCCCACGGAGCCGCGAAGGACGGAGCCGAGGAAGTTCATGCCCTGCTTCATGGCCTGGGTCTTCATCTTCTCCATCTCGCGCTCGTGCGCGCGCTCCTTGCGCTCGGCCCTCTTCTCGGCCTCGCGGGCCGCCTTCGCCGCTGCCTTTGCCTTCTCCTTCTCGAGTTCGGCCCTCTCCTTCTCGAGCTCGGCGCGCTGGGCCTCGAGCTCGGCGGCCTCGGCCTCCTTCTTCGCCTCCTCGGCGAGCTGCTCGAAGGCGCTCTTTGGGTCCACGGCCGTGCCGTATTTGGCCATGAGGGCCGATTGATCCTGCGCGACCTTGGCCTTCACGTCATCGGGAGCGGCGGCCATGAGGCACTGCGGCGGGAGGATCTTGGCGTTCTCCACGACCTCGGGGCGGCCGTCGTCGTCGAGGAAGGAGACGAGCGCCTCGCCGGTGCCCAGGTTGAGGATCGCCTCGGCGGAATCGAAGTTCGGGTTCGCGCGGAACGCCTGCGCGGCTGCCTTCACGGCCTTCTGCTCGGCCGGCGTGTAGGCGCGCAGGCCGTGCTGGATGCGGTTCGACAGCTGGGAGAGCACGTCATCGGGGATGTCCGAGGGCGATTGCGTGATGAAGTAGATGCCGACGCCCTTGGAGCGGATGAGGCGGACGACCTGGATGACCTTGTCGGTGAGCTCCTTGGGCATGCCATCGAAGAGCAGGTGCGCCTCGTCGAAGAAGAAGACGAACTTCGGCTTCTCGGGATCGCCCACCTCGGGGAGCGTCTCGAAGAGCTCCGAGAGCATCCAGAGGAGGAACATCGCGTAGGTCGTGGGCTTGTTCACGAGCTGGGTGGCGTCGAGGACGTTCACGTAGCCCTGACCGTTCGCATCGGTGGCGAACCAGTCGCCGAGCTCGAGATTCGGCTCGCCGAAGAGGGCCTGGGCACCGGCCTCCTCGAGCTTCACGAGCTGGCGCATGATCGTGGCGACGGACTGCGACGTGATGTGGCCGTACTCCATCTCGTAGTCCTTGACGTGCTTCGAGAGGTAGTTGAGCAGCGCGCGCAGGTCCTTGAGGTCGATGAGCAGGAGCTGGTGGTCGTCGGCGATGCGGAAGGCGATGGAGAGGACGCCGGATTGCACGTCGGTGAGCTCCATCATGCGGGAGAGCAGGTCGGGGCCCATGTCGGAGACCGTGATGCGGATGGGGATGCCGCCCTGGCCGTCGAGGCTCCAGAAGCGGCTCGGGCATCCGCGGTAGCTCCAGTTCTCGATGCCGAACTTCGCGATGCGCTTTTGCATGCCCTCGTTGTCCTCGCCCGGCGCGGCGATGCCGGTGACGTCGCCCTTCACGTCGGCCATGAAGACGGGGACGCCGGCCTGGGAGAAGCCCTCGGCCATGAGCTTCAGGGTGACCGTCTTGCCGGTGCCGGTTGCGCCGGCGATGAGGCCGTGGCGGTTGGCCATGTGGAGCTCGAGGTAGCAGGGGTTATCGCCTTGGGCCATCCAGATCTTGTCGCCAGCGAGCATGGTCGTCCTTTCGTCTGCCGGGGGATGCATCGAGATGCGCTACGCGTCCAGTGTGAAGTATCCGCTGCGTCGGTGGAGGCACCGTGGAGATCCGGATCCTCGAAAAGTTGAGATGCGGTCTTCGGGCTATGAGCGGGTGGCTTCGCTTCGAGGCTTCTGAGCTCGGGATATGCGGGTGCTTGCCCGGAGCGTGCGGGGGCGCTTGGTCGGCCCCCGGTCAGCTCGACGACCCTGTTTTGCAAGGTCTCTTTGAGACGCTTGCCTCCCCGAAAGAAGAGGAGGCACGTCATGGAGAACTGCGCATCGGAGTCGAGGAAGACGAGCGTCGAGAGAGATCCCGCGGAACTGCCTGTGGAGCCGGGGGCTGACGCGTGCCCTCGCATGGAAGAGGAGCCGATCGCCGAGGAGGAGGCCGAACCGGTGATCGAAGTGGGGCCCGAGGGCGGCGCCGTCTGCCCGTGCGCGTGCTCCGACGAGGAGGCAGATGTCGAGGGGCCCTGGTGGCGCTCCTATGAGGAGCCGAACAAGTCCATCGAGGACTTCACCGCGCGCGAGGTGGGCATCGAGGGCGAGTACCTCGCCGCGAGGTACCTCGCGCGCCATGGCTTCTCGATCCTCGAGCAGAACTGGCGCACCAAGTTCGGCGAGGTGGACATCGTCGCCCGGGATCCCGAGGGCACGATCGTCCTCGTGGAGGTGAAGACGCGCCTCGTCCTCGGAGCCGACAAGCACGCGATGCCCGAGCTCGCGGTGGATGGCAAGAAGCAGCGCACGTACCGCAAGCTCGGCCTCGTCTATCTCATGAGCCACGGCGACTGCGATTCGCTTCGCTTCGACGTGATGGCGATCAACATCATCGGCGAGCACGCGGCGCGTCTGCGCCATCTCGTCGGCGCCTTCGGCTGGGACGCCTGATGGAGGAGAAGCGCTTCACGATCCACGGCGCCACCATCTCCGGCATCGAGGCGGTGAGCGTCGAGGTGGAGGTGGATTTCTCCGCGGGCATCCCCGGCATGACCATCGTGGGGATGCCGGACACGCAGATCCTCGAGGCGCGTTCGCGCGTTCGCTGTGCACTGCGCGCGGCGGGCTTCGAGATCCCGCGCAACCACGTGACCGTGAACCTGCGACCGGGCGATCTCAGGAAGACCGGCACCGCCTTCGATCTGCCCATCGCCGTGGGCATCCTCGCGGCGAGCGGGCAGATCCCCACGACGGGGCTTGACGAGTGCCTCTTCATCGGCGAGGTGGGGCTCACGGGCGATCTCTGTCCCGTCCACGGTGAGATGGCGTTCGCGGTACTCGCCGCCGAGCGGGATCTCACCCTCGCCGGGCCCGTCGACGCCCATCTCTGCCACACGGTCGGAGCCGAATTCGCGACGCTTCTGCACCTGAACGACCTCCGCGAGGGCGTCTCCGGGTTCGTCGGCCGCGACCGTCCCGTTCCGGGAGCGGGCGCCGAGAGCGCCCAACCCGCGCTCCCGCTCGGGCCCGCCGTGGATTTCGGCGACGTCATCGATCAGGAACAGGCCAAGCGCGCCTTCGTGATCTCGGCCGTCGGGGGCCATGGACTCCTCATGTCGGGGCCTCCCGGCGCGGGGAAGACGATGCTCGCACGGTGCTTCCCGACGATCCTGCCGCCACTCGAGCGGGCGGGGCGCTTGGAGGCGGCGCTCGTGCATTCGGTCGTCGGCCTCGAGGTCACGTCCATCCTCGAAGGTCAGCGGCCGTTTCGAGCGCCCCACCACTCCATCTCCACGGTGGGGCTCGTCGGCGGCGGGAGACCGGTGCGCCCCGGGGAGATCTCGCTCGCCCACGAGGGCGTGCTCTTCTTGGACGAGCTCCCGGAGTTCGCCACGGCGACGCTCCAGGCCCTGAGGCAGCCCATGGAGGACGGCGCCGTGCGCATCGTGCGGGCGGAGGGCACGTTCTCCTTCCCGGCGCGATTCCAACTCGTGGCCGCGGCCAACCCCTGCCCGTGCGGGCACCTCGGCGATCCGGGCAAGCGATGCACCTGCTCTCCCGAGCGAATCGCGAACTACCAGGGCAGAATCGGCGGCCCGCTCATGGATCGCATCGATCTCACGGTCGACGTCTCGCGACCCTCGTCGAAGGCCATGGTCCGCGGACGGCAGGGGGCGTCGAGCGCCCAGATGTACGACCTCGTGATGGCCGCCCGGGAGTTTCGTCGCGAACGGCTCGCCCGAGGTGCCGAGGTCGCGCATGGGCGGCCCCTGGATGCCCTCAGCTTCGAGGACGGAGCGCTGGATTACCTCGAGCGCGTGGCCCATCGCCTGCTCTTCGGGGGCCGCTCGCTCACGAAGGTCGCCGCCATCGCGCGAACCGTCGCCGATCTCGAGGGCCATGAGCAGGTGCGCGCGGGAGACGTGGCCGAGGCCTGCGCCTTCCGCTCCAAGCAGAATCTCGGGGAGGTGAGCGAGCATGCCGCCTGAGAAGTCCGGAACCTCGCCCAAGGAGCGCCCTCCCACGCCGGAAAAGCCGCGCGTGTGCCCGCCGGATGGCTGGGAGCTCCATCCCGATGACGATCTCTGGCCCGAGCTCGTGAACGAGGCGGCGCTCGTCGGCGAGGTCATCTACGGCGTGGGCGATCCGACTCTCCTTTCCGAGCCGTGCATCTCCATCATCGGAGCCCGGCGCGGCACGCCCTACGGCCTGGCGGTGGCCGAGCTCGCCGGACGCATGGCGGCGGAATGCGGGCTCGTGGTGGTGTCCGGCGGGGCCATCGGCTGCGATGGGGCGGCGGCACGCGCCGCCATCGAAGCCGGCGGACGGACCATCGTGGTGGCGGGATGCGGAGCCGACCGGATCTATCCCAAACGTCACCGTGACATCTTCTGCGAGGCGCGGGCGAGCGGGGCGGTGCTCTCGCTGGCTCCTTGGGGCTCCGAGGCCCACCGCTTCGCCTTCCCCGTGCGCAACCGCCTCATCGCCGCGCTCTCCAGGGCGCTCGTCGTCTGCGAGGCGGGCATGCCCTCGGGCACGTTCTCCACGGCCCAGACGGCCGCCGATCTCGGGAGGATCATCTACGCCGCCCCGGGCTCCATCTTCTCGTCCTATTCACGGGGGACGAACTGGCTCTTGGAGCAGGGCGCCTCCATCATCGTGGACGACGTATCGCTCGAGATTGCCATCTCCTGCGACTACGACGTGGCGCGACTCGTCCAAGAGCGAACGGAGGAGCGTGAGTTGGGCGAGGTGCTCAAAGCGCTCATCGCCGACCCCCAACGTCCGGACGAGCTCGCCCAACGGCTCGATCTGGACGTGATCACGCTTCTGCGCACGCTCGGCGACTACGAGGCGTCGGGGCTCGTCACACGACTTCCCGATGGGTGTTACGCTCCCACCGAGCAGGCTCTCACGGGGCCGGAGGATCGGGCGAGGCGCCGCGATGAGCCGAAGCGCTTCTCGAGGAAGCGCGAACCGGGCGAGGATGGCGAAGGGTCGCGTGGGGAAGGCGAGGGGGAGACGGACGCGGACGATGGCTGAGGTCACGATCATAGGCGGAGGTCTGGCGGGCTCCGAGTGCGCCCTCCAGCTCGCCGATCGCGGCGTTTCGGTGCGCCTCGTGGAGGAGCGTCCCGAGGTCTCCACCGGGGCGCATTCCACGCCCTGGCTCGCCGAGCTCGTCTGCTCGAACTCGCTCAAGTCGGAGCGCCCGGAAAGCGCCGCCGGGCTCCTCAAGCGCGAGCTGCGCCTTCTGGGCTCGCGATTGCTCGCCATCGCCGAGGAGCATCGCGTGGGGGCGGGGGGAGCGCTCGCGGTGGATCGCTCGGCCTTCGCCCTCGCGGTCACGCGGGCGGTCGAGGAGCACCCCCTCATCGCGCTCGAACGCGGGGAGGCGAGCGATATCCCGGGCGGCCACGGCGTCATCGCCACGGGTCCGCTCACCTCCGAGGCCATGGCTCACGCCATCGAGGAGCGCCTCGGTGCCGCCTCGCTCGCCTTCTTCGACGCCGCGGCGCCCATCGTGGACGCCTCCACCATCGATCGCTCGGTCGCTTTCTCGCAGAATCGCTATGAGGATGGCGAGGCCGGGGGAGATTATCTCAATTGCCCCATGGATCGAGCGGAGTACGAGGCGTTCATCGACGCACTGCTCGACGCCGATCGCGTGATTCTCCGGGACTTCGAGACGAAGGACCTCTTCAGCGCCTGCCAGCCCATCGAGGAGGTGGCCCGGGCCGGCCGCGACGCGCCTCGATTCGGCGCCCTCAAGCCCGTGGGTCTCACGGATCCGAGGACCGGGCGCAGACCGTGGGCGGCGGTGCAGCTGCGCGCCGAGAACGCGCAGAAGAGCGCCTACAACCTCGTCGGCTTCCAGACGAACCTCACCTTCGGCGCCCAGAGGCGCGTGTTCTCGCTGATCCCCGGCCTCGAGCACGCCGAGTTCTTCCGCTTCGGCGTCATGCACAGAAACTCCTTCGTGGATGCGCCGCGCTTCCTCGGGCGGGGGTTTCGGATTCCGGGGTCGACGACTTGGCTCGCCGGGCAGATCACGGGCACGGAGGGCTACGTCGAGGCCATCGCCTCGGGATTGCTCGCGGCGCTGAACGTGATCTCGGACCTTCGGAAAGCGCCTCCGGTGGAGCTTCCGAAGACGGGGGCGTTCGGCTCCCTCGTCGCCTGGGCGACGGATCCGATGACGCGGGACTACCAGCCGCAACACGTGAACTACGGACTCATGCCGCCGCTTGCGAGCCCCCCGAGGGCCAAGCGAGAGCGTCAGGCGGCCTACGCCGCCCGCGCCATGGAGGATCTCACGGCGTGGAAGGGCGCGCACGGGGAGCTCTTCTCCGGGTGTGATCGGCCATGAGCGACTCCCGTTCGGCCGAAGGCCACCGAAGTGCCCCGAAGGCGGAGGCCTGCCGGGCGTATGTGGAGGCCTACCTCGGCTACCTCGGCGGAACGCGCAACGTCGCCGCCCATACGATCAAGGCCTATCGCTCCGACATCTCGAGCTATCTCGATTGGTGTGATCGGGCCTCCGTCGATCCGCTCACGCTCACCACGCCCGAGCTCAGGCGGTGGCTGGGTGAGCTCCGCCGGGCTCGCTACGCCCCGAGGACGCTCAATCGCAAGCTCTCGGCCCTCCGCGGCTTCTACGGATGGCTCGTGGAACGCGATCTCGCGAGCACCTCGGCGCTCGCGACCATGCCCGGTCCCAAGATGGGCCGCCACCTGCCGAAGGTCGTGGGGGATCGCGAGGTGCGGCAGATGCTTGCGGCGGTGGACGGCGAAAGCGCCTGGGACGTCTTCGATCGGGCCCTCGTGGAGTTCCTCTACGCCACCGGCGCGCGCATCCAGGAAGCCTCCAACGTGAACCTCGACGACATCGACCTCTCCCGGGGCTCGGTGACCCTCTTCGGCAAGGGTTCCAAGGAGCGCCTCGTGCCCGTCTACCCGAAGGCGCGAATCGCGCTTTCGGCCTACCTCGATCGCGTGCGCCCCGAGCGCGCCCTTCGCACGACCACGGCCAAAGGAGCCACCGAAGACGACGCCCGGGCGCTCTTCCTCTCCCAGAGGGGGAGGAGGATGAGCGCCGCGGCGCTGCGCAGGCGCTTCGAGGGCGTCGTGGAGCGAGCCGGGCTCCCGCCCACCATCACGCCGCACACCATGCGCCACACCTTCGCCACGGAGCTCCTGAACGGGGACGCCGACCTCAGGAGCGTCCAGGAGCTGCTCGGCCACGCGAGCCTCTCGACCACGCAGATCTACACGAATCTCTCCATCGAGCGCCTGGGAAACGTCATGCGCCAGGCGCACCCCCGTGGAGAGTGAGTGAGGCCGAAAAGAGGCGGCGTTTTCCCATATACTGCTCTGGTTGTGCCGAGCTCGATCGAGGGGATCGGGCGGCACCTTCGGGAGCACCCGCTCCCGTCGAACCATTTCGCACGCGCACGGACTCGCCTGCCGCGGTGCCCGAGACGATCATCTCGGGTGGCGGACGGGGTTGAGGTGCGCGGAGGCCTAACCGATGGAGGTAGCCATGGCCGTCAAGATCAACCTGAAGACCCTTCTCGATGCCGGATGCCACTACGGGCACCAGACCCGTCGCTGGAACCCCAAGATGCGCCCCTACATCTTCGGCGAGCGCAACGGCATCTACATCCTCGACCTCAAGCAGACGATCATCGACGCCGACCGCGCCTACTCCTTCCTCAAGGACACCTGCGCCAAGGGCGGCACCGTGCTCTTCGTCGGCACGAAGAAGCAGGCCCAGGAGCAGATCAAGAACGAGGCCGAGCGCTGCGGCATGCCCTACATCAACAACCGCTGGCTCGGCGGCATGCTCACCAACTTCGTCACCATGCGCTCCCGCATCACCCGCATGGAGGAGCTCGAGAACATGAAGGAGACCGGCGTCATGGACACGCTCCCCAAGAAGGAGCAGGCGCGCCTCTCCAAGGAGCACGAGAAGCTCGAGCGCAACCTCGGCGGCGTCCGCGAGCTGCGCGCCCTGCCGCAGGCCATCTTCGTCGTCGACACCAAGCGCGAGGAGATCGCCATCAAGGAGGCAAACCGCCTGCACATCCCCGTCGTCGGCCTCATCGACACGAACTCCGACCCCGACGAGGTCGAGTACGGCATCCCGGCCAACGACGACGCCATCCGTTCCGTGACCCTCATGTGCCAGCTCATCGCCGACGCGGTGCTCGCGGGCAAGGGCGAGGAGCAGATCACCGAGGCCGAGATGGCCGCCGGTGCGACCACGCCCGCCGTCGAGAAGCCCGCCGAGGGCGAGATGGAGCTCCAGGTCTCCGACGAGGAGCCCCCGAGGCAGGAGGCCATCACCCTGGCCGAGCTCCTGGCCGAGGGCAAGGAGGACAAGGCCGAGGTCGCCGAGGAGGGCACCGAGGAGCTCCCCACCGTCTAGCACCATCACCCTCACCTCGAGGGTTTCCACGAGCACGCAATCTCCCCTAGGAAAGGTAGTTCCATGGCCCAAGTGACCGCACAACTGGTGAAGCAGCTTCGCGAGATGACCGACGCACCCATGATGGAGTGCAAGAAGGCGCTGGTCGAGGCCGACGGCGACATCGACGCCGCGGTCGACGTCCTGCGCAAGATGGGCACGATCAAGGCCGCCAAGAAGGCCGGTCGCGCCACCAACGAGGGGACCATCGCCGTCTGGATCTCCGACGATTCCCAGAAGGGCGCCCTCGTCGAGGTCACCTGCGAGACCGACTTCGTCGGCACGAACCCCAAGTTCAAGACCTTCGCCGCCGATGTGGCACGCGTGGCCGCCGAGTGCAATCCCGCCACGGTCGAGGAGCTGCTCGAGCATCACTTCGTGAACGAGGACACCGTCTCCGAGGCCCTCACCGAGATGATCCACACCATGGGCGAGAACATGAAGATCGCCCGCGTCTGCTGCGTGACGGCCGAGCACGGCGCGCTCTCCAGCTACGTGCACGGCGGCAAGCTCGGCGTCATCTGCGAGTTCTCCTTCGACAAGCCCGAGACCGCCGAGGTCGCCGACTTCAAGAACTTCGCACACGACGTGGCCATGCAGGTGGCCGCCGCGAACCCCGTGGCCGCCCGTCGCATCGACGTGCCCGATGAGACCATCGAGCACGAGAAGGCCATCTACAAGGCCCAGGCCGCCGATTCCGGCAAGCCCGAGGCCATCCAGGAGAAGATGGCGGAGGGCCGCCTCGCGAAGTTCTTCCGCGAGAACGTCCTCACCGAGCAGGACTTCATCAAGGACACCAACACCACGATCAAGACCCTCGCCAAGACCGTCTCGGTCGCCTGCGACGACAAGATCGAGGTCGTGGGCTTCGAACGCTTCGATTTCGGCGCCTAAGGGGCGGCTCGTGGCGGATTACGTCTACAAACGCGTACTGCTCAAGCTCTCGGGCGAGGCCCTCATGGGCGATGCCGGCTACGGCATCGATCCGGCCGTTCTCGAGCGCTTGGCCAAGGAGATCCGCACCATCCACGATGACGGCGTCCAGGTGGGCATCGTCGTCGGCGGCGGCAACATCTTCCGCGGGATGGCGGGGGCGGCGAGCGGCATGGAGCGCGCCCAGGCCGATTACATGGGCATGCTCGCCACCGTGATGAACGCCCTCGCCCTCCAGGACACCTTCGAGCGTGCGGGGATGTACTGCCGGGTGATGAGCGCCATCGAGATGCGCGAGGTATGCGAGACCTACATCCGTCGTCGCGCCACGCGCCACCTCGAGAAGGGCAGGATCGTCATCTTCGCCGCCGGCACCGGCAACCCCTACTTCACGACGGACACCGCCGCGGCGCTGCGTGCCCTCGAGATCGAGGCCGATTGCCTCATGAAGGCGACGAAGGTGGACGGCATCTACGACAAGGATCCCGTCAAGTACCCCGACGCCGTGCGCTTCGACACCATCACCTACCTCGACGTTCTCACCCGAGATCTCAAGGTCATGGATGCCGCGGCCACGGCGCTCTGCCACGATAACTCCATGCCGATCCTCGTGTTCAACATCGACGAACCGAACGTCTTCAAGAAGGCCCTCACGGGCGAGCCCGTGGGCACCACGGTAGTAGGGGAGGAGCGTGCGTCATGAGCGACGTGATGCAGGAAACCAAGGATCGCATGGAGAAGTGCCTCACGGCCCTCAAGAACAACTTCGCCCGGGTGCGCACGGGGCGCGCGAACCCGCACATCCTCGATCACATCATGGTCGACTACTACGGCCAGCCGACGCCCATCGCCCAGCTCGCCGGCATCCGCGTTCCCGAGGCGACGATGCTGCTCGTGGAGCCGTGGGACAAGAGCTCCCTGAACGCCATCGAGAAGGCCATCCGCTCCTCCGATCTCGGCATCAACCCCTCCAACGATGGCACGTCCATTCGCCTGCCGTTCCCCGCTCCCACCGAGGAGCGTCGTCGCGAGCTCGCCAAGGAGTGCCGCCAGATGGGCGAGGAGGCGCGCGTTGCCGTGCGCAACGTGCGTCGCGACGCGAACGCCCGCATCGAGCACGACGACGAGCTCTCCGAAGACGAGGTGCGCCGCGAGCAGAACAACATCCAGCGCATGACCGACGACTACATCAAGAAGGTCGACGAGGCCACCAAGGCCAAGGAATCCGAGGTCATGGAGATCTAAGTGGCCTCGGGCGCAGACAAGCTTCTCGCGTTTTACGCAGCGCCTCCCGCCGACATCTCCCTCGACGAGGTGGACCTCGACCGCCTGCCGCGCCATGTGTCGATCATCATGGACGGCAACGGTCGCTGGGCCGAGCGTCGGGGTCTCGATCGATCCGCGGGCCACGCGGCCGGCGTCGATTCGCTGCGCGAGACCATCACCGCCTGCGTGCGACTCGGCGTGGGAGTGCTCTCGGCCTACGCCTTCTCCACGGAGAACTGGAAGCGCCCGCGGCGCGAGGTCGAGCTTCTCATGGATCTCTTCGCCACGACGCTCGTGGCAGAGCTGCCGCTCTTCCACCAGGAGCAGGTGCGGCTCGAGCTCTGGGGCGATCTCTCGGCGCTGCCCGCCAAGACCTACGCCACCTTCTGCCGCGGCATGGACGAAACCGCCGGCTACTCCACGATGACGCTCGCCCTCGCGGTGAATTACGGGTCCCGCGCGGAGATCACCCGCGCCGCACGGCATATCGCGAGAGACGTGGCTCGGGGGATTCTCAAGCCCGAAGACGTCACCGAGGAGGCGCTCGCGAAGCGCCTCTACACCGCCGACGTCTGCGATCCGGAGCTGCTCATCCGCACCTCGGGGGAGCTCAGGCTCTCGAACTACCTCCTCTGGCAGATCGCCTACTCGGAGCTCTACGTGACGGAGACGCTCTGGCCGGATTTCGACCGTTGGGAGCTCTTGCGCGCCATCCGCGCGTTCCAGGGCCGCGAGCGGCGCTTTGGGGGCGTGAGCCGTGGCTGACGGGGAGCGCAGGGCACGTCCGGAAACGAGACGCGGACCCCAGACCGAGGACATGGCTGCCACGGAGCCTCGCCTGGGAGAGACGCGCGGGCGCCGGGCCCCACGGCAGGTTCGCGACACGCGCCGCGGGCCCCATCGCGAGACGCTGAGCGATCGCCGGGAGCAGCGCGAGATCAAACGCGCCGCCGGCGAGCTCAAGGGCCAGAAGGTCCGCGCCTCGGCCGAGCGCACCCTCACGCGCACGCTCTCCGGCGCCATCTACGCCATCTCCATCATCGTGCTCGTCTCGGTGGGCCCCATCACGACGACGCTCCTCACCGGGGCCATCGCCTGGCTCTGCTGCTCGGAGCTCTTTCGCCTCACGCGCCTCATGGGGCGCGCACCCTTCGAGTTCCTCGGCCTTGCGGGCGCCGTCGCCTTTCCCGTCGCGGCGCTCATCGACCGCTCGCTCATCGTATGGGTGCTCTACGTGCTGCTTCTGGTGAGCGGCATCTGGTACATCTTCACGCCGCGCGCCTCGATCTCCGACGTGGCCATCACGGTGTTCGCACCGCTCTACACGGGCTTTCTCATCTCATCGCTCGTCTCGATCCGCCTCTTGGACCGCGGCGGCACGGGAGCGCTCATGACCCTCGGGGTGCTCGGCTCCATCTGGGCCAACGACGCGGCGGCCTATTTCTGCGGACGTCGCTTCGGCAAGACGAAGATGAGCCCGAAGATCAGCCCGAACAAGACGTGGGAGGGCTTCGTCGGCGGCTACCTCGGCGGCCTCATCCTCTGGATCATCATGTTCGCCATCGGGCTTCCCGGCATCACGATCCCCATCGTCATCATCGGCTCGATTTTCACGATGCTCGCGGGCGTGGCCGGCGACCTCGTGGAATCGCGCATCAAGCGCGCCGCGGGCGTGAAGGATTCCGGCGACTTCCTGCCCGGGCACGGAGGCCTGCTCGATCGTACGGATTCGCAGCTCTTCGGTTGCATGACCGGCTATCTCATCCTCCATCTCGGAGGCATCCTCTGATGCGCCCCGAGCGTCGCTCGCGCGTTTGCATCCTCGGCGCGACGGGCTCCATAGGGCGCCAGGCCCAAGACGTGTGCGCCGAGCACGCCGATCGCCTCGAGGTCGTGGCGCTTTCGGCGGGAAGCGACGTCGCCGGTCTCGCCCGGGCGGCTCGGCGCTTCGATGTGCGCAGGCTCGCGCTCGCCGATCCCGCACGCGCGCACGACCCGGCCTTGGCCGAGCTTCCCGAGGGGGCTTCCGTGGGCTTCGGAGCGGAGGCGGTCGAGGAGCTCGCGGCGACGTGCGATGCCGACATCGTGCTCGTGGCCATCGTGGGCGCCGCGGCCATCGCCCCGACGCTCGCCGCCCTCGCCACCGGGGCACGGGTGGCGCTCGCGAACAAGGAGTGCCTGGTCTCGGCCGGAAACCTCGTGATGGATGCGGCCGAACCCGGGCAGATCATCCCCGTCGACAGCGAGCATTCGGCCATCTTCCAGTGTCTTCGCTCGGGCGCGCCTTCCGAGCTCGCGCGCATCTGGCTCACGTGCTCGGGCGGGCCCTTCCGGGGCTATTCCCGCGAGAGGCTCGCCACGGTGACGGCCGATGAGGCCCTCGCGCACCCCACGTGGACCATGGGACCGAAGATCACGATCGATTCGGCAGACCTCATGAACAAGGGCCTCGAGGTCATCGAGGCCACGTGGCTCTTCGGCGTGGACGTCTCCCGCGTGAGCGTCCTCATCCACCCCCAATCGCTCATCCACTCCATGGTCGAGTTTCGAGACGGCGCGACCATCGCCCAGCTCGGCGCCCCCGACATGCGCGGGCCCATCCGCTATGCGCTCGGCTATCCGGAGCGGTGGGAGGCCGCCTCGAGCGCCCCCGATTGGCGCGAGATGGGCCCCATCACCTTCGATGCCCCCGATCTCGAGACCTTCCGCTGCCTCGGCCTCGCCCTCGAGGCCGCTCGCGTGGGCGGCACCCTGCCCTGCGCCATGAACGCGGCCAACGAAGTGGCCAACGCGGCATTTCGCGAGGGACGCATACCCATGACCGCCATCGACGAGGTCGTCGAGGCCGTCATGGAGGTGACGACCCCCACCACCGCCGAGAGCCTCGAGCAGGTGCTCGAGGTCGATGCCCGCGCTCGCGAGGCGGCATCCCTCGCGATCGGTATGATCGAGCTCTGATGGCCGTCCTGAGCGTCATATCGATGATCTTCTGGGGGATCCTGCTCCTCTGCCTCGTGGTCTTCATCCACGAGGCGGGGCATTTCCTCGCCGCGCGAGCCCAGGGCATTCGCGTGACCGAGTTCTTCCTCGGCATGCCGTGCCGCCTGAGGATCTCGCGCGTCTCGAAGCGCTACGGCACGCGCTACGGCGTGACGCCCCTCCTCCTCGGAGGCTACACGCAGATCTGCGGGATGGCGGGGGAGGCTCCCGAGGCGACGAAGCCCGTGCTCATGGCCCTCATGGCGAGAGGGCGGGCGACGCCCGCGGAGCTCGCCGAGGATTGCGGTTGCACGCCGGAGGAGGCCCTCGACGCGCTCATCGCACTCAGCGACTGGGCGTCGGCGGAGCCCTTCTACGACCCCGAGAAGGGGGAGAAGCCGACGCAGTCCACCTATCCCGAGGCCTTCCAAACGGTGGATCGCGACGTGAACCTCTACACCCGCTTCGACCGGGCGAGCGACTTCTCGCTGCCGGGCGCGAGCGAGGCCGGAAGCCCGCGCGCCATCGACATGAGCGAGGACGAGTTCTTCGAGCGCGAGAAGTCGGCCACCTACCTCGGCGACGGCCTCCTCGGGCGCCTCGCGATGCTCCTCGCGGGCGTGACGGTGAACATCGTCTTCGGCATCCTCATCGTCGTACTCGCCCTCATGATCCAGGGCATTTCCGTGATGCGCGACGTGAGCGTCGTCGGCGACGTGACCGAGGGAAGTCTCGCGGCCGCGGCCGGGCTCGAGGCCGGGGATGAGATCGTCGAGGTGGCGGGTGTTCCGGTGGGCACGTGGACCGATCTCCAAGATGCCCTCCACGACGCGCTCTCGAAAGGCGCGGACTTCGAGATCGTCTACGAGCGCGGCGGCGTGCGCGAGAGCACGATGGTGCCCGCCGAGGGCTCGGGAGCCGCGCTCCTCGGCATCGACGCCCCCACCGAGCAGGTGCGCCTCGGCTTCTTCGAATCGCTCGCCTACACCTTCAACTACCTCGGTATGGTCGCGCAGATGATCGTGCGGTTGCTCTCGCCCGCCCACGTGGCGGAGGTGGTTTCGAGCTCCACCTCCATCGTCGGCATCACCGTCATGGCGGGCGAGGCCGCGGCGCAGGGCATCGTGCCCTACGCGCTCATCGCAGCCTCGGTATCCATCTCGCTCGGCTTCGTGAACCTGCTGCCCATCCCGCCCTTGGACGGCGGCAAGGTGCTCATCGAGATCATCCAGGCGATCATCCACCGCCCGCTTCCGGAGAAGGCCATCCTCATCTTCAACTACGTGGGCATCGCGCTCTTCCTGCTGCTCTTCTTCGTGCTCTTGCAGCAGGATATCTTCCGATTCATCCTCGGGGGCTCGTGATGGGGGAGAGGGCACGGGCGCCCCGTGAGCGCACGCGGCGCGTGTTCGTGGGAGACGTGCCCCTCGGAGGCGGAGCGCCCGTCTCGGTGCAGTCCATGACCACGACGCCGACCGCGGATCCGGCGGCGACCCTCGCCGAGATCGAGGGGCTCGCGGCCGAAGGCTGCGAGATCGTTCGGCTCGCCATCCCCGATGCGGGATCGCTCGCCGGCTTTCACACCTGCTGCGCGGCCTCGCCCCTTCCCGTCGTTGCCGACATCCACTTCGATCACCGCCTGGCCGTCGAGGCCTGCCGCCTCGGTGCCTCGGCGTTGCGGGTGAACCCGGGAAACATCGGCGACTTCTCGAAGGTGGACGCCGTCATCGACGCGGCGGGGGAGGCAGGCATCCCCATTCGCATCGGCGTGAACGCCGGTTCGCTCGCCCGCGAGGTGGCCGAGCGGAGCGACCTCAGCCATCCGCGCAAGCTCGTGGAGAGCGCCGTCTCCTTCGTCGAGCATTTCGCCGCGCGCGGCTTCGACGACGTGGTCGTCTCGGCGAAGACCCATTCGGCGATGGAGACGGTCGAGGTCAACCGGCTGCTCTCGGCAAAGCTTCCCGAGGTCCCGCTCCACCTCGGGGTGACGGAGGCGGGAGGGCTCACCCAAGCCACCGTGAAGAACTCGGTCGCCCTCGGCATCCTCCTCGCGGAGGGGATCGGCGACACCATCCGCGTCTCCATCACGGCGCCTCCCGCGGACGAGGTGGCCGTGGCCTGGCAGATCCTCGCGGCCACGGGCGTTCGCAGGAGGGGCCCGGAGATCGTGAGTTGCCCCACCTGCGCGCGCTGCTCCATCGACCTCATGGCGCTCGAGGCCGAGGTGGCCGAGCGCATGCGGGAGGTTTCCGAGCCCATCTGCGTGGCCGTCATGGGGTGCGAGGTCAACGGTCCCGGCGAGGCGCGCGCGGCCGACATCGGCATCGCCGGCGGCCACGGATCGTGCCTTCTCTTCGCAGGAGGCGAGATCATCGCCACCGTGGCGCAAGACGAGGCCGTGGATGTTCTCATGGCCGAGATCGAACGTCGCTTCGGCTAGGGCGAGTACGAGCTCGAGGGGCTAGAATCGCCCGCGTCACTAAGATCCGTACCCTCGACCCCTCGGAGGTCCCATGGCCCGCTACATGCCCATGAGCAAGCTCTACGCGCCCACGCTCAAGGAGGATCCGGCGGAGGCCGAGCTCGCGAGCCATCGGCTCCTGCTTCGCGCCGGCATGATCCGTCGCACGGCCTCCGGCGTCTACAGCTACCTGCCCCTCGCCTGGCGCTCAATCAAGAAGATCGAGGCCATCGTCCGCGAGGAGATGGACGCCATCGGCGCCGAGGAGATGCTCTGCCCGATCCTCTCTCCGGCGGAGCTCTGGGAGGAGAGCGGCCGTTGGGGGCTCTACGGGCCGGAGCTCATGCGCGTCCACGACCGCCACGATCGCGACTTCGCCCTCGGCCCCACCCACGAGGAGACCTTCACCGACCTCGTACGCGGCGAGTTGCGCTCCTATAAGCAGCTGCCGCTTTCGCTCTACCAGATCCAGACGAAGTTCCGCGACGAGCGTCGCCCGCGCTTCGGACTCATGCGCGGTCGCGAATTCATCATGAAGGACGCCTACAGCTTCGACGCCAACGTCGAGGGCATGCAGGCAAGCTACAACGCCATGAAGGACGCCTACGCGCGCATCTGCGAGCGCTGCGGCCTCGAGGCCGTGCCGGTGGTGGCCGATTCGGGCCAGATCGGCGGCGATACGTCGGTCGAGTTCATGGCCATCGCCGATGCCGGCGAGGCGGCGATCGTGTACTGCGAGTGCGGCTACGCCGCCGACGAGGAGGCCGCAGCGGCTTCCGTGGAGGTGGCCGAGGGCCCGGGTGGCCCCGAGGTGGCGCGCGTCCAAACGCCCGGCCTCGGTGCCATCGCCGATGTGGCCGCCTTCTTCGAGGTGCCCGAGAGCGCGTGCCGCAAGTCCATCGCCATCCTCGACGGCGAGGGCAAGCCGGTGGTGTGCATCGTGCCCGGCGATCACGAGTTCAACGAGGTCAAGGCCGCCAAGGTCTTCGGCGAGTTCTCGATGATGGACGATGGGCAGCTCGAGAGGGCGGGCCTCGTGAAGGGATTCATCGGCCCCGTGGGGCTGCCCGAGGGCGTGGCGCTCTACTGCGACCAATCGCTTCGCGAGAGCACATGCTGGCTCGTCGGGGCCAACGAGGTCGACTACCACCTCACGGGTGTGCGTCCGGGTCGCGACTTCGAACCCGCGGGCTGGCTCGATCTCGTGAGCGCCCACGAGGGTGACGGATGCCCCGAGTGCGGCCGCCCGCTCCACGAGGCGCGCGGAATCGAGGTCTCCCAGGTGTTCCAGCTCGGCACCAAGTACTCCGAAGCGCTTCACGCCACCTTCGCCGACGAGGACGGCAGGGAGAAGCCGTTCCAGATGGGCTGCTACGGCGTCGGCGTCTCGCGCACGCTCGCCGCCATCGTCGAGCAGAAAAACGACGAGAACGGCATCATCTGGCCCGTTTCCGTGGCACCCTACGAGGTGAGCGTGCTCGCGCTCTCGATGAAGGACGCCTCCGTGGTGGAGGCGGCCGAGCGTCTCGCCGCTGAGCTCGCGGACGCCGGCGTCGACGTCATCTACGACGATCGCGATGAGCGCGCCGGCGTGAAGTTCGCCGAGGCGGACCTCATGGGCTTCCCCTATCAGCTCGTCTGCGGCAAGCGCGGCATCGCGAACGGCGTCTGCGAGCTCAAGGACCGCGCGACGGGCGAGCGGCGCGAGGTGTCGCTCGACGATGCCGTGGAGACGCTGGTGGCGCTCGTGGGCGACGCGCGGAACTAGCGGAGCCGCGAGTGGCTCGTGGCCGCCCGGAGGCTCCCGAAAACGTAGGCAGGCCGGAGACCTCGAGGTCTCCGGCCTGCGGTTCTGTGTGGTGGGCCCAGCAGGATTCGAACCTGCAATCCAGGGATTATGAGTCCCCTGCGTTAACCGTTGCGCCATAGGCCCCAAGAGGCGCCGGGTCGATCCGGCCGGCAGGCGACGCTTACCCCAAAGCCGCCCGGCTCATCGAGGATTCGCGTCAGAGGTTCAGCAGATCGGCGATGCCGGTGATCTCGAAGACCTCCATCACCTCGTCCGAGGAGCCCTCGATGGCAAGTTCGCCCCCGGCCGCCATGACCCGCTTATAGGCCACCATGAGCACGCGCAGCCCGGCGGAGGAGATGTAGTCGAGGTTCGAGAAGTCGAAGGTGACAGAGGTCACATCGCCCGCGGAAAACGCCTCCTCGACGGCCTTTTCGAACTGGGGAGCGGTGTTCGTGTTCACCGAACCGCTCACGGCGATCGTGGCGACCTCACCGTTGACTGTGACCTGAGCCTCCATGGGGCATCCCTCCTCATTGCCTGACGTGTACACGGTACCAGAGACCACGCCTTCGGGTGGCGCGGACGGGTGCCCGACGCGCCATAATCCATGATGACTATGCCCATCCAGCGGGCCGCCGACGCCCCGCGGCGCCGAAATCGGGATGAACGCGGTCGAAGGTCGCGCGAATGCCGGATGACCGCCATCCGTCGCGGGAAGACGGGACGATCTCGTATAGGCTGGGCGTCAGGAACGCAAGGTGGGGCGGAGCACCTCCGCCGAGCCGGGAAAGTGGGGAGTGGACGCGATGACCATGCCCGATGCGAAGAGCGATGGAGCGATGCGGCTCGTCCTTCCGGCCACGATCGAGGCCCTGCCCGAGGTGGTCGATCCGCTGCGCGACGCCCTGTGCGAACACGATTGCCCGCATCCGACGGTGGACAAGCTCATCGTCGCCGTCGAGGAGCTCTACGTGAACGTCGCCCACTACGCCTATCCCGAGGACGAGCGTCCGGGCGAGGTGCGCCTCACCTTCGTCTTCACCGACGCGGAAGGTGGCGGCCATCGCGTGGCCATCACCATCGAGGACGAGGGCATGCCCTTCGACCCCGTGGCCAAGCCCGATCCGGTGCGGCCCACGAGCATCGACGAGGTGAAGATCGGCGGCCTCGGCATCCTCATGGTGCGCAGGACCATGGACACCTTCACCTACGAGCGTCGCGGCGCCACGAACGTGACCACGATCACCAAGTGCTGGTGAGCTCGGCTGGGCTCGAAGCTGCCTCCGAGCCGGCTCGCCGCTTCGATGGCCTGCGAACGCTCCTGCCGGAACATGCCGGCGGCTCCTATCCGAGCTCCTTCAGAAATTCCCGCACGGCGTCCAGCATCTGCTCGCGGTCGTTCTCGAAGGTGTGGGTATCGCCATCGAGGATGAGGAGGCGCGAATCGGCGTAGCGCTCGGCTACCTCGATGGTGTCTTGGTAGGGCACGAGCGCATCGTTCGTGCCCTGGACGAGGAGCACGGGCTTCGAGTAGGCGTCGATGATCTCGTCGGTGTCGAGGAGCTGGGCCACGCGGAAGTAGTTGCCGCACATGTATTCCGAGAGTTGGGGATATCCCGCGGGCGCGCCGGCCTCGCCGAAGGGATCGCCCAGGTAGACGCGGTCGGGCACGTGCTCGGGATCGAACGTCATGTGGAGGAAGTGGCCCTCGCGCGACCAACGCGGGATGTTGGCACCCGGGGCGAGCAGGATGATCGCCTTGAGGTCATCGGGCCTCGTGGCGCCCATCACCATCGTGAGGAAGCCGCCCTGGGAATGCCCGCAGAGGTAGAGGTCGGTCACGAAGTCGAGGCCCTTGGCGTAGTCGATGACGTCGAGCATCTCGTCGATCCACTTGAAGATCGTGTGGCGCTCGAAGGTCCCGCCGCTCTT
>CANQFP010000022.1 GCA_947599965.1 uncultured Atopobiaceae bacterium | reverse complement strand
ATTAGTTCCCAGTCCGTCACCGAGGCGTTGTAGCTCTCCCACTCCTGCTCCTTCTCGGTGAGCAGGAACTCGTAGATGTGGTCGCCGAGCACCTCGCGCATGAAGCTCGAGCCGCGGAAGGCGTCGATGGCCTCGCCGAGGCTCCGCGGCAGGCGCTCGAAGCCCGCGCGGGCGAGCTCGCGCGTGTCGACGCCGAGATCCGGCGTGTACTCAGGCGGCAGCTCGAGGCCCTCGTCGATGCCCCGGAGGCCGGCCGCGAGTGACGCGGCGACCGCCAGATAGGGGTTGGCCGACGGATCGGGCACGCGCAGCTCGACGCGGGAGGAGAGGTGCTTGTCGGGCTTGTGGATGGGGATCCGCACGAGCGCGGAGCGGTTGCGGCGGCCCCAGGTGGCGAAGGTGGGCGCATCGCCGCCTGGCACGAGGCGCTTGTAGGAGTTCACCGTCGGGTTCGTGACGAGCATGAACTCCGGCGCGTAGCGCAAGAGCCCCGCGATGTAGGAGCGCGCGACGTCGGAGATGTGGTATTCGGGATCGCTTCCCCAGAAGACGTTCTCGCCCTCGTGGTCGAAAAGCGATTGGTGGAGCGACATGGCGCTGCCGGACTGCTCGGGGAGCGGCTTCGGCATGAACGACGCGTAGTAGCCGTGCTGGAGCGCGATTTGCTTCACCACGAGCCGCGCCGTCATGAGGTTGTCGGCGCAGGAGAGCGCCTCGGCGTAGCGCAGCGAGAGCCCGTGCTGGGAGGGGCCCATGGCGTGGTAGGAGTATTCGACCGGAATGGAGACCTGCTCGAGGTTGAGCACGGTCTCACGACGGAGCTCGCGGGAATCGTCGGTGGGGGTGAGGTCGAAGTAGCCGGCGTAGTCGAGCGGCACGGGCGCCTGATCGTCCGTGAAGTAGAAATACTCGAGGTCGGGGCCCATGTTGGAGACGAACCCCTTGGCGTCGGCCGCTTGGAAGACGCGCCTCAGGCACTCGCGCGGATCGCCCTCGAAGGGCTCGCGTGCCGGCGTCTGGATGTCGCAGAAGATGCGCGCCACCGCATGGGAGGTGGGGCGCCACGGCAAGATCTGGAACGTCTCGGGGTCGGGGAAGGCGAGCATGTCGCTCTCCACCACGGAGACGAAGCCGTCGACGGACGAGCCGTCGAAGCCGACGCCCTCGATGAAGGCCTGTTCGAGGTCCTCGGGAGATATGGCGAACGACTTGAGATTGCCGAGCACGTCGGTGAACCAGAGCCGAATGAAGCGAATGTCGCGCTCCTCGACGGTCCTCAAGACGTAATCGATGTTGCGCTCGTTGAGAGCCATGGCGCCTCCCGGGCCTCGCGATCTTCTCGACGATCGGGCTTCCTCGGCCATGATAGCCGAGCGTCCGCCGGCGAGAGCCAGTCTCGCCCGGGCGAGGAAGTCATCGGGAGGAAACGGGGAGAGCCCGGTTTCCCGCAAACGTTTTGCGAGCTAGGCCCGCTTGTCGAGCGCTTCGGCGACGCGCCGGGAGAGGTCATCTGCGCTCGCGCTCGCCGCGGGGCAGCATCCGTTCGGCTCACAGGAGGCGGCGCAGTGCTTGCCCGCCGAGCAACCCGCGCAGGAGCTCGCCGAGAAACTCCTCGCGATCGACCGCACGGCCACGCAAACAGCCACGACCACAAAGGCGATAATGATAGCGTCAACCACGGGCGCGTCCTTCTCCACGGCAAAGCTGAGCCGCGGTTTCGTAATGTTAACCGAGGCTTACTATACCAAGGTCGAGGCGCGAATGCCACCGTTCACGAAAGGAGCACCATGTCCGGTTCCGATGTTCAGACCCCCGAGACCATGACCTTGGTCCTCATTCGCCATGGCGAGAGCGAATGGAACAAGGCCAACCTCTTCACCGGCTGGGCCGATGTCGATCTGTCCGATCTCGGCAAGGACGAGGCCTACAACGGCGGCGTGGCGCTCAAGGACGCCGGCTACGACTTCGACCTCTGCTACACCTCCGTGCTCAAGCGCGCCATCCACACCCTCGACCTCGTGCTCGACGCGATGGATCGCGTGTGGCTGCCCGTGAAGAAGAACTGGCACTTGAACGAGCGCCATTACGGCGCCCTCCAGGGCCTCAACAAGGCCGAGACCGCCGCGAAGTACGGCGACGAGCAGGTGAAGATCTGGCGTCGCAGCTTCGACGTCCGTCCGCCCGCGCTCGAGCCCGGCGATGAGCGCGACGCCCACAGCTGGCCCGCCTATCGCAACGTCGACCCCGAGAAGATCCCCTACTGCGAGTGCCTCGCCGACACCATCGACCGCGTGTGGCCGTGGTTCTGCAAGCACGTCGAGCCGCGCATGCGCAAGGGCAAGCGCATCCTCATCGCCGCCCACGGCAACTCGCTCCGCGCCCTCGTGAAGCAGTTCGACAAGCTCACCGACGACGAGATCCTCGAGGTGAACATCCCCACCGCGGTGCCGCTCGTCTACACCTTCGACCAAGACATGAACGTCCTCGACAAGAAGTACGTGGGCGACCCCGAGGTCATCGCCGCCAAGATCGACGCCGTGGCGAATCAAGGAAAGGCTAAGAAGTAGCGAGTTCGATAACAGGCTCGATGCTGCGAGGCTCCGGATGCACCCAATCTGCGCGCGATTTTGCGGCCTCGAGTAGCGAAGTACGCTACGGCCGCAAAATCCCCCGCATCTCGGGCACCCCGGAGCCTCTCGCTGATGTTTGGCCGCACCAGTGATTCCAACTTTGTTGCATTAAATGACGTTTGGCCGATCCTGTGATTCCAAGCATTTCGCAGACGGCGGGGCGCTTCGGCGCTCCGCCGTTTCGATTCGAGGCGCGAGGGACTACGCGTCGAGCGGGCGGCCGAACCAGCTGCTCTCCATGGAGGCGAGCTCGCCGCTCTCGCGAAGCTCGGCTACGACGGTGTTCGTGGCGTCGAGGAGCTCGCGGTTGTCTTCGCTCACCACGTAGGCGAAGCGATACGCGGTGTCGATCGTCAGGCCCTCGACGAGGGTCGTGTAGATGGCGTTCAGGTAGTAGAGCGCCTCGGGGCAGCCGAGCACGCAAAAGGGAACGGTCCCCGCGCGCACGGCGTTCAGCATGGCGATGGGATCCGTCACGTACTTCACGCTGAGCTCGTCGAAGGTCTCCTCGACCCACGAGCGCACGAAGGGTTGGTCGATGGCGAAGATCGTGACCCCGCCCTGGTCGAAGCTCTCGAGGTCCTGCTCTCGAAGCGCCGTGCGGGAGACGAGCGAGATGTCGCAGGGCATGATGGGCTCGCCCATGAGATAGCCGCCCTCGAGGGTCTCGGAGCTCGTCACGAGGCCCGCGAGATCCGCGCTCCGCTCGCGAAGGGCCCGGTAGGCCTCATCGGCGCCTTCGCAGAGGATCGGCTCGACTTCGAGGCCGAGCTCATCGCCCAAGGTCTCGCAAACGCTCACGCCGAGGCCGGTGTTTCCGCTCTCCTCCGTGATGACGAAGGGCGGGTAGTTCACGGGGGAGACGATGGAGAGCTCGCCGGGCTTCACGGTGGGGCCGGCGTAGGCGGGTTGTCTTCGATCGCACCCGGCGAGGGAGGCGCCGAGCCAGAGGGCGAGGGGCGCCACGAGGAGCGTGCCGGCGCCACGCAGGGCCGCGGCACGCGTGATACAACGCTCCGTGCCCGAAGTCTGGCTGCCCTCTTCCATCTACGCCCCTCGATTGAGCTCGATTACCGGATCAGTCTAGCGTGCGGTTCGAGCGCGTTCGTTAAGGTTGTCTTCAAGCTTGTGCAAACTCGCGAACCGCACGCCCGCGGGCGTCCGCGCTAGCATGAGGGCGTTGCGTGCGGGCGAAGGAGAAGGAGCGAATCATGGCCGCAGAGCTGCCCCAGGTGGAAATCGGTGTCTTCGGTGGATCGGGCTTCTACTCGCTCTTCGAGGGCGACTACGAGGAGGTGCACCTCGACACGCGGTTCGGGCGCCCCTCCGACACCTACACCATCGGCACCATCGCCGGCCGCCGGGTCTGCTTCCTGCCGCGCCACGGGCGCAACCACTCCATCGCCCCCGCCGAGGTGAACTATCGCGCCAACCTCTACGGCATGCGCATGCTCGGCGTGAAGCAGGTGCTCGGCACCTGCTCGGTGGGCTCGCTCTCCCTCGACGTGCACCCGGGCGACGTCGTGGTCTGCGATCAGTTCGTCGATCGCACGAACGGCCGCGAGGACACCTTCTTCACCCATTCCGAGAGCCTCACGGTCCAGCACCTCTCCTCCGCGGAGCCCTACTGCCCCGAGATGCGGCGCGTGGTCGTGGAATGCGCCCGCGAGCTCGGCCTCACCGTCCACGACGGCGGCACGGTCGTGAGCATCCAGGGTCCGCGGTTCTCCACCCGCGCCGAGAGCGAGTGGTTCTCCAAGATGGGCTGGACCGTCGTCTCCATGACGGCCTATCCGGAGGGCTGGCTCGCCCGCGAGCTCGGCATGCACTACGCCAACGTCTCCCTCGTCACCGACTACGACGCCGGGCTCGGCGCCTATGCGGCCGTCACCTGGGAAGACGTCCAGCGGGTCTTCGCCGAGAACATCGAGCACGTGCGCTCGCTCGTGGGGGCCATCGTGCCGGCGCTGCCGAGCGAGCTCCCCTGCTCCTGCGAGGAGGCGGCGTCCTTCGTTCGCTAGGGGGGTTCGAGCCCGAACGAGCCCTCGACGCTCGACCTTCGTTCGCATCTATGGAGGCCGGGTGAAAAAACCTAAGTGCGGTTGTGTGAGATTTTGAGGCTCTCTATACTAGCCGCTGCCGCAAAAACGCCCTATCCTTACGGGGTACGCTGCGGAGCGCGGATTCTCGCCGCGCACGTCAAAGGAGACTTCATGTTAGGTGGACTCGGCGTCCCTGAACTTCTCATCATCCTCGTCGTGGTGCTCATCATCTTCGGCCCCAAGCACCTGCCCCAGCTCGGCTCGTCGCTCGGCAAGACCGTGAAGAACATCCGCGAGGGCATGGCCTCCACCTCCGACACGCCCGAGAAGACGAGCGACCCGGAGAAGATCGAGGCCGCCGACGTCGTCGACGTCGCCGAGGAGAAGACCTCCTCCGAGTAGCAACTCCCGCCCAAACCCACGAGAAAGGCGACAGCGCCCATGGCCGACACCCACATCTCCCTCACGCCGGAAGGCTACGCGAAGCTCAAGGAAGAGCTCGAATGGCGCGAGGGTGAGCGGGCCAAGGAGATCACCGAGGCCATTCGCAAGGCCAAGGATTTCGGCGACCTCTCCGAGAACGCCGAGTACGACGCCGCCCGGGATGATCAGGCGCAAAACATCGCCCGCATCTCCCAGATCAGGGCCGAGCTCGCCAACGCCACCGTCGTCGACGTCGTCGAGGACGTCTCCTCGGTCTCCCTCGGCTGCAAGGTGACCATCGAGGAGGACGCGAAGGACGCCGAACCGGTCGTCTTCACCATCGTGGGCACCACCGAGACCGATTCGCTCGCCCACCGGATCTCGAACGAATCCCCCATGGGCGCCGCCCTCATGGGCCGCGAGGTGGGGGATGTGTGCGAGGTCCGCACCCCCAACGGCTCCATCCGCTCCTACACCATCGTCTCGATCGAGCGTTAGGAGCACCCCGAGGCGCATCGCCTACGACAGCACGCAAGCCGCCGCGCCCCGGAGCCCAGGCCTCGGGGCGCTTTCATCGCGCGGCACAAGGCGCATCTTCAGACCACGACACGACGGAAGACCCATGAATTCGGATACCGAGCAGAGCAAGAACGAGAACGCCCCGGAAGCGGCCGCGCTCGACGAACGCGCGGTGCGCCGTGCCAAGCGCGAGGCGCTCATCGCCGCCGACGTCGAACCCTATCCCGCGACCTTCGATCGCGGCGAGGCGGGCGATGACCTCGGCTCCAACGCCGCCACGCTCGAGGAGCGCTTCGCCGGTCTCGCAAACGGCGAGGATTCCGGCGAGATCGTCACCGTGGCCGGTCGCATCCGCGCCATCCGCCGCCAGGGCAAGATGGCCTTCCTCGATCTCGAGGACGCCACGGCCACCATCCAGCTCTTCTGCCGCGCCAACGTGGCCGACGCCGAGAGCTGGGAGCTCATCGGCACGCTCGACGTGGGCGACATCGTGAGCGCCACGGGCGAGGCCGTGCGCAGCCGTCGCGGGCAGTTCTCCGTGGCGCCCGTGCACCTCACGCTCCTCGCCAAGGCGCTTCGCCCGCTGCCGGAGAAGTTCCACGGGCTCTCGGACCCCGAGACCCGCTACCGCCAGCGCTACGCCGACATGATCGTGAACCCCGAGGTCCGCGAGACCCTCCTCGCCCGCTCGCACATGGTCTCGGCCATCCGCCGGTTCATGGAGGGCGAGGGCTACGTCGAGGTGGAGACCCCGATGCTCCAGGAGACCCTCGGCGGCGCCAACGCCCGGCCCTTCAAGACCCACCACAACGCCCTCGACACGGATTTCTACCTGCGCATCGCCACGGAGCTCCACCTGAAGCGCCTCGTGGTGGGCGGGATCCCGCGCGTCTTCGAGCTCGGGAGGCAGTTCCGAAACGAGGGCATGGACGCCACCCACAACCCCGAGTTCACGACGCTCGAGGCCTATAGGGCCTTCGGCGACATCGAGGACATGAAGACGCTCGCCCGGGGCATCTTCCGCGCCGCGGCCGACGCGGTCCTCGGCACGCAGATCCTCACCTACCAGGGCACCGAGATCGACCTCGCGAAGCCCTGGGAGAGCGTCGCCCTCTCCGATCTCGTGGCGAGGCGCGTGGGCGAGCCCGTCTCCCTCGACACGCCCCTGGAGGAGCTGCGCGCCCTCCACGAGCGCTTCGATCTGGAATGGGAGGAGAGCTGGGGCGCAGGGCGCCTCATCTTCCACCTCTACGACGAGCTCTGCGAGAAGACCCTCACGGGCCCCGTCTTCGTCTGCGACTATCCCGTCGAGGTGTCGCCTCTGGCCAAGCGCCGCTCCGACGACCCCCGACTCACCCACCGCTTCGAGCTCGTGATCTGCGGGAGCGAGTACGCGAACGCGTTTTCCGAGCTCAACGACCCCGTGGACCAGGAGGAGCGCTTCCTGGCCCAGCTCGCCGCCAAGAACGCCGGCGACGAGGAGGCCATGGAGTACGACGCCGACTACGTGCGTGCCCTCGAGGTGGGCCTGCCGCCCACCGGAGGCATCGGCATCGGCATCGATCGCTTGGCCATGCTACTCACCAACCGCCCTTCCATCCGCGACGTCGTGGCGTTTCCGTCGCTGCGTCCGGAGCGGAGGACATCCTAGGCAGGAGGGACCGTATGTTCGACAAATTCACCGAGAAGGCGCGCAAGGCGATGTCCCTCGCCCAAGCCGAGGCCCGGAACCTCGGCCAGAGCTTCGTGGGCACCGAGCACCTGCTCCTCGGCCTCATCAAGCAGGAGGACGGCATCGCCGCCCAGGCGCTCGCCCGCCTCGACATCACCTACGAGGAGACGCTCGCCTGCGTGCGCGAGCTCACCGACACCGAGCCCGAGGACGTGCCCGGCGGCCACATCCCCTTCACCCCCAAGGCGAAGCACGTGCTCGAGGGGGCCTTCCGCGAGACCATCGCCCGCGGCCAGACCTACATCTCCACCGAGCACCTGCTCCTCGGCCTCGTGCGCGAGGGGAGCGGCCGCGCCATGGAGGCGCTCTCGCGCATGGGCGTCTCCGGCGACGCCGTGCGCAACGCCGTGAACGAGCTCATCGCCCAGACCCCCGAGGGCCGCGGCCAGGCACGCCCGCAGGGCCCGGCCAACGTCTCCATGGGCCCCGACATGATGGGCGGCGCCCAGCAGCAGGACGGCAAGTCGCTCCTCGCGGAATACGGCCGCAACCTCACGGCGCTCGCCGCCGAGGGCAAGCTCGACCCCGTCATCGGGCGCGACCTCGAGGTGGAGCGCGTGATGCAGGTGCTCGCGCGGCGCCAGAAGAACAACCCGCTCATCCTCGGCGACCCCGGCGTGGGCAAGACCGCCATCGCCGAGGGCCTCGCCCAGCTCATCGCCTCCGGCAACGTGCCCGAGGTGCTTCGCGGCAAGCAGATCTGGACGCTCGACGTGGCCGCCATCGTGGCCGGCTCGAAGTACCGCGGCGAGTTCGAGGAGCGCCTGAAGCGCGTGATCAACGAGGTCATGAACTCCGAGACCGACATGCTCTTCATCGACGAGATCCACACCCTCATCGGCGCGGGCTCGGCCGAGGGCTCCGTCGACGCCGCCTCCATCCTGAAGCCGCCGCTCTCCCGTGGCGAGATCCAGGTGATCGGCGCCACCACGGCCGACGAGTATCGCAAGCACATCGAGAAGGATTCGGCCTTCGAGCGGCGCTTCCAGCCGATCAACATCGGCGAGCCCTCCGTGGCCGACACGATCGTCATCCTCCAGGGCCTCCAGGAGCGCTACGAGCAGCACCACCACGTGCACTACACGCCCGAGGCCATCGAGCAGGCCGTCGTGCTCTCCTCGCGCTACATCCAGGATCGCTTCCTGCCCGACAAGGCCATCGACGTCATCGACGAGGCCGGCGCGCGCACCCGCGTGCACAAGGTGATCGTGCCCGACGAGATCCAGGCCGTCGACGCCGAGCTCGAGAGGGTGGGCGAGGAGAAGGCGCGCGCAGCGAGCGCCCAGGAGTTCGAGCTCGCCGCGCGCCTGAGGGACGAGGAGACCGCGCTCACCGAGCGTCGCGCCGAGCTCGAGCGCACGTGGCACGAGGAGATGGACTCCTCCGTGGCGGAGGTCTCCGCCGATGACATCGCCGACGTCGTCTCCTCGATGACGGGCGTCCCCGTCTCCAACCTCACCGAAGCCGAGACCTCGAAGCTCCTGCGCTGCGAGGAGGTGCTCCACGAGCGCGTCATCGGCCAGAACGAGGCCGTGAGCTCGGTGGCCCGCGCCATCCGTCGCTCCCGCTCGCCCCTCAAGGATCCGCGGCGTCCCGGCGGCTCGTTCATCTTCCTCGGCCCCTCCGGCGTGGGGAAGACCGAGCTCGCCAAGAGCCTCGCCGAGTTCCTCTTCGGCTCCGAGGACGCGCTCATCACCTTCGACATGTCGGAGTACATGGAGAAGTTCAACGTCTCCAAGCTCGTGGGCGCCCCTCCGGGATACGTGGGCTACGACGAGGGCGGCGAGCTCACCAAGGCCGTGCGCCGCAAGCCCTATTCCGTCGTGCTCTTCGACGAGATCGAGAAGGCCCACCCCGACGTCTTCAACGTGCTCCTGCAGATCCTCGACGAGGGTCGCCTCACCGACGGCCAAGGGCGCAAGGTCGACTTCTCCAACACGGTCATCATCATGACCTCCAACATCGGCGCTCGCGAGATCGCCACCACCGCGCCCATGGGCTTCGGCACCACGGGCTCGGCCGGCCTCTCCCACGATGAGATCAAGAGCCGGGTGAACGGCGAGCTCAAGCGCGTCTTCCGCCCGGAGTTCCTGAACCGCGTGGACGAGATCGTCGTGTTCACGTCGCTCGGTACCGAGGAGCTGAACCTCATCGTCGACCTCATGGTGGCCGACCTGCGCGAACGCCTCATCGCCGAGGGCATGTCCATCGAGCTCACCGACGCCGCGCGCGCCAAGCTCATCAAGGACGGCACCGACACCGTCTACGGCGCGAGGCCGCTTCGTCGCGCGATCCAGACCCTCGTGGAGGATCCGCTGGCCGAGCGCCTCTTGGGCGGTGAATGGGGCCCGGGCCATATCATCATGGTGGACGCCGTAGACGACGAGCTCACGTTCACGGGCAGGGAGGGGGAGATCCCCGCGCCCCGCTCTCGCGAGACGATGAACCGTCCGCAGGCTCGCGAGAGCTGGACGGCCGCTCCGGCTCGCCCGAGCGGTGTCGCGCCCGCCCAGGACGGCCAGCCGACGGAGGGCTAGGGAGGAACCCCTCATGCCAGCGGACACTCGCCAGTATCACGAGCCCACGCTCGAGGAGCGCTTCGATGAGGCCAAGCGCCTCACGGCTCCCGGCACGCCGCTTCGGCGCGCCCTGGACATGATCCTCTCGGGTCACCTCGGCGCCCTCATCTGCGTGGGCGACGTGGAGTCGGTCATCGCGGCCGGCAACGACGGCTTCCCGCTGGACATCGACTTCTCGGCGAACCGCCTCTTCGAGCTCTCGAAGATGGACGGCGCCATCGTCGTGGACGAGAACCTGAAGCGCATCTACCGCGCGAACTTCCACCTCATCCCGGAGGCCGACATCCCCACCACCGAGACGGGCATGCGCCACCGCACTGCGGCGCGCATGTCCGTCCTCACCGACGCCATGGTCATCTCCATCTCCGAGAGGCGGCAGGTGGCCCACGTCTACATCGACGGCCAGAGCTTCGTCATCCACACGATCGCCGAGCTCATGGCCCTCGTGAACCAGCTCCTCATCACGCTCCAGTCCACGCGCCAGGCGCTCGATCGCAACCTCCTGCACCTCACCTCCCTCGAGCTCGACAACTACGTCACGCTCGCGGACGTGGCCCAGATCTTCAGCTACTTCGAGATGCTCATGACGGCTGCCGAGGAGATGGACGACCTCATCCGCCAGCTCGGCGACCAGAGCCGCACCATCTCCATGCAGGCCGAGCAGCATCTCGGCGACATGGACGAGGAATACAACCTCATGATCCGCGACTACGCCCGGGACAGCTCCACCGCCAACGCCCGGGCCGTGCGCGCGGCCTTCCACGCCATGGACGACACGGATTTCCGCGATCCCGCGCTCGTCGGGCGCATGCTCGGCTACGAGAACCTGCGCGAGGATTCGATCATCTCGCCGCTCGGACTGCGCACGCTGAACCGCGTCTCGGTGGTGCGTCGCGGCATCGCGGACAAGATCGTCGACGAATACGGCTCGCTCCAGGAGCTCCTCGACGACATCGAGGACAACCCCGCGCGCCTGAAGGACGCCGGCGTCCGCGAGCCCGACATCCTCGCCGACAGCCTCTTCCGCATGAAGGGTGGAGGGGGTAGGTGATCGCCCCCCAGACGCTGCCTCGGCGCTCGGGCGTGGTCGCAGACGACGCCCAAGACGCCGCGTGCGTCATCGTCTGCGGTGGCCAGGGCTCGCGTCTCGGCCTCAGGCAGGGCAAGGCGCTCATCCCGCTCTTCGGCCAACCGCTCGCGATCTGGAGCGTCCAAGCCGCCGCGGCCGCCCCCTCCATCGACCTCATCGTCGTGGTCTGCAAGCCCGCCGACGAGCCGACCCTCGTGGACGCGCTCTCGGAGCTGCCCATGATGGGGGAGGTGCTCTTCGCCAAGGCCGGTCGCACACGCCAGGCGTCGGTGGCCGCGGGGCTCTCCTGCGTGCCCGCGAGCATGCCCTACGCGTGCATCCACGACGGCGCGCGCCCCCTCGTGGAGCCCGAGGCCTTCGAGGAGACCCTCGCCGCGCTGAGAGCCGATCCCTCGCTCTCGGGCGCCATCGCCGCCTGGCCCGCCACCGACACGCTCAAGGTCTGCGAGCGCGGCATCGTGAGCTATACGCCCGCGCGCTCGCGGTTCTGGTGCGCCCAGACGCCTCAGACCTTCCGCACCCGCCACCTCCGCGAGGCGCTCGCCGAGGCCGTCGCCGAGGGCTGGGATTTCACCGACGACGCCTCCTGCGTCGAGCGCTGGGGCGGGAAGGTGGCCTGCATCCCCTCCTCGCATGACAACATCAAGGTGACGACGCCTGAGGACCTCGCGATCGCGCAGGCCCTCCTGGAGGCGCGCTTCGAGCGCGGGTGGGAGGAGGAGCTCTAGGTGCGCATTGGCGGCGGCATCGACGTCCACCGGCTCGTTCGCGGGCGAAGGCTCGTGTTGGGCGGCGTGGAGATCCCGTTCGAGCTCGGCCTCGAGGGGCATTCGGACGCCGACGTCCTCACCCACGCGCTCATGGACGCGCTGCTCTCCGCCGCCCGGCTCCCCGACATCGGCGAGCTCTTCCCCGACACCGACCCCGCCTTCGAAGGTGCCGATTCCCTCGCGCTCCTCGCCGAGGTGGCGAGGCGCGTGGCCGAGGCGGGCCTTTCGATCGTGGACTGCGATCTCACGCTCTGCGCCGATCGGCCGAAGATCGCGCCCCACAAGCTCGCCATGCGCGAGAACCTCGCCCGGGCGCTCTCCGTTCCCGTGGAGGCGATCGGCCTCAAGGCCACCACCACCGAGGGCCTCGGCTTCACGGGCGAGGGCAGCGGCATGGCCGCCTTCGCTCTCTGCCTCCTCGAGGAGCGCTAGCGCGGGTTGCCGGAGCGCGACGCCTTGCGCTCGAAGCGCCCGCGGGCGGGCGGCGACGGCTACCATGGGCGCCATGTTTGATTCGATCAAAGAGGACATCGAGGCCTTCCGCCGAAACGATCCGGCGGCCACCTCCACCTTCTCGATCCTCGTGAACTCCCCGGGGATGCGCGCCATCTGGGCCTATCGGCGCCATCACAAGCTCTGGCTCGCCGGGCACACGTTCCTCGCGCGCTGGCTCTCCAATCGCGCTCGCAAGAAGTTCGGCGTGGAGATCCACCCCGCGGCCACCATCGGCCGGCGTTTCGTCATCGACCACGGCATGGGCATCGTCATCGGCGAGACCACGGTCATCGGCGACGACTGCATGCTCTACCAGGGCGCGACCCTGGGCGGCACGGGCAAGGAGACGGGAAAGCGCCACCCCACCTTGGGAAACCACGTGGTCGTGGGCGTGGGTGCGAGCGTGCTCGGCAGCGTGACCATCGGCGACTGGGCCAAGGTGGGTGGTGGCGCCGTCGTGGTGAAGGACGTGCCGCCGCGCTGCACCGTCGTGGGCGTGCCGGGCCACGTGACCACGAACTGCGGCGTGCGCGTGCGCAGGGCCGCCGACGACCTCGGCGAGCGCGTGGGGCCCGAGACCTCGAGCCATCGGCAGTATCTGCCCGACCCCATCGACCAGACCATCACCATCCTCGAGGCGCGCATCGCCCAGTTGGAGCGACAGCTCCGCGAGGTCGAGGGCGCTCGAGTGGAGGAGGACCGAAGCGATGCAGATCTATGACACCGAGCGGCGCGCCAAGCGCGAGTTCACCCCCCGCGAGCCGGGGAAGGTGGCGATGTACGTCTGCGGGCCGACGGTCTACGACCAGATCCACATCGGCAACGGGCGCACCTTCGTGGCCTTCGACGCCATCCGGCGCTACCTCGAGTGGACGGGCCTCGACGTGACCTTCGTCCAGAACCTCACCGACGTGGACGACAAGATCATCAACCGCGCGGCCGAGGAGGGCCGAAGCGCGGCCGAGGTGGCGAGCGACTACACCGCCGCCTTCCGCGAGCAGATGGTGCGCATGGGCGTGGAGCCGCCGACGGTGCAGCCCAAGGCCACCGAGGAGATCCCGCAGATGATCGAGCTCATCGAGGAGCTCGTGGAGAAGGGCCACGCCTACGCCACCGCCGAGGGCGACGTCTACTTCTCGGTTTCCTCCTGCCCCACCTACGGCGAGGTCTCCGGCAGGCGCGTGGAGGATCTCCTCGCCGGCGCGCGCGTGGAGGTGGACGAGGCCAAGCGCGAGAGCGCCGACTTCGCCCTCTGGAAGGCCGCGAAGCCGGGCGAACCCTCCTGGGAGAGCCCCTGGGGGCTCGGGCGCCCCGGCTGGCACACCGAGTGCGTGGCCATGGCCAAGCGCTACCTCGGCGTGCCCATCGACATCCACGGGGGCGGCTCCGACCTCGTCTTTCCTCACCACGAAAACGAGAACGCTCAGGCCGAGGCCGCGTGGGGCACGCCGCTCGCCCGCCTTTGGATGCACTCGGGGATGCTCCGGGTGGACGGCGAGAAGATGAGCAAGAGCCTCGGCAACTTCCACACGCTGAAGGACGTGCTCGATCGCTACCCGGCGGACGCGCTGCGCCTGCTCGTGCTGCAAACGCACTACCGCTCGCCGCTCGACTTCTCCTTCGAGCGCCTCGAGGGCGCCCGGGGAGCCTGGGAGCGCATGAAAAACACCGTCTCGGCGCTCCTCTGGGCGGCCCGCGACGACGCGTCCGGCCACACCGAGCCCCGGGCGGGCGGCGTGCCCGAGGGCGAGCCCGGTTCCGCGGAGGAGCCGACCGCGGTGCTCGCGAGCGCCGTCGCCGAGGCGCGTGCGGAGTTCAGCCGCTCGATGGAGGACGACTTCAACACCGCGGGGGCACTCGGCGCGCTCTTCACGCTCGCCACCCGCGCGAACACCTACCTCGCCGAGGTCGCCGACGGCGCCGAGCCGAACGTCGCCCGCGAGGCGGCGGACGCGCTCGTGGAGCTCTTCGGCGTCCTCGGCATCAACGTCGCCCCCGAGAAGGCCGCGCTGCCGGCCGAGCTCGTCTCCCTCGCCGCCGAGCTCGCGGACTACGCGGGCTCAAGCGCGGCCGAGGCGGCGGACGCCCTCATCGCCGCACGGGCGAAGGCGCGCGCCGCCAGGGACTGGGCCCGCGCGGACGCCATCCGCGATCGCATCGCCGGGCTCGGGCTCGCGGTGGAGGACACCCCCACGGGCTCGCGCGTCGTGGCGCGTGAGGGCTAGCCGTGGCGAGCTCCAAGGATCGCCGGGGAAAGGGTGCCGGGAGGGGCTCCGCGCATCGTGGGCGCGCCGCCGGCTCGCACGGGCGGAGCGGATCGCGCCCGGCCGGGCGTTCGCAGAGGAAACCGACCGATCCGAGGCCCAGGCGCCCCCGGCCGCGCGCGGGCGCGCGTGCGACCTCCTCGGGCCTCGACGTCATCTACGGGCGGAGATCGGTGGCCGAGGCACTCGAGGCCGAACTGCCCATACGCAGGGCCCTCGTCCTCGAGGGCCGCAACGCAGACGCCACGCTCGAGCGCCTCGCCGCCAAGATCGAGAAGGCGGGGATAGAGCTCGCCGCCGTCTCGCGGGCGACCTTGGACGAGCTCTCCTACCACGGAAACCACCAGGGCATCCTCCTCGAGGTGGAGCCCTTCGCCTACATCGAGCTCGGCGAGCTCATCGCCCGCGCCGGAGCCGAGGACGCCCTCGTGCTCCTGCTCGACCACGTGCAGGACGAGGGCAACCTCGGTGCCATCGCGCGCTCGGCCGAGTGCGTGGGAGCCGCGGGCCTCGTCATCGCCAACCGCAGAGCCGCCGGCGCGGGCCCCGGGGCCTATAAATCGAGCGCCGGCGCCCTCGCGCACCTGCCCATCGCCCAGGTGCCGAACCTCGCCTCGGCCGTGGAGGAGCTGAAGCGCGCCGGGTTTTGGGTCGTCTGCCTCTCGGAGCACGCCACCGAGACCCTCTGGGACGTCGATCTCTCCGGGCGGATCTGCCTCGTGCTCGGCGCCGAGGGCCCGGGCGTCTCGCGGCTCGTCGCCGAGCATTGCGACGTGGCGGCGGCGCTTCCCATCGTGGGCTCCATCGAATCGCTGAACGTCGCCCAGGCGGCCACCGTGGCCTGCTACCAGTGGCTTCACGCGGCCCTCGGCGACTCGCCCTCCGAGGGCGACGCCGGCGCGGAGCTTGCGGGGGATTAGATGGCCGGCGCGTCTCGGCTCCCGCTCCTCGTCGTCGACGGCTACAACGCCATCTACGCGAGCGACGCCTATCTCGACCTCGTCGACGAACCCAGAGAGGGCCTCGATGTGCCCGCGGTCCTGCGCCTCTCCTCCGACCCCTTCGACCGGGCGCGCGAGGCGCTGCTCGCCGACGTGGCGTCCTTCGCCGCCGGCAGCTACGAGGCCGTGATCGTCTACGACGGCGCGCGCAACCTTTCCACCGAGCGGCCCGATCGCGTGATCGGCGGCGTCCGCGTCATCTTCTCGCGCGCCGGGCAATCGGCTGACGCCGTCATCGAGGAGATGGTCACCCAAGCTCGCGAGGCGGGGCGCCCCGTGACCCTCGTGACCTCGGACATCACCATTCGCTCCACCGTGGCGGGCGTGCCCGTCTCGCTCATGGCGAGCTCGCTTCTCTCCCGCGAGGTCGCCGCCATCGAGGAGGAGCGCCGAAGCGACGAGCGCCTGAGCGGTTCGGGCCGTCTCACCCTCGAGGCACGCCTTTCGCCCGAGAGTCGCGCGAAGCTCGAGGCCCTCACGGGGCGCAGGCGCCCTCCCGCCGCGAGCGATGGGCGCTAACCTCGGCTACCATGGGGCCGACGCCGAAGTGGCTCAACGGTAGAGCAACTGATTTGTAATCAGTGGGTTGCAGGTTCGATTCCTGTCTTCGGCTCCACGACACCGAACGCGGCTCGGAGGCGGCTCCGAGCTGCGTTTTCGTGTGAAGGCGCTCTTCGGGCCCGCACGCGCCCGGCTCCACGGAAACCGCGCGTTTCTGTGGAGGGCGGCCGCGCGGCGAATCGTCGTGACCCTCGCGCGCTAGAGTGAGGGCACGCGAAACCCTCCATCCGAAGGAGCCTCCATGGCCAATCCCGTCATCCGTCGGGCCCTCGTCTCCGTCACCGATAAGACCGGCGTCCAAGCCTTCGCGAAGACGCTCCAAGATGAGTTCGGCGTGGAGGTCATCTCCACGGGCGGCACCGCCAAGGCGCTCGAGGACGCCGGCGTCGACGTCGTCGCCATCGACGACTACACCGGTTTTCCCGAGATGATGGGCGGCCGCGTGAAGACGCTCCATCCGAAGGTCCACGGCGGTCTCCTCGCCCGCCGGGGCGATGAGCGGCACATGGCCGAGGCCGCCGCAAACGGCATCGAGATGATCGACCTCGTCTGCGTGAACCTCTACGAGTTCGAGAAGACCGTGGCCGATCCTTCCGTCACCTACGCCGACGCCATCGAGCACATCGACATCGGTGGCCCCTCCATGCTGCGCTCGGCCGCCAAGAACGCCGAGAGCGTCACCGTGGTCTGCGATCCGGCCGACTACGATCGCGTGCTCGCCTCCATGCGCGAGAACGAGGGCGCCACCACCGAGGAGCTGCGCCTCGAGCTCCAGCGCAAGGTCTTCGCAACGACGGCAGCCTACGACACGGCCATCTCCTCCTGGCTGAACGCCCATGCCGGCGAGGGCGCCCCCACCCCCGACGTCCTCACGCTCAAGCTGGAGAAGCTCGACACCCTGCGCTACGGCGAGAACCCCCAGCAGACGGCCGGCGTCTACGGCTTCGCCGACATCGAGGGCGAGCTCTTCTCCTCCGCGCATCCGCTCGTGGGCGCGAGGCAACTCCAGGGCAAGCCCCTCTCCTACAACAACTACCTCGACGCCGACGCCGCCTGGAACCTCGTGCGCGAGTTCACGGACCCGGCGTGCATCATCCTGAAGCACCAGAACCCCTGCGGTTCGGCCGTGGCGGGCGACGTGACGGAGGCCTACGACCGCGCCTTCGCCTGCGATCCGAAGAGCGCCTTCGGCGGCATCATCGCGGTGAACGGCGAGGTGCCCCTGCCGCTCGTCGAGCATTTCGCCGACGTGAACAAGCAGTTCGTCGAGGTCATCATCGCCCCGAGCTTCTCCGCGGAGGCGCTCGAGCGTCTTGCCAAGCGCCCGAACCTGCGCGTGCTCGCCACCGGCGGCACGGGTGCGCAGGCCGAGATGGAGCTTCGCACCGTCGACGGCGGCGTCCTCATCCAGAACACCGACGCCGTGGACGAGGCGCCCGAGACCTTCACCGTCCCCACGAAGCGCCAGCCCACCCCCGAGGAGCTCGACGAGATGCTCTTCGCCTGGAAGGTGTGCAAGGGCGTGAAGTCGAACGCCATCCTCGTCTCCAAGGACCACGCCGGCATCGGCATGGGCCCCGGCCAGCCGAACCGCGTGGATTCCGCGCTGCTCGCCTGCGAGCGGGCGGATGAGGCCTGCGAGCGCCTCGGCCTCGAGAAGGGCGGCTACGTGGCCGCGTCGGACGCGTTCTTCCCCTTCTCCGACAACATCGACGTGCTCGCGGAGCACGGCGTCACCTGCATCATCCAGCCCGGCGGCTCCGTGCGCGACGACGAATCCGTGGCGGCCTGCGATAGATACGGCATCGCCATGGTCTTCACCGGCGTGCGCCACTTCCGCCACTAGATCCCGGCGCTGCGGGGGAGGGGCGAGATGGCGTCCGAGGAGCAGTTCGGAGCGTCAGGCGCGGCCGAGGCGGCCGGCCCGAGGGAGATCCCGGTGGTCGACCAGGAGGGCTTCGTCCTCGGGCGGCCGTCGCTCATCTGCCGCTGGCGCCTCTCGCACTCCGAGCTGCCGCTCATGAACCGGCATCTGAGGGCGCTTCGCCTGAGGCGCGTACGGGGCAGGCGCGTCTCCACCGAGCTCGTTGCGTGGACGAAGCAGCAGATCGAATGGGGTCTCGAGCGCTCCTCCTCGGATGACCCCGACGGCGTGCTCATGCTCGTCGTCGACGAGGCGGGTCGGGCGGCGCTTTCCGTCGGGCCCTACGAGGAGCTTCGCGGCCGCGCCCTCTCGGCGCTCGCGCGGCGCGCCGTCGCGGCCTCCGCGGAGGCCCGGGCGACCGGCGTGGCGCCGGAGACCCTCTGGCTCGTGCGCGACGGGCGCCTCGTGGCCGGCATAGACGAGGGCATGAGCGCCTCGGGCGCCGCCACCCTCGTGCTCGATCTCGCCAAGACCCTGGGGATCGTCGTCTCCCGGGAGACGGGCCTCGCCCAGGAGGTGGTGAACCACGCCTCGCAGGTGCCCTTCGACGAGGCGTTCCTCGTCTCGGACGAGCACGGCGTCATCGCCGCCTCGAATGCCTCCGGTCCGCTCTCGAGGAAGATCGAAGACGGCTATCAGAGGCTGCTCGAGCGCCAGGGTTCGCACAGGCGAAGGTGAGCGAAACGGGGCTTGGAATTGCCTTGTGGAGCCCAAAAGTCCGACCTGCTCGCACGCCGAGGTACGTACAATAGGCACGATGGAAGGTTCCACCGTGTGGCGCGGTTTCCCTTGGCCGGGAAGCCCGGTACAGGAGAGGAGAGTCAATGGCTCAGTTGACGGAAATTCGCTGGCACGCCCGCGCGGGCCAGGGTGCCGTCACGGCGTCTCGGCTCGTAGCCGAGACGGCGATGGACGACGGGCAATACATGCAGGCCATGCCCGAGTACGGTGCGGAGCGCCAGGGCGCGCCGCTCAAGGCCTACACGAGGATCTCGCCCGAACCCATTGAGATCCACAACAACATCCTCCACCCCGACATCGTCGTGGTGCTGGATGACACGCTGCTCGAGGTCGTGAACGTCTGCGAGGGCCTCAAGGAGACCGGCACCCTCATCGTCAACACCCGCATGGACGCCGAGGAGGTTCGCGCCATCACCGGTGCCCCGGCGACGGTGAAGATCGCCACGGTCGACGCCTCCGACATCGCGATCAACACGATCGGCCGCGACATCCCGAACACCCCCATCGCCGGCGCCCTCGCCAAGGTCACGGGCGTCATCAACGTGGAATCCCTCAAGAAGTACGTCGAGAAGAGCTTCACGGGCAAGTTCTCCGACAAGGTCATCGCCGGCAACCTCGCCTCGGTGGACCGTGCCTACCAGGAGGTGCGCGCATGAGCTGGGATTACTCTGGCAACGAGAAGTGGACCTGGGATCAGATCCCCTTGGGTGCCATGACCCTCGAAGGTGGCACCGCCACGGGCCACAAGACCGGTGACTGGCGCGTCCAGCGCCCCATCTGGGACACCGAGAAGTGCAAGCAGTGCCTCATCTGCTGGATGCACTGCCCCGATTCGTCCATCAAGGTCGCGGATCAGAAGATGTGCGGCATCGACTACGAGCACTGCAAGGGTTGCGGCGTCTGCGTGGTGGCCTGCCCCTTCGGCGCCCTCTCGATGATCAGCGAGAACGACGCCCGCGAGCTTGACGAGAAGGAGGTCCAGTAATGGCAGAGGTCACCGTCCTCGCCGGCTCCGGCGACCAGATGGTCGCCGAGGCCTTCCGCCAGGCCAACCCCGACGTCCTGCCCGTCTACCCCATCACCCCGCAGACGATCATCGTCGAGGAGTTCGACAAGTTCGTCGCCGAGGGCCGCGTGCACACCGAGTTCGTGCCCGTCGAGTCCGAGCACTCCGCCATGGCCGCCGCCATCGGCGCCTCCGCGGCCGGCGCCCGCACCGTGACCGCCACCGCCTCCCAGGGCCTCGCCTACATGTGGGAGCAGCTCTACGTGGCCGCCGGCATGCGCCTGCCCATCGTCATGGCCAACGCCAACCGCGCGCTCTCCGCGCCCATCAACATCCACGGCGATCACTCCGACATCCTCGGTGCCCGTGACAGCGGTTGGATCATGTACTTCGCCGAGAACGCCCAGGAGGCCTACGACGACACGCTCATGGCCTTCCGCGTGGCCGAGCATCCCGACGTGATGCTCCCCGTCGCCACCACCCTCGACGGCTTCATCACCTCGCACGCCCTCGAGCGCTGCGAGCTCATGGACGACGAGACCGTCGCCGCGTTCGTCGGCGAGTACAAGCCCGAGCACAGCCTGCTCGACACCGAGAACCCGAACTCCTACGGCATGTTCGCCAACCTCGGCAACTTCTACATGGAGACCAAGCTCGCCCAGCGCAAGGCCATGGAGAAGGCCATGCCCATCATCAAGGCCGTCGGCGAGGAGTGGGAGGCCATCTCCGGCCGTCCGTTCGACGTCGTGAAGACCTTCGGCGTGGAAGACGCCGAGCGCGTCATCGTGGTCATGGGCTCCTCCACCGGCAACTGCCGCGCCGTCGCCAAGACGCTGCGCGAGGTCGGCGAGAAGGTCGGCGTCGTCTCGCTGCGCGTCTTCCGTCCGTTCCCGGCCGAGGAGCTCGCGGCCGCCCTCAAGGGCGCCAAGGCCATCGCCGTGATGGATCGCGCGGAGACCGTGGGCGGCGAGGGCGGCCCGCTCTGGCAGGAGGTCAGCGCCTGCCTGCAGTCCGCCGGCATCACCGCTCCCGTGCGCGACTACATGTACGGTCTCGGTGGCGCTGACGTCACCCTCGAGCTCATCAACGAGATCTACGACGATCTCAAGACGCTCGAGGCCGACAAGGCCGCCGGCACCGTCCCCGCCGTCACCTACAAGGGCAATCGATAGGAGCGAAGGAACATGGCTAACATCAAGCAACTCTCCGAGCTCCCTCAGAGGCTTTCCCCCGGCCACTCCATGTGCGGTGGCTGCGGTGCCACCATCGCCGTCCGCCAGGTGCTCATGGGCGCGGGCAAGACGCCGGTCGTCTGCGGCGCCGCCACGGGCTGCCTCGAGGTCTCCACGACCACGTTCCCCTTCACCAGCTGGGAAGGTGGTTTCATCCACAGCACGTTCGAGAGCGCCGCTGCCACGATGAGCGGCGTCGAGGCGGCGTTCCGCGGCCTCAAGCGCGCCGGCAAGATCCCCGCGGACAAGAAGATCAAGTTCGTGGCCTTCGGCGGCGACGGCGGCACCTACGACATCGGCCTCCAGGCCCTCTCCGG
>CANQFP010000021.1 GCA_947599965.1 uncultured Atopobiaceae bacterium | reverse complement strand
TTGCGATCGCCGAGGAACATGTGCTCGGTGCGGCAGAGGCCGATGCCGGTGGCGCCGAAGTCGCGGGCGAGCTTGGCATCTGCGGGGTTGTCGGCGTTGGCGCGGACGCCCATCGGGCGACCCACGGACTCGTCGACGGAGATCTCGTCGGCCCAGGTGAGGATCGTGTCGAGATCGCCGGTGAGCTCGGGCTGGACGAGGTCCACGGCGCCGAGGATGACGTCGCCGGTGGAGCCGTCGATGGAGATGACGTCGCCCTCGTGGAGCACGATGTCGGTGCCCTCGACGATGACCTCCTTGGCCTCGGCGTCGATCTTCAGGGCCTCGCAGCCGCAGACGCAGGGGGCGCCCATGCCGCGGGCGATGACGGCCGCGTGGCTCGTCTTGCCGCCGTGGGAGGTGAGGATGCCCTCGGCGGCGTCCATGCCCTTGAGGTCGTCGGGGTTGGTCTCCCAGCGCACGAGGATGCACGGCGTGCCCTCGTTCTTGCAGGCGACGGCGTCTTCGGAGCTGAAGACGACCTCGCCCACCGCGCCGCCGGGGCTCGCGTTCATGCCCTTGGCGATGACGTGCTTCTCGGCCTTCGGGTCGAACTGCGGGTGCAGGAGCTGGTCGAGCTGATCGGGGTTGACGCGCGTGACCGCGGTCTTCTTGTCGATCAGGCCCTCCTTCTCCATGTCGATGGCGATCTTGAGGGCGGCTTGGGCGGTGCGCTTGCCCACGCGGGTCTGGAGCATCCAGAGCTTGCCACGCTCGATGGTGAACTCGATGTCCATCATGTCGTGGTAGTGGTGCTCGAGGAGCCCGAAGATATCCTCGAGCTGCTTGCCGGCCTCCTCGAGGCCCGGCATGGTCTTGAGCTCGGAGATGGGCTGCGTGTTGCGGATGCCGGCCACGACGTCCTCGCCCTGTGCGTTCACCAGGAAGTCGCCGTAGAACTCGTTGGTGCCGTCGGCGGGGTTGCGCGTGAAGGCGACGCCGGTGGCGGAGTTGTTGCCCATGTTGCCGTAGGCCATGATCTGCACGTTCACGGCCGTGCCGAGATCATCGGGGATCTTGTTCTGCTGGCGATAGAGGATCGCGCGATCGTTCATCCAGGAACCGAAGACCGCCTCGATGGCGAGCTGGAGCTGGGTGTAGGGATCCTGCGGGAAGGAGACCTTGCCGTCGACGACGAGGTTCGCGTGCTTCTCGGGGTCGAGGTTCTCGGCGAAGATCTTCTTGTACTCGCCGACGAGCTCCTCGAGGTCCTCGGCCGTGAGGTCGGTGTCCTGCTTGACGCCGCGATCGGCCTTCATCTTGTTGATGGCGTTCTCGAAGAGGTCGCCGTCGAGGCCCATGACCACGTGGCCGAACATCTGCACGAAGCGGCGGTAGCTGTCCCAGCCGAAGCGCGGGTTGTTCGTGTGCTTGATGAGGCCTTGGACCGACTTATCGTTGAGGCCGAGGTTGAGGACGGTGTCCATCATGCCGGGCATGGAGAACGGGGCGCCGGAGCGCACGGAGACGAGGAGCGGATCCTCGGAGTCGCCGATCTTCTTGCCCATGCGGGCCTCGAGATCCTCGCGGTACGACGCGATCTCGTCGAGCACGCCGGCGGGCCAGGTGTTGTCGTGGCTGGAATACTCCACGCAGGTCTGGCAGGTGATGGAGAAGCCCGGAGGAACCGGCAGACCGATCTTGGCCATCTCGGCCAAGTTGGCGCCCTTACCGCCCACGATGTAGTTCATCGAGGAATCGGCCTCGGTGACGTCCTTTCCGGAGGCGTCGATGCCCCAGCGGTAGACATGCTTGTTCTGGTCTGCCATAGAACTCCTTCTTCCTCGGCTCGCCCGGCGGGCAAGCACCGATCAAGGGACGCGCACGGCCTCACGGCTCCGCGCGGAACCCGTCGTTACCATCGTTGGAATGCTAGCCCATAGGGGGTGGCGCTTCAAACGTTCGGGCCGCTCAAGGGCGCCTTTCCTCCCCTTCTCTCCACACAAAGGCGCCCTCCGCCGAAGCGCCCGCTCCAGGCGCGGCGAAGGGTGCTCGAAAAGCGCTTCGGCGAACGATCCTACGCGCTGCCGCCCGGGATGTTCTTCGGGTCGGACTGGGTGAGCGTCGAGAGCACGTTGATGGCGGGGCCGATGATGTCGATCGAGAAGATCTGGCGCGCCTCGAGCTCACGACGGATGTCGTTGCGCAGGTCGGTGTCCACGATGGTGTGGAAGACGGCCGTGGGGTGCTCGCTCTCCTGATTGGCGTCGAGATACTCGATCACCTGGTCGATGGTGCGCACCTTCGGGAGCCGCGAGATCTTCACGCAGCCCTCCTCGAATTGCGCAGCCGCGGCCGCGACGACGCCGGCCGCCGTGTCCCCCTCGGAATCGGAGATCACGTGAATGAGGGCGCAGTCGTCACAGTACTCGATGTCGTCCGTGTCGAAGCTTCGCACAGGCTCCTCCTCAGGAACGGTCGCTGTCGCTTCTGCGATGGTAGTTCATGAACGCGACTCCCCCGGCTGGGATTGGGCGGACGGTCTCCCGCCGAGCCGAGGAGCTCCGCGGGCGGACGTTTCCCTAGGCGCCGGGCGCCTTCGCGAGGGCCGCGAAGTCCGCGACGGGCTCGAAGGGGTGCGCGAAGCGGTTGAGGAGCACGAGGCGCCGGGTGCGAAGCGCCGGATCCTCGTCCATCACGAGCACGTCCTCGAAGAACCGGTCGATGGGCGCGCGAAGCGCCGCGAGCGCGGCGAGGGCATCGGGGAACCGGCCCTCGGCGAGCGCGGCGGAGACCTCCGCCTCGGCGGACTCCGTCGCCGTGAGCAGCGCGAGCTCGGGCTCCTCGAGGTCCTCGCGCTCGACGTCGAGGCCGAGCGAGGGATCGGCGAGGTGCGTGGCGCGCAGATAGGCCTGGGCGAGATCGTCCATGAGCTCCTCGCGCTCGGCGCGCGCGGCCTCGAGGGCGCGCACGCGGGAGAGGAACTCGGCCGGATCGATGACGCCGGTGTGGGCGATGGCGGCGACGACGTCGGGCTGGGCGCCCTCCTCGCGGGCCATCACCTGCAGGCGACCGATGAAGAAGTCGGCCACGGCGCGGCGCACATCTGCCTGGTCGAAATCAAGGCCCTGGGCTCGATAGAGGTCGAGCGAGGCGTCGATGAGGGCGCGCAGCGGCACGCTCGGCATGCGCTCGAGCAGACGGATGACGCCGATGGCGCCACGCCTCTGGGCGAAGGGATCCTTGGAGCCGGTGGGGGGTTCGTCGATGGCGAACATGCCGCAGATGGTGTCGAGCTTGTCGGCCACGGCCACCGCGGAGCCGACGACGCCCGAAGGCAGATCGTCTCCGGCGAAGCGCGGACGGTAGTGCTCGGCCACGGCGAGGGCCACATCCTCGCTCTCTCCCGCCGCGCGGGCGTAGTGGCCGCCCATGACACCCTGCTGGCTCGTGAACTCGACCACGGCCTGGGAGACGAGATCGGCCTTGGCGAGGTGCGCGGCTCGACGCGCCTCCTCGACGGTGGCGTCGTCCTCGCCCGCCAGGCGGCAGCAGGCGGCGGCGAGCTCCTCCATGCGCGAGACCTTCTGGCGAAGGGTCCCGAGCTTCTCCTGGAAGGTCACCTGGGCGAGGTCCTCCAGCCAGTCCTCCATGGAGACCTTGAGATCCTCCTCGAAGAAGAACGCGGCATCGTCGAGGCGGGCGCGAACGACGCGCTCGTTGCCCTGGGCGATGACCTCGCTCTTCGCCGGGTCGCCGTTGGAGACCATGACGAAGGTGCGGCTGAGGTTGCCCTCGGCGTCGAAGGCGGGGAAGCAGCGCTGGTGGCTGAGCATGGCCTCGCAGATGATCTCCCGCGGCACGGCGAGGAAGCGCTCGTCGAAGCGGCCGGCGAGCACGGTGGGCCACTCGCAGAGGTTCACGACCTCGGCGAACGTGGATGCGGGCGCTTCGACGACGAGGTTCTGGGAGGCTTCGAGCGCGGCGATCTGCCCGCGGATGCGCTCGGCGCGGGCGTCGTGGTCGAGCACGTAGGCGCTCTCGAGCACGGCGAGGTACTCGCTCGGATCGGCCACGTCGTGGCGGCCGGGCGCGAGCACGCGGTGGCCCCAGGTGGCGCGGCCGGAGCGAATGCCCGCGAACGAGGCGTCGATCACCTCGCCGCCGAAGAGGCAGAGGATCCAGCGAACCGGGCGGCAGTAGCGCTCGGAGGTGCGGCCCCAGCGCATGGAGCGCGGCCACGAGAGTTGGGCGATGACGGTCTCGGCGATCGCTCCGAGGAGCGACGTCGCCTCCTTCGCCGGCGTCTCGACGGTCACGGCCACGTGCTTCTCGCCCTTGGACTCCACCACCCGGAGCTCCTCGACGGGCACGCCCTTGGAGCGGGCGAAACCCTCCGCGGCGCGCGTGGGCGCTCCGTCGGCGCCATAGGCCTGGGCCAGCTTCGGACCGCGGAACCGCTGCGTCTGGGCCTCGGTCCTCACGGCCACGTCGGCGACGAGGGCGGCGAGGCGTCGGGGGCTCGAGATGACGCGGATCTCGCCGTGGGCCAGGCCCGCCTCGTCGAGGCCGGCCGATACGAGCTTCGGCAGCTGGGCGCGAGCGGCGTCAAGCGGCGCGCTCGGCAGTTCCTCGGATCCGATTTCCAGGAGGAAGTCGCGCGTTTCCATCTACGCCACCTCGGCCTTCGTCTCGTCGGAGGCGGCCATCCACGCCACGCAGGCGGCCTTGGCCACGGTCCTCACCCTCAGGATGTAGTTCATGCGCTCGGTCTGGGAAAGGGCTCCCCGCGCGTCCAGGAGGTTGAAGGCGTGGGAGCATTTGAGCGCGCAGTCGTAGCCCACGAGCGGCAGCCCGCGATCGAGGCAGGCTCGGCATTCCCGCTCGTAGTCGTCGAAGTGCGCACGGAGCGATTCGACGTCGGCCACCTCGAAGTTGTAGGTGGAGAACTCGCGCTCGTTCTCGTGGAAGACGTCGCCGTAGGTGAGCTCGCGGCCCTCGGGGTCGCGGCACCACACCACGTCGAAGCAGCTGTCCACATCCTGCGCGTACATGGCGAGGCGCTCGAGGCCGTAGGTGATCTCGACGGGCACCGGCGAGCATTCGATGCCGCCCACCTGCTGGAAGTAGGTGAACTGCGTCACCTCCATGCCGTCGATCCACACCTCCCAGCCGAGCCCCCAGGCCCCGAGCGTGGGGCTCTCCCAGTCGTCCTCCACGAAGCGCACGTCGTGAGCCGTTGCGTCGAGCCCGATCTCGGCGAGGGAGCCGAGGTAGAGCTCCTGCGCGTTTCGGGGCGAGGGCTTCATGAGCACCTGGAACTGGTAGTAGTGCTGGAGGCGGTTGGGGTTCTCGCCGTAGCGTCCGTCGGTGGGGCGGCGGCAAGGTTGGGCGTAACACGCGGCCCACGGCTCGGGGCCCAGCGAGCGCAGCGTGGTCGCCGTGTGGAAGGTGCCGGCACCCACCTCGGTGTCCACCGGCTGCATGACGGCGCAACCCTCAGCCGCCCAGTAGCGCTGGAGGGCGAAGATCATCTCCTGGAACGTGGGCGCTTGGGCTCTGGCCATGACATTCCTCTCGTCTCAAGCGAAACGCGGGCGACGGCCTCGGCGGCTCGTCGCGCGGGATCTAGGATAGGACGCCGAAGTCCTCGGGGGGCCAGAAGACGATCCAGGCCTTCGAGGTCACGTCCTCCGTGCGAATGGGGCCGAAATAGCGTGAATCCAGCGAGTTCTCGCGGTTGTCGCCCATGACCCAGTACTCATCCTCCCCGAGGGTGTAGGGGAAGCTGACGGGCTCGGAAAGCGTCGACGAGGAGCTCGGCAGGGGGAAGGTCTCGCCCTGGACGTAGGGCTCCTCGATGAGCTCGCCGTCGATGGCCACCTTGCCGTCGACGAGGTCGATGGTCTGGCCGGGGGTCGCGATGACGCGCTTGATGAGCGTCGTCTCGGGATCCTCTGGGTCGAGGAAGGTGACGATGTCGCCCGTCTCGGGCGCACCGTTGAGGTACGTGAGCTTCTCGCCGAGGATGCGATCGCCCACCTTGATGGTCTCGAGCATCGATTCGCTCGGGATCTCGAAGGGCTCGACGACGAACGTGCGCACGAGGAAGGCGACCCCGAGCGCGCAGGCGATGACCACGACCCATTCGATGACGCTCTTCAGGGCCGATCCCTTGGCCTCCTCGGGTTCGATGAGGTCCTTCGGCCAATCGCCCGTGCTCTTCTGCCAAGGCTGGGTGTTCATGGGCCGCGTGTAGGGGCTCACGGGAGCGGGCGCCATATGGCGGCTCTCCGTGAGGGGCGTCTCCTCCTCCCGCTTGGCGGCGCGAGAGCTGAAGTGACCGCCCTTGGGCGCCTCGGCCATGTGGCGCGGTGTCTCAGAGGAATGCCCCTGCGCATCATCGGCCACGATCGCTCACCTCCCCCGAGACCGCCTCCAACAGATCCGGCCGGAAGCGACGCGTGCGTTCGAGGGCGTTTCGGCGTCGCCACTCGTCCACCTTGCCGTGGTCTCCCGAGAGGAGCACGTCGGGCACGGCCATGCCGCGGAACTCGGCCGGGCGCGTGTACTGGGCGCACTCCAAGAGGCCGTCCTCGAAGGATTCCTCGAGCGCCGAGCGCTCGTTGCCGAGGACGCCCGGAATGAGGCGCACCGTCGCGTCGGCCACGGCCATCGCCGCGAGCTCGCCGCCGGTGAGCACGAAATCCCCGAGGGAGACGACCTCGTCCGCAAGCGAGAAGACCCGCTCGTCCATGCCCTCGTAGCGCCCGGAGACGAGAAGGAGCCCCGGTTTCCCGGAGAGCTCGTGGGCCTTGGCCTGGGTGAAGGGCGCCCCCTGTGGCGACAGGAAGATGGTCGTGAGCGGCACCTCGGAGGAGTTGCGGATGGCCTCGACGGCCTCGAAGAAGGGTTCGGGCTTCATGAGCATGCCCTGGCCGCCTCCGAAGGGCGCGTCGTCGACCGTGCGATGGCGATCGTGGGTCCAATCGCGCAGATCGTGCGCGAAGAAGCGTGCGAGATCGGCCGCCTGGGCCCGACCGAGGATGGAGGCGTTCACGTAGGGCCCGAAGACCTCGGGGATGACGGAGAGGAAGTGGATGTCCATGGGCGGCTTCCCCTCCTACTGCTCGACGAGCCCGCTCGGGCACGCCAAGGTGATGACGTTTCCCTCGACGGATCGGATGATGGGTTCCACGGCGGGAACGAGAAGCTCGCGCCCCGCGTGGTCGATCACGAGAAGCGGCTGGAAGGGCCCTTCCTCCACCGCGCTGACGAAGCCGAGGGAGCCGAGGGCCTCGTCGACGGCCTCGAACCCCACCCAGCTCTCGAGCTCGGGGGCGTCGTCGGCGAAGGCGAGCTCGCCCGCCTTCGCGAGGATGCGGCAACCCACCACCTGCTCGGCGTCGTTCAGATCGCCCACCTCGGAGAAGCGGACGAACTGCTCCGCCCCCTCGCCGCGCACGGACGTGACCACCTGATAGCGGTTCAGCGTGAGCGTCGGCGGCAGGATGGCCACGGAAAGGCCGGCGGTGAGACGCGGCGAGCGCGCCGTCCACGGACGGCAGAGCAGCTCGCCGCGCTTCCCATGGGGTCGGACGATGGTGGCTATGGGGCGATAGTCTCGGCTCAAGGCGCGCCCCTAGCCGAGAACCTCGACCTCGACATCGGTCTCGAGCCGCTGGCCCAGAGCTCGCGCCAACGTCCTGATGGACTTGATGGTGCGACCGTGGCGACCGATCACCTTTCCCACGTCGGACGGGGCGACGGTGATCTCGATCAGGGAGCCCTCGGTGGAATCCGTGACGTCCAACGCGACGGCGTCCACGTCGTCCACGAGCCCCAAGACCAGAAGTTCCACGAGGTCGGCGATGCGATCGGAGGGAAGCTCGGGCGCCTCGGAATCCTCGATCGGCTCGAGCTCCCCACCCTCTTCGAGATCCACGCTTGCGCCCGCCTCGTCAAAGGCCTCGATGCCGCCCATGGCGGCGTTCGGATCACTCATGGCGAAGCCTCGGGGCTACTCGGCCTCGGGGGCGTCGTCGGCGGCGGCCTCCTCGAGATCGGCGGCAATCTCATCTGCGGCGACCTCGGCCTCGACCGCCTCCTCGAGATCGGCGGCTTCCTCCTCGGGCACCGCGTAGGCCTCGGGGATCTTCGGCTCGGGCTTCGGGGCCTCCTCGGCGGAGGGCTTGCCCGCGGAACCGGCGCGCGCGATGTCGATGAGGTGCGACACGGCACTCGTGGGCTGGGCACCCTTGGCGAGCCACGCGTCCACCGCCTCGAGATCGACCTCGATCACGTGGGGATCGGGGATGGGATCGTAGCGACCCACCTGCTCGATGAAGCGACCGTCGCGCTTCATGCGCGAATCGGCGACGACGATGCGGTAGTAGGGACGCTTCTTGGCGCCGTGGCGCGCCAGGCGAATCTTGACAGCCAACGAATACTCCTTTGCGTGTGTTGATCGCGGGGTGCCTTCGGGTTCTGGCGCACGCCCGCGTCTTCGAGCCAACGCCCCATGGTAGCCGAGGTTCGGGCCGCGTGCAGGGCTCGCTCACCGTCTCCAAAGAGCCGCCAAGGGCCCGAAAGCCGCCGTCCGTCCACGCATAGCGCCGCGCGTCGATCCGTGGAGCCGAACGGGCCTCGAGCTCCCTAGACTGGGCTTCAGGGTGTAGCGAGTGCCCCTGCGCTCGGCTCTCACCCTGAAGTCCAAGGTTTGGAGATTCATGGACGTTTTAGTCGTCGAGGACGAACGGAACCTCAACGATGCCATCTGCCACATTCTCGGTGAGGCCGGCTACAACGCGGAGCAGGCCTTCGACGGGCCGGGAGGGCTCGACGCCGCCCTCGGCTCTCGCCACGACGCCATCCTGCTCGATGTGATGCTGCCCGGCATGAGCGGCTTCGACATCGTCGCCCGCCTGCGCAAGGCCTCGGTGGAGACGCCGGTCATCATGGTCACGGCCAAGGGCACGACCGCCGACAAGATCGAGGGTCTCGATCACGGCGCCGATGACTACATGACGAAGCCCATCGACACCGACGAGCTCCTCGCGCGCATCCGCGCCCTCACCCGCCGCCACGGCGAGGCCGATCAGGACACGCGGACCTTCGGCGACCTCACCCTCGATCTCGTGACGCACGATCTGCGCTGCAACGATCGCCAGGTGCACCTCTCCCAGAAGGAATACGAGGTGCTGCGGCTCCTCATGGAGAGCAAGGGCGTCGTCTCGAAGACGGAGCTCTTGAGGTCGGTGTGGCATGACGGCGAGGACGTGACGGAGAACAGCGCCGAGGCCTACATCTCGTTCCTCCGCAAGAAGCTCGCCCACATCAACTCCAAGAGCCAGATCACCACGCTGCGCATGCTGGGGTATCGCCTGGAGAAGCCGGACGGTCGCGCGTAGCCTCGGAGCCTCGAGGCCGCGCGGCGCCCTTTGAGGGAGGGCCATGCTCAAGCGACTCCAATGGCGCTTCATCGCCGTGACGATGTCGTTTCTGACGCTCATCCTCTTCGGCACGCTCTTCGTCACCTACACCGCGAGCTCCGCGAACCTCGATCGCTTCGTCGAGAGCTCGCTGAACCGCGTGCTCAACACCACGACGCCGACCCGCCCCTACATCGGCGTGAGCGCCGCGCCGGACGCCGACGAGACCATCTACGGCCAACGCGCCGTCGTCTGGGTGGACATCGACGAGGAGACGGGCGAGGTGGAGTTGAACGACTCCGCCGCGATCATCGGACCGCGCGCGCTCGAGAAGGTGCTCGAGGCCGCCTCGGGCCCCGAAAACGAGGGCGTGATCGACGAATACTCCGTCGTCTGGAAGGAGGCGCCCATCCCCGGCGGCGAGCGCATCGCCATAGCGAGCGACGTCGCCTCGCAGGCCGCCCGCATCCAGCAGTTCATCGCGAGTGTCGTCGCGGCCCTCGTCGTCCTCGTCGTCGCCTGGCTCTTCATCTGGCGGCTCTCGCGCTCCATCGTCCAGCCGGTGCGGCTCGCCTGGGAGGCCCAACGCCAGTTCACCTCCGATGCGTCCCACGAGCTCAAGACCCCGCTCGCCGTCATCCGCGCGAACACCGACATCCTGAGGGAGCACCTCGGCGATTTCCCCGAGAAGGATCGCCGCTGGATCCGCTCCACCGACGACGAGATCACGCGCATGCAGGTGCTCGTGAACGACCTGCTCGAGCTCTCCAAGGCCGACGAGGCCGCGATCACCGACCATCAGGTCTATCGCAAGGACCTCCTCGACTTCTCGGCGCTCGCCGAGGAGGCGTGCCTCGAGTTCGAGGTCATGGCCTTCGAGCGCGGCCGCCTCATGGAGGAGGAGCTCGAGCAGGGGCTCTGGGTCCTCTCCGATGGGACCGCGCTCGATCGCGTGGTGCGGATCCTCCTCGACAACGCCGTGAAGTACGCCTCGAAGGATGCACCCATCGTGGTCCGGCTCACCGTCTCCGAGGCCGGAACCTGCCTCTTCTCGGTGAACAACCATGGCGAGCCGCTCTCCGAGGACGATGTGGCCCACATCTTCGACCGCTTCTACCGCTCAGACGGTTCCCGCAGCCGCCAGACCGGCGGGTTCGGCCTCGGCCTCGCCATCGCGAGATCGACGATGATCGCCCTCGGCGGCGACATCACCTGCACGTCGAGCGCCGCCGCCGGCACGACCTTCACGTTGGAGATCCCCCTCGATCGCGAGCACACGTGAGCGCCCTCGGCAAGCCCTGGGCGGGGCCGGCCGTGGCGCTCCTCGACCTCGACGCCTTCTTCGCCTCGGTGGAGCAGCTCGACCACCCCGAATGGAGGGGCCGGCCCGTCATCGTCGGCGGATCGCCGGAGCGCCGCGGCGTCGTCTCCACGGCCTCCTACGAGGCCCGCCCCTTCGGCGTGCACTCCGCCATGCCCGCGGCCGAGGCGAGGCGCCTCTGCCCCCAGGGCATCTTCGTCCAAGGGCACTTCGATCGCTATCGCGAGATCTCCGACGAGGTCATGGACATCATCGGCGCCGAGACGCCGAAACTCGAGCAGGTCTCCATCGACGAGGCCTTCTTCGACGTGACGCCCGGCCGCTACTCGAACGAGAATCCCGTGGCCATCTGCAGGCGCATCCAGGAGAGGGTGGCGAAGCTCGGCGTCACCTGCTCCATCGGGCTCTCCACCTCGAAGTCCGTGGCGAAGATCGCGAGCGAGACGGATAAGCCCCGCGGCCTCACCGTCGTCTACCCGGGCATGGAGGCGGCCTTCCTGGCACCGCTTCCCATTCGCGCCCTCTCGGGCATCGGCGCCTCCACCGAGCGCAAGCTCGCCGCCCAGGGCATCCGCACCTTGGGCGAGCTGGCCGCGCAGGATCCCGCCGAGATGGAGGCGCTCTTCGGGGTCTTCGGGCCGCGCATGGTGGCCCGGGCACGCGGCGAGGAGCGCTCGCCGGTGCGCGAGCGCGCCGAGGAGCGCGACGTGAAATCCGTCTCGAACGAGCGGACCTTCGCCTCCGACCTCACCGAGGAGGCCGACGTCCGCGCGGCGATCCTCCACGTGGCGGGCGTCGTGGGCAGGCGCCTCCGGCGAAAGGGCCTCATGGGCCGGGAGGTGACGCTCAAGATTCGCTTCGACTTCGAGCACGGGCGAACCGTCCAGCGACCCCTCGCCGCCGCGACCGACGAGGAGGCGGACTTCGGCCCCGTGGCGCTCGAGCTTCTGGACGAGGTGTGGAAGCCGGGCATGCCCGTGCGGCTCGTGGGCGTGGGGCTCTCGCGCTTCGACGAGGAGGATCTGCCCGTGCAGGCCGTGCTCTTCGGCGACGAGGAGGCCCCGGCAGGCGCACCTTCCGCCAGGCGCGCTCCCGCGCTCGGCCGCGTGAGCGATGCGGTGAAGGCGCGCTTCGGCGACGACGCCCTCGCCTTCGGCCACGATCTGCGCTTCAAGCACCGCACCTCCGACACGCAGCCCATGCACAAGGATCGCGAGAGCTGAGATCCGCTCCCGCGATCATGCCGCGCCACGAGAACGGGCCGACGCGCGCACGCGCGCCGGCCCGCGTCTGTCGAGCGAAGCCGAGGGGCTAATAGGTGGCCGGCTCGTGGCGGAAATCGCCCGGCACCTCGGCGTAGGTGGGAAGCGGCTCCTCGTTGGGCATGGTCCAGGCGTGGTGGTCGGTGTGGAGGAGCTTCTCCGCGAGCTCGGAGTTGGGCTCGCCGAGGAACTCGTCGTAGCACTGGATGACCTGCGGGTTCTCATGCGAGAAGCGCAGCGCGGCGTCCTCGTCCAGGGCGTAGAGGGTGCCCGCGCGATCGGCGGCCAGCTCCTCGTTGTCGTGGATGGGGTTGCCACCGCCGCCGGTGCAGCCGCCGGGGCAGGCCATGACCTCGACGAAGTCGAGCTCCTCCTCGCCATCGCGAATGGCCTGGAGCAGCTTCCCGGCGTTCACCAGACCGTGCGCCACGCCCACGCGCACCGGCGTGCCGCCAAGGTCGAAGGTGCCGACGCGCCAGCCGTCGCGAGCGCGCAGGGCCGCGAGGGCCTCGGGGTCGGGGTTCTCGCCCGTGACGACGGAGTAGGCCGTGCGCAGCGCGGCCTCCATGACGCCGCCGGTGACGCCGAAGATGTGGCCGGCGCCGGTGGCCACGCCCATGGGATCGTCGAAATCCCGCTCCTCGAGGGCGGGCACGTCGATGTGGTGCGCGCGAATCATGCGATCGAACTCGCGCACCGTGAGGACGGCATCGACGTCGAGGTCGCCGTTTTCACCGCGCATGGATTCATAGTGCGCCTCGGCCTTCTTGGCCACGCAGGGCATGATCGAGACGAGGAAGAGCTTCTTGGGATCGATCCCCGCCTTCTCGGCGAAGTAGGTCTTGGCGAGCGCTCCGAAGATCTGCTGCGGGCTCTTGGTGGTTGAGATGCGATCCACCATGTCGGGCGCCTTCGCTTTGGCGTAGCGCAGCCAGCCCGGGCAGCAGCTCGTGAACATGGGCCACTGGTACTCGTCTTTGTGTTGGAGCTTGTGGAGGAGCTCGTTGCCCTCCTCCATGATCGTCACGTCGGCGGAGAAGTCCGTGTCGAAGACGTAGTCGAAGCCGAGGGCCTTGGCGGTGGCGACCATGCGGCCCATGGTGGCCACGTCGTGGTCGACGCCGATTCCCTCGTGCCAGCTCGTGCGCACCGCGGGGGCGATCTGCGCGAGGACGACGAGGTCGGGGTCGTTGATGGCGGCCTCGACGACGCCCGTGTCATCGCGAGCCGTGAGGCAGCCAACCGGGCAGTGCGTGATGCACTGGCCGCAGAGGACGCAGTCGCTCTCGGTCACGGAGACGTGATCGCGCACGTCGACGCGAGCCTCGGGGCCCGAGTTGATGAGATCCCAGACGCCCACGCCCTGGACCTTGTCGCAGACGTTCACGCAGCGCAGGCAGGTGATGCACTTGTCGTAGGCGCGCTGGAGCGGGAAGGTGGGGTCGTCTTTGATGGGCGACAGCTCCTTCTCGAAGGTCTCCGCGATGAGGCCGAGGTCGTTGGCCGTGCGCTGGAGCTCGCAGTTGCCCGAGCGCAGGCACGTGGGGCAGTTGCAGTTGTGACGGGCGAGCATGAGCTCGACGTTGGTGCGGCGGGCGTGCAGGGCCTTGGGGCTCTCGGTCCACACCACCATGCCGTCCCACACGGAGGTGTTGCAGGAGGCGACGAGCCGATCCTCGCCCTCCACCTCGACGCAGCAGACGCGGCAGGCGCCCACGTCGTTCAGAGGCGGCATGTAGCAAAGCGATGGGATGCGCACGCCCGCCACCTCGGCGGCTTGGAGGATGGTGAGCCCCTCCTCCACCTGGACGCTGCGTCCGTTGATCGTGACAGTTACCATTCTTGGATCCTCCCGCGCCTGAAGATGCCGTAGCCGTAGTGATCGCAACGCAGGCATCGGCCGCACTCCTGGGCGGCCTCCTCATCCGACATGCAGAGCTCCATGAGCTCGAAGTCGTGCTTGCGCTCCTCGGCGGGCCGCTCCTTGGGCTCCACGCGACCGCAGGGAGCCATGTTGGTGGGCTTGGGGTCGGGGATGCGCACGTCGGTGCCGATGGGGTGGTGGAAGCCGAGGAACTCGTCGATGTTGGCGGCCGCGACCTTGCCGCCGGCGATGGCCCTGATCACGGTGGCCGGGCCGGTCACGCAGTCGCCGCCGGCGAAGACGTTGCCCGCTTGCTTGATGGAGGTGTCCTCGTCCGCCACGATGCGATCGCGGTTGGTGGGATAGCCGGCCCTGGCAAAGGGATCGCTCTCGATGGCCTGGCCGATGGCGATGAGCGCGATGTCGCAGGGCACGATCTCCTCGGGGGCGTCGGCGTTGCGAGGCGCCGGCCGACCCCACTTGAAGGGGCCGATCACCTGCGGCTGGACGCGCACGCCGGTGAGCTTGCCGTTCTCGCCCACGAAGCCGACGGGAGCCATGAGCTCCATGACCTCGCAGCCCTCGGCCTGGGCGCTGGCGACCTCCTCGGGGAGCGCCGTCATGTCGTCGATGCGACGGCGATAGACGATGTCCACCTCGGACGCGCCGAGGCGCACGGCCGTGCGCGCGCAGTCCATGGCCACGTTGCCGCCGCCGATGACCGCCACGCTCTTGCCGGTGAAGTCCGGACGCTTGAGCTCGCCGCAATCGCGGAGTAGCTCGACGGCGCTGATGACCCCGTCGAGCTCCTCGCCCTCGGCCCCGAGCGAGCGATCGAGATGCGCGCCGATGGAGATGAAGACCGCGTCGTTTTCGGCCTGGAGATCCTCGATGAGAACGTCCTTGCCCACGGCGACGTCGTAGACCACCTCGACGCCGAGCGAGAGGATGACCGCCATCTCGTCGTCGAGCACCTGCTGGGGCAGGCGGTAGTCGGGGATGCCATAGCGCAGCATGCCGCCGAGCTTGGAGCGCTGCTCGTAGACCTTCACCGAATGCCCCATGAGGGAAAGGTAGTAGGCGCAGGTCATGCCGCCGGGGCCGCCGCCGACGATGGCGACCTTCTTACCCGTGGCGGGCGCCTTCTCGGGCGCGGGCACGTGCCCGGCGTGGTCGACGGCGTAGCGCTTGAGCGTGCGGATGCCGATGGGCGCGTCGATGGAGCCGCGACGGCAGCGATCCTCGCAGGGATGCTCGCAGATGTAGGCGCAGACGCTCGGGAAGGGGTTGTCGCGGCGGATCTGGCGCACCGCGTCATCGGGGCGACCGTCCTCGATGCAGGCGATGTAGCCCGGGATGTCCACGTGGGCCGGGCAGAGCGCCACGCAGGGAACCGGCAGCTCGAGATGGGCGAGGCAGCGGTTCTCGTGCACGTGGGACAGGTAGTCGTCCTTGAAGCCGCGAAGCCCCTCGAGGACCATGCGCGCGGCCTCGGCGCCGATGGCGCAATCGCTCGTGAGGCGAATGTCCTCGGCGGTCGTCTCGATGAGATCGACCGTGGCCTCGGTGGCGCGGCCCTCCAGCACGTCGTCCACGAGGCCCTCGAGCACGTCGAGGCCCACGTGGCAGGGCACGCACTTCCCGCAGCTCTGCGCCTTGCAGATGGCGAGGAACGCGCGGGCCATGGAAACGGGGCAGAGCCCCGGCTGGCTCACGGACACACGGCGTTCCAGGTCCTCGTAGAGGCCCTGGACGGTTTCGAGCGCCCGGTCTTGAGATGGCAAAACAAGTCGTGCCATCGAATCTCCTCTCTCGTCAACGGAAGCTCCGTCGGGCCTATTGTGCAGGAGCGATGGACGTTTCACGGAGGGGAATCGCCCTCCCCCACCCTCTGCATTGAAAACCTCCACAACCCTCGGGCCCGAGAGCTCGACGGCACACGTAAAGCGGGGCCCCGGAGGGCCCCGCCCATGCGATTCACGTGCCGGCGCATCGAACTCCGTCTATTCGACGGCCTCGCTCTCCGCGTCGCCTGCGACCTCGACCGCGATTTCCGCCGGCGCGGGCACGAGCGTGCCCGCCTCCTCGTCGAAGACGAGCGCCGGCGCGTCTCCCCACAGCCGCTCGAGACGGTAGTACTCGCGCACCTCGGGCAGGAAGATGTGCACCACCACCGAACCGTAGTCCATGAGGATCCAGCGCTTCTGCTCGCGTCCCTCGAGGGCGAAGGGCTTGGCGCCGAGATCCTCGCGGCACCGCTCCTCGATGGCGTCCATCACGGCGTCGGCCTGCCGGGCGGTGTTGGCCGAGCAGATGACGAAGTAGTCGCACACGTCCACGATCCCGGAGAGGTCGAGCGCGATGAGATCGGTGGCCTTCCGCGAGGCGGCGGCACGGGCGATGCACTGGGCGAGATCGAGCGGTTCGGTCATGGGCCTCCTCGGCCGTCGGGGTGTGCGAACGTGAAGGCGCCGCGGCTCGGAGCGCGCGGCGCCGGTTCCTTCAGAACCCAAGGATAGTCTCGATGCGGCTCACATGAGCTCGGAGAGGCCGTATTCGTTGACCATCGCCTTCATGGTGGCCACGTCCATCTCCTCGGCGTTGCCGGTCGTGGAGCCTTGGACGATGTAGGTGTAATCGCCGTTGAAGATGTACTTCATCTCCGTCGTCACCGTACCGTCGGAATAGTCGTAGGTGTAGTCGTAGACGACGGTCACGGCGTCTCCCTCGCGGGTGATGCTCTTATCCGTCACCTTGGCGGCATCGCCGAAGGTCATGGAGATGAGGCCGTCGAAGGTCGAGTAGATCTTGTCGTCCGAGGAACCCGGATGGAGGCCGAGGGAGTTCTGGGTGCACGTGGCGATGACCTGCACCTCGGGGGCGGTCGCCGACGTGTCGGACGGGCTCACGGAGACTTGGACGTAGTCGGTGCCGGCCTCGGGCGTGCTCACCGGGGTCTCGCTGTTCGCCTCGGTGCCCTGGAACGTCCAGGCGGAGGGGTATTTCAAGAGGGCATAGCCGCTTTCGCCGGTGATGCCCACGCGAACGGAATCGTCGAGACCGTAGCCGAGCGACGCGCATCCGGCGAGCGCGAGGGAGGCCGCGGCGAGGCCGATGATCGTGGCAATGCGTTTCATGGCAGACCTTTCAACCTGCGTGGCTCCCCCACGCCCGAACTCATCGGGGGCTCTTCTACCCAGTCGAGGGCGAATTCACGGGAGAGACGACGGAAAAACGGTGAGCGCAACGTCTAGTGCGCGGCCCGCCTCGCCGAGACCTCGTTGTAGATGGCGACGGTGCCCGGATAGAGGTGGCGCCCGCCCGCCACGACGTAGGCGATGCCGTCTCTGAAGGCCCGCCACCACAGGTCCTCCAGCGAGAGCTCGCCCACGAGGGCGCGTTGCGCGTCGAGGGCCTCGTTGGCGCCGCGAGTGGGCTCGATGCCGTCGGCGACGAAGAGCACCATGTCGAGCGGGCTCATGTCCGAATCACCCACCGTGTGGCGCTCGATGGCGCGGAGCACGTCTTCGGAGAGCTCGGGATAGCGCTCGGGCAGCGTCCGCGCGGCCACGTAGCCGTGGAGAAGCGGCGCCACCGCGAGGAGGTCGTCGTCGAGCTCGATGCCGAGCTCGCGCGCGACGGGCACGAGCTCGGCGTCGGGGACCGCCTTCTCCCAATCGTGGAGGATGCCGGCGATGCGCGCCTTCAGCGGATCGACGCCGTAGATTCGGGCGAGGCGCTCCGCCTCGTGGCCGACGGAAAGCGAATGGGCGAGGCGCCTCGGCTTCGCGGCGAGCCTCACGGCGAGGTCGGCCTCGAGCGAGGCGATGAGCGCCTCCTCATCGGGCGAAAAAGGCGTGCCGCGCACCACGCTCCCCTCCATCACGCCACGGATTCCCGGGTTCGGGACGCGCTCGCGTAGAGCCCGTGCTTGGCGATGTAGCCGATGACGGAATCTCGCGTGAGGTAGCGGATGGACTGCCCGGAGGCGGTGCGCTCGCGCAGGTAGGAGGAGGAGATGGCCAGGGCGGGCACCTCGAGGTAGCGCACATCGAAGGGGATGCCCGAACCGTCGATGGCCGCCTTGGCCCATGCGAGGTCGTAGCCCGGGCGCGTCGCCCCCACGAGGGTCGCGATCTCGGCGATGCGCTCGGCGCGATGCCAGCTGATGATGTCGATGATGGCGTCCGCGCCCGTGATGAAGTAGAGCTCCACGTTCGGGGGGTAGCGACGGCGGAGCTCCTCGAGCGTGTCGACGGTGTAGGTGATGCCTTGGCGGTCGATCTCGAGGCGGCTCGCCACGAAGAGCGGATTATCCGCCGTGGCGAGGAGCGTCATGGCGAAGCGATCCTCGGCGCTCGACACGCTTCGATCCTGCTTGAAGGCGGGCGAGCCCGCGGGCATGAAGAGCACGAGGTCGAGGTCGAGGTCGTCGGTTGCCTGCTGGGCCGCCACGAGGTGGCCGTTGTGGATGGGGTCGAAGGTGCCGCCCATGATCCCGAGGCGATAGGTGCGCGTGGGATCGTCTCCCAGAGCCGGCCAGAGGGCGGTGAAGATCTCCTCGCCCACCTCGTCTGTGAGCGGCGTGAGGAGCCGCGCTTGGGGCGTGGGTTGTTCGGCGGGAGAGGGAGAGGACGCCCTCGACTCGTCGCTCATCGCACCTGTCCCTCGCCACGCACGAGGTACTTCGTGGTGGTGAGCGCCGCGGCGCCCATGGGACCTCGCGCGTGGAGCTTCTGGGTGGAGATGCCGATCTCCGCGCCGAGCCCGAAGACGCCGCCGTCGGTGAAGCGCGTCGAGGCGTTCACGTAGACGGCAGCCGCATCCACCCCTGCGAGGAAGGCCTCGGCCGCCGCGTAGGAGGCGGTGAGGATGGCTTCGGAGTGGTGGGTTCCGTAGCGGTTGATGTGCGCGATGGCCGCCTCGGTGTCCGCCACGCAGGCGACGCTCATCTTGAGGTCGAGGTATTCGGTGCCCCAATCCGCCTCCGTGGCCTCGCCCATGGGCACGCCCACGGATTGCGCGATGGCGCGCGCCCGCGCATCGCCCACGAGCGCAACGCCGGCCGCGGCGAGGTCCGCGAGCACGGGTGGGAGCAGCCTCTCGGCTGCCACCTCGTCCACCAGAAGCGACTCGGCGGCGTTGCAGACGCCCGGGCGCTGGCACTTGGCGTTCACGCAGATGGCGCACGCCATCTCAGCGTCCGCGCTCTTCTCGAGGTAGATATGGCAGTTTCCGGTGCCGGTCTCGATGACGGGCACCTTCGATTGCTCGACGCACGTCTTGATGAGCGAGGCTCCGCCCCTCGGGATGAGCACGTCGACGATGCCCGTGGCACCCATGAGCTCGACGGCGTCCGCCCGATCATCGGAATCGACGAGTTGGATGACGTCCTTTGCGATGCCCGCCTCGAAGACGCCCTCGCGGCACGCCTCGGCGATGGCCGCGCAGGAACGCCGCGCCGCCGAGCCGCCCCGAAGCACACAGGCGTTGCCCGAGCGCAGGCAGAGCGCGATGGAATCCGCCGTCACGTTCGGGCGCGCCTCGTAGATGATGGCGACGACGCCGAGCGGCACGCTCACCTGCTCGATGCGAAGGCCGTTTTCCAAGGTGGATCCGCCGACGACGAGCCCGACGGGGTCCGCCTGGCGGCTCACCTCCCCCATCGCCGAGACGATCCCCGAGACGCGCGCCTCGTCGAGGAGGAGCCGGTCGAGGAGCGGCTCGGGCAGGCCCTTCGCCCGCCCCTCGGCCATGTCGTCGGCGTTGGCGGCGATGATGCCATCCCTCGCGCGAGCCACCGCCCGCGCGGCGCTCGCTATGGCCTCGGAGCGCAGATGCGCCCCCGCGCGTGCGAGCTCGCCGGCGGCCGCCCGGGCGAGCCTCGCCTGGTCCAGTGCGCGACCCATGAGGTTCCTTTCGCCGAGGTCGAAGCCGCGGGACGAGAGCGCCGGGAGCGCTCGCCTCCCCCTACTCCCTCTGGGAGCGGCGCTTGTGCGAACCGGCCTTGCGGGCGCGGCCCGGCTTGGAGGTGCCGTGCTCGGCGGGCTCGTGGACGCGGTTCACGTTCTTGGCGTGCGGCTTGGTGCCGCGCGCGTGGGCGTTCGTGCGTCGGGGCGCCGGGTGCACGCGATCGGTCTCGGTCGTATAGGGGGCACCGCCCGCGCGAGCGGCCTGGGCGAGCTGCGAGAGCGCGCCGGCGGGGACCACGGGGCCGCCCGCCTTGGCCACCTCGGGCATCTCCGGGAAGCGCTTGGCGAAGTTCTCCTGGAACATGCCGGCGAGCTTCAGGGCCGCCGCGTCGTAGGCGTCTCCATCCGCCCAGGTGGAGCGGGCGTCGAGGATCTGCGAGGACACGCCCGGGCACGTGAGCGGCACGTCGAAGTTGAAGAGCTCGTTGTGGATGAAGGTGCTCTCCTCCACCGAACCGTCGAGGGCCGCCTCGACGATGGCGCGCGTGGCGCCGAGGTCCATGCGGTGGCCGATGCCGTAGGGGCCGCCGGTCCAGCCGGTGTTCACGAGATAGCAGCGCACGTGGTGGCGCCCGATCTTCTCGCCGAGCATGTTGGCGTAGACCGTGGGCTTGAGCGGCATGAAGGGCTCGCCGAACATCGAGGAGAACGTGGGCTGCGGCTCCTCGATGCCCTCCTCGGTGCCGGCCACCTTCGAGGTGAAGCCCGTGAGGAACTGGTATTTCGCCGATTCGGGGGTGAGGCGCGCGATGGGCGGGAGCACGCCGAAGGCGTCCGCGGTGAGGAAGATGATCACCTCCGGGATGCCGTCCTGGCCCGTGAGCACGGCGTTGTCGATGTATTCGACGGGATAGGAGACGCGCGTGTTCTCGGTGACGGAATCGTCGTTGTAGTCGGGGCGCCGCGTGTTGCGGTTCAGCACGACGTTCTCGCAGAGGCTGCCGAAGCGGATGGCGCCGTAGATCTCGGGCTCGCGATAGCGCGTGAGGCCGATGGTCTTGGCGTAGCAGCCTCCCTCGAGGTTGAAGACCCCCTCCTCCGACCAGCCGTGCTCGTCGTCGCCGATGAGCTGGCGGCGCGGATCGGCGGAAAGCGTCGTCTTGCCGGTGCCGGAGAGGCCGAAGAAGACGGCGGAGGAGTTCGTCGTGGGATCGACGTTCGCCGAGCAGTGCATGGTGAGGACGTTGTCCTCCACCGGGAGCACGTAGTTCATGGCGCTGAAGATGGACTTCTTGATCTCGCCGGAGTAGCCGGTGCCGGCGACGAGGATCACGCGCTCCTCGAAGTTGAGCACGACGGCCACGTCGGACTTCGTGCCATGGGCCTTCGGATCGCACTTGAAGCCCGGAGCGGCGAGGACGATGAAGTCGGGCTCGCCGTAGCGCCAGAGCTCGAAGCGATTCGGGCGCACCATCATCTGGCGCGCGAAGAGCGCCTGGTGGGCCTCCTCGGCGACGACCATGAACTTCCGGGCGTGCTTGCGGTCGGCGCCCACGAGGCCGCGGACCACGAAGGGGTCGCGCTCCGAGAGGCGCTCGCAGATGCCGCGCT
>CANQFP010000020.1 GCA_947599965.1 uncultured Atopobiaceae bacterium | reverse complement strand
GGCTGGGTGAAGGGGTGGTGGTTCGCGGTGAAGCGGCGCTCGCGCTCGTCGTACTGCAGGAGCGGGAAGTCGACGACCCAGAGGAAGTCGTGGCCGGCGCGCTCGATGCCGAGGGCGTCCGCCATGTGCGTGCGCATGCCGCCGAGGATCTCGCAGGCGGTGAGGCGGTCAGCCGCGGCGAACATCACGAGGTCGCCCGGCTCCACGCCGGCGCGCTCCCTGAGCGCCGCCATCTCCTCGTCGGAGAAGAACTTCACGATGGGGCTGTTCAGCGAGCCGTCCTCGCGGAAGGCGATCCACGCGAGGCCCTTCGCGCCGAAGGTCTTGGCCACGTCGGCCAGCTTATCGATCTGCGCACGCGGCCAGCGCCCGGCGCCCTTGGCGTTCAGGCACTTCACGACGCCGCCGGGCTCGTTGGCCGCGGAGGCGAAGACCTTGAACTGCGAGCCCTTGAAGACGTCCGTCACGTCCACGAGCTCCATGCCGAAGCGCGTGTCGGGCTTGTCGGAGCCCCAGCGATCCATGGCCTCCCAGTAGGGCACGCGGCGAAGCGGCGCGGGCAGCTCGACGCCCACCTCCGCGAAGCCGGCGGCGAGCATGACCTCCATGGCGCGCATCACGTCGTCGGCCGTGACGAAGGACATCTCGAGGTCGATCTGCGTGAACTCGGGCTGGCGGTCGGCGCGCAGATCCTCGTCGCGAAAGCACTTGGCAAGCGAGTAGTAGCGCTCGATGCCGCCGACCATGAGCAGCTGCTTCAGGAGCTGGGGCGATTGCGGCAGCGCGTAGAACTCGCCCGGCGAGAGGCGCGAGGGGACGATGAAGTCGCGCGCGCCCTCGGGGGTGGACTTGCCGAGCGCCGGCGTCTCCACCTCGATGAAGCCGAGGTCGTGGAGGGCGCGCCGCGCGCCGTAGACGAAGTCGTTGCGCACCTTCAGGTGTTCGTACATCACGGGCCGGCGAAGGTCGAGGTAGCGATAGCGGAGGCGCCGGTCCTCGGCCGTGTCGATGTCGTCCTCGATGGGGAAGGGCGGCGTCTGGGAGCGGCCGAGCACCTCGGCCTCGGAGATGAGGACCTCGATCTCGCCCGTGGGGAGCTTCGGGTTGTACATGTCCTCGGGGCGCCCGCGCACGACGCCCGTCACCTTGATGCACCACTCGGGGCGCATGGTCTCGGCGAGGCGGAACGCGTCGCCGCCGGAGTGCTCGGGGTCGAAGGTGAGCTGCGCGACGCCGCTCCTATCGCGGAGGTCGCAGAAGATGAGGCCGCCGTGGTCGCGGCGACGCCACACCCAGCCGCAGAGCGTGACCTCGCGGCCGATGTCGGCCGTGCGGAGCTCGCCGCAGGTGGCGGTGTGCATGGTGAAGTCGTTGAGGTGCGCGGAGGGCATGCTCGCGCGAGCCGCGTCGGCGCTCTGGGCCATGGCCGATCCTTCCTCCTGGATCGCCCCGTGCCGTGTCGGGCGATCGTCTGCCAGGGTTGGCGTCCCGCGTAGACGGCGCGGGCACGCGAGGGCCCATGATAGCAGCGCGAACGCCGAAGGCGGTTCGGACGCGCGAAGACCGCGCGCATCCGAGACCTTGCCATCCGGTTCAAAGAACCGGAGCGTGTCTCTACATATCGCAGGCCATGAGGTCGTCGAAGGTCTCGCGGCGCACGCCGAGGCGATCCTCACCGCCCCGGAGGATGACGATGGGCGGGCGGCAGACGCGGTTGTAGTTCGAGGCCATGGAGTAGGTGTAGGCGCCGGTCGTGAGCACGGCGAGGAGGTCGCCGCGCACGGGCCGAGCGATGGCCACGCCCTCCCCGAGGAGGTCGCCGCTCTCGCAGCAGCGCCCGCCGATGGTGGCGGGAAACTCCGCGGGCTCGGCCGCGCGGTTGGCGAGAAGCATCGTGTACTTCGCCTGGTAGAGCGTGTAGCGCGGGTTGTCCGTCATGCCGCCGTCGATGGAGACGTAGTTCCTGAAGCCGGGGATCTCCTTCACCGAGCCCACCGTGTAGAGCGTGATGGCGGCGTCGGCCACGAGGCTCCGCCCGGGTTCGAGGAGGATGCTCGGCCGCTCCAGCCCCTCGCGCTCGCAGGCGCGCGTGACGGCCTCGCCGAGCTCGCGGATGTTCACGGCGACGTCCACCTCGGGGTCGCCTTCCGTGTAGCGCACGCCGAAGCCGCCGCCGAGGTTCAGCGTGCGCGCCGTGAAGCCGTGCTCGCGCCGCACGCGGGCCATGAAGGCGAGCATGATCTCCGCCGCGTCGATGAAGGGCGCGGCATCGAAGATCTGCGAGCCGATGTGGCAGTGGAAGCCGAGAAGGCTCACGTGCTCGGCGGCGAGCGCGGCGGCGACGATCGCGTCCGCGGCGCCCGTCTCAATGGCGGAGCCGAACTTCGAATCCACGCGCCCGGTGGAGATCTTCGCGTGGGTGTGCGGGTCGATGCCCGGCGTGATGCGCAGGAGGATGCCCTGGCGCCTCCCCGCCTCACCCGCGAGCTCGTCGAGCCGGGCGAGCTCCTCGAGGTTATCCACCACGATGGTGCCCACGCCCCGCTCGAGGGCGAAGCGCAGGTCGGCGTCGGTCTTGTTGTTGCCGTGGAAGAAGATGCGCTCCGCGGGGAAGCCGGCCGAGAGCGCCGTCGCGAGCTCGCCGGGCGAGACGACGTCGGCCCCGAGGCCCTCGCTCGCCACGATGGGATAGATCTGGCGGAAGGAGAGCGCCTTCGAGGCGTAGAGCGCCCCGGAGCCCGCCGGGAGAAAGGCCGCGATGGCCTCCGCATAGGCGCGGCAGTGCTCGCGCACGCGGTCCTCGGAAAGCAGGATGAGCGGCGTGCCGTACGTCTCCGCGAGCTCGACGGTATCGCGTCCGTCGAAGAGCAGGTGGCCGTTCTCTCCGATCGCGAGGTTCGGATAGAGGAGGTTCGGATGCGCCATGGTCGCCGCCTTCTTCGTCCGTCTCAGAGGATGCACCGGAGGCGCTCGCACGCCTCGATCGTGGTCTCGCGCGAGCCGAAGGAGGTGAGGCGGAAGTGCCCCTCGCCGAAGGAGCCGAACCCCGCGCCGGGCGTGCCCACCACCTGCGCCTTCTCGAGCAGGAGATCGAAGAACTCCCACGATCCGAGCCCACCCGGGCAGGTGAGCCAGAGATAGGGAGATTGGGTGCCGCCGGTGAACGCCACGCCCCTCTCCTCGAGGGTGGAGGCGATGATCTGCGCGTTTTCGCGGTAGTAGGCCACGAGCTCGCGGCATTCGGCGATGCCCTCGTCGGAGAGCGCCGCCTCGGCCCCGCGCTGCACCACGTAGGGCACGCCGTTGAACTTCGTCGTCTGGCGGCGCAGCCACATCTCGTTCAACGAAAGACCCTCGGCCTCGAGCCCCTCGGGAACGACGGTCCATGAGCAGCGCGTCCCCGTGAAGCCGGCGGTCTTCGAGAGACTCGCCACCTCGATGGCGCACTCCTCGGCGCCCTCGATCTCGAAGATCGAGTGGGGGAAATCGCCGGTGATGAACGCCTCGTAGGCGGAGTCGAAGATGATGAGCGAGCCGGTGGCCCGGGCGAAGTCCACCCACGCGGCCAGCCCCGCGCGGCCGTAGACCGCTCCCGTGGGATTGTTCGGCGAGCAGAGGTAGATGATCGCGCCCTCCACCGCATGGCCGAGCGCGTCCTCGAGCGCCACGGGGCCGGGAAGGTAGTCGTTTTCCTCCGTGGCGGGCACGAAGACGACCTCGCGCCCGAGCATGCGGTTCGAATCCAGGTAGACCGGATAGACCGGGTCGGGGATGGCCACGAGGTTTTGGCCGAAGAGCTCGGAGAGGTTGGCGACGTCGCTCTTCGCGCCGTCCGAGGCGAAGATCTCCGAGGTGGCGAGCTCGACGCCGAAGCGAAGGTAGTAGCTCCGGATGGCCTCGAGCAGAAAGTCGTAGCCCGCCTCCGGGGCATAGCCGCGGAAGGTCTCCTCGGATGCCATCTCCTCCACGGCGGCCGCCATGGCGCGCGTGACCACGGTGGGAAGCGGCAGCGTCACGTCGCCGACGCTCAGCCTCAAGACCCTCGCCTCGGGGTGCGCCTCGCGATAGCACGCCACACGACGCGCCACCTCGGAGAAGAGGTAGTTCTTCTCGAGGAGCCGGTAGTTGTCGTTCATGCGGATCTTCATGGCAGATCACCTCGGGTTTCAGAGGAGGGCGCCCGGCGGCAGGGGCTCTCGGCGATGATAGACGCCCTCGTAGACCTCCTCGGCGGGGCCGGACATCTCCACCTCCCAATCCGAGCGCACGGAGATCTGCAGGTCGCCGCCCCGAAGATGCACGGTCACGCGCTCGCCGAACTCGCAGTATCCCCGTCGCACGGCTGCCGCCACCGCCGCGCACGCACCGGTGCCGCAGGCGTAGGTCTCGCCGCTTCCGCGCTCCCAGACGCGCATCTCGAGCTCGTCTTCCCCGAGCACGCGCACGAACTCGGTGTTCACGCGCTCGGGGAAGGCGGGATGGTGCTCGAAGGCAGGCCCGAGCGCGCGCAGATCGAGCGCCCGCGGGTCGTCCACGAAGATGACGCAGTGCGGGTTTCCCATGGAGACGCAGGTCGCGCGCCACGCTGTGCCGGCCACTTCGAGCGGCGCGTCGACGAACTCCTCGCCCTCCGAGAGCACGGGCACGTCGGCCGCGGCGAAGGACGCGCGCCCCATCTCCACCGTCGCGGAGAGGAAGGCGCCATCGGCAACGCGCCGCGTGATCCTGATCGTCTTCACGCCGGAGCGCGTCTCGATGGTCATCGGGTTCGCGAGCACCATCTCGCGGTCGATGAGGTACCTCGCCACGCAGCGGATGGCGTTTCCGCACATGAGGCCCTCGCTGCCGTCGGCGTTGAACATGCGCATCTTCGCGTCCGCCACCTCGGAGCGGCAGATGAGGACGAGCCCGTCCGCGCCCACGGAGGTGTGCCGCGGGCTCATCACGCGCGCGAGCTCCGCGGGATCTTCCGGTTCGCCTTCGAAGCAGTCGAGGTAGATGTAGTCGTTTCCCGCGCCCTGCATCTTCACGAAGGGAATGTTCACGCGCCCTTCCCCTCCACGAGATCCTCCATGGCGTAGAGCCCCGGCCCACGCCCCACGATGAAGCGCACGGCCGCGAGCGCGCCCTCGCCGAAGAGCGTACGGCTCTCGGCCGTGTGCTTGAGCGAGATGAGCTCGTTTCCGGAGGAGATGATCACCTCGTGCTCGCCCACCACGTGGCCGAGGCGAAGCGAATGCACGGTGATCTCGCCGCGCTCGCGCTTGCCCAAGCCCGTGCGGCCGAGCTCGATCGTGGAGCCGGGGATGGCCGCCTGCACCTCGCGCGCGAGCATGAGCGCCGTGCCGCTCGGAGCGTCGAGCTTCTGGTCGTGGTGGGTCTCCACGATCTCCACCTCGGGGTTCGGCAGGATCTCCGCGGCGAGGCGCGCGAGCTTCGCCAGGGTGGCGATGCCGAGCGAGTAGTTCGCCGCGAAGAAGACGGGGATGCGCTCGGCCGCGGCCTCGATGAGCGCGAGCTCCTCGGGCGTCTGCCCCGTCGTGGCGATGACGAGCGGCAGCTCGTGGGCGAGCGCGTAGCTCGTGAGCGAGGCCGTGGCCTCGTGGTTCGAGAAGTCCACGAGCACGTCCGCGGCCGCGTCGACGGCCGCGAGCTCCGCCTCGAGCCCGCTTCCCGCCTCGGCGCGCGGGTCAACGCCGGCCACGAGCTCGAGCTCGGGATCCGCTTCGATGAGCTCGGTGACCACGCGCCCCATGCGCCCGGCGGCGCCGTTCAGGATGATCTTCATCGGCCCCCTCCCCTACTCCGCGAGCTCGACGCCGGCCTCGACGAGCCGATCGCGCAGCACCTCGCGCGCGGCGGGCTCCATGTTCACGAGCGGCCCGCGGAGCTCGTTCGTGCACCACCCCATCATCGCCATGGCCTCCTTCACCGGGATGGGGTTCACGTCGCTGAAGAGCGCCTTCACGAGCGGCATGAGGCGAAGCTGCAGCTCGGCGGCCTCGCGCACGCGCCCCTCGGCGAACAGCCGGCAGATCTCGTTCGTCTCCCTCGGCAGCACGTTCGAGAGGACGGAGATCACGCCCACGCCACCGAGGGCGAGGATCGGCGTGATCTGGTCGTCGTTTCCCGAGTAGAGCGTGAGGCGGTCTCCCACGAGCGCCGCCGTCTCGGCGATGGCCGAGATGTTTCCCGAGGCCTCCTTGATCCCCACGATGCGCGGATGGTCGGCGAGCGCCGCGTAGGTGGCGGGCGCGATGGCCATGCCCGTCCTCGACGGGACGTTGTAGAGGATGATCGGGCGATCGACCGCGTCGCCGATGCGCGTGTAGAGCTCGACGAGCCCGCGCTGGGAGGTCTTGTTGTAGTAGGGCGTCACGAGCAGGAGCGCGTCGGCGCCCACCTCGCACGCCGCGCGCGAGAGGCGGATCGCGTGCGCCGTGTCGTTGGAACCCGTGCCCGCGATGACGGGCACGCGCCTCGCCGCTCTCCTCACCGCATACTCGATGGTCGCAATGTGCTCGTCGTCGACGAGCGTGGACGCCTCACCCGAGGTGCCGCAGACCACGAGCGCCGAGATCCCGCTCTCGATCTGCCAGTCGATGATCCTGCCGAATGATTCGAAATCGATCGCCCCGTCGCGAAACGGGGTGATGATGGCCGTCGCCGCTCCCGTGAAAATCGCCTCTTGCATGACGTGTCCTTTCCTCGCCGTGCCCCCCAAGCGCGCATACCGCGCAAAACACAACAAAAAAGCAGCCGATATCGAGGAATATCGGCTGCCGAGAACGCGCTTGGTGAAAGACCGCACAGCGATTCCGATAGCCCTCCGTTCAGATGAACGACAGTCCGGAGGATCTTCTCCTCCGGCCCAAGCTCCGCGCCTTCGCCCGGCGCGTGCTTTCGGCACCGGCACCTTTCGCAAACCCGACGGTCGACGATGACCCATGAGGGTGAGCTACTGTTTGCCCGGTGCGCCTCTATCTCGAATTGCGCGAGTATGCGATTGTCAAGTGAGGCCACCCTAGCACAGGCTCGACCAATCGACGCCCGCACTCCCCTACACTTGGCGAACGGTTCCAAAACCCCGCGAACGCACACGAAGGAGACCCATGGCCACCACCGCCACCTGGCTCGACGACGCCGTGTTCTACGAGATCTATCCGCAATCCTTCCGCGACACGAACGCCGACGGGATCGGAGACCTCCAGGGCATCATCGACAAGCTCGACTACGTGGCCTACCTCGGGTGCACCGCCATCTGGCTGAACCCCTGCTTCGTCTCGCCCTTCCGCGACGCGGGCTACGACGTCTCCGACTACTGCCGCGTGGCGCCGCGCTACGGCACCAACGAGGACCTGCGCCGGCTCTTCGTCGAGGCCCACAGCCGCGGTCTGCGCGTGATCCTCGACCTCGTGCCCGGCCACACCTCCTCCGACCACCCGTGGTTCATCGAATCGATGAAGGCCGATCGAAACGCCTACACCGACCGCTACGTCTGGACCGACAACATCTGGAAGGGCGTGAAGGGGATGGGCGTCTTGACGGGCATCTCCGAGCGCAACGGCGCGGTGGCCACGAACTTCTTCTCCCATCAGCCCGCGCTCAACTACGGCTACGCGAACCCCGACCCCGAGGAGCCTTGGCAGCAGCCGGTGGACGCGCCCGGCCCGCTCGCCACGCGGCAGGCCATGAAGGACGTCATGGCGTTTTGGCTGGATCTCGGCTGCGACGGCTTCCGCTGCGACATGGCGCACTCGCTCGTGAAGGAGGACGAGGGCGAGCGCGAGACCATCAAAGTCTGGCGGGACATGCGCGCCTTCCTCGACGAGACCCACCCCGAGGCCATCCTCATCAGCGAGTGGGGCATCCCCGATCACTCGCTCCAAGGCGGCTTCGACATGGACTTCCTCCTCCACTTCGGGCCGTCGCACTACAACGACCTCTTCCGCGTGGAGAAGCCGTACTTCGCGGGCGAGGGCGACGTGAGCGCCTTCGTCGCGCGCTACGAGGAGAGCCGCGAGGCCTCGGGCGGCAAGGGCCTCATGTGCATTCCCTCCGGAAACCACGACATGGACCGCCTCGCGGGGCACATTCCCGCCGAGCTGCTCGAGATCAGCTTCGCGTTTTTGCTCTCCATGCCCGGCGCGCCGTTCATCTACTACGGCGACGAGATCGGCATGGACCACGTGCGGGGCCTGAAGTCCGTCGAGGGCTCCTACTGGCGAACCGGCGCGCGCACGCCGATGCAATGGGACGACTCGCTGAACGCCGGCTTCTCGAGCGCGCCCGCGAGCGAGCTCTACATCCCCCTCGATCCGAACCCCGCGCGCCCGACCGTGGCCGCCGAGCTCGACGACGACGATTCGCTCCTCCACCGGGTGCGGCGCCTGATCGAGATCCGCCGGGCGCACCCGGCGCTCCAGAGCACAGGCGACGTGAGCTTCGTCTACGCGGAGAAGGACGCCTACCCCTTCGTCTACCTCAGGAGCGAGGTGGACGCCGCGGGCGAGGTCGTCGAGGGTGGCGAGCGCGTGCTCGTGGTGCTGAACCCGTCCGCGACGCCGGCCTCCTTCGAGGCGCCCGAGGGTCTCGTGCCCGGCGAGGCGCTCTACGAATTCGGCTCGCCCGTTTCCCAGAGCGGGCGCAGCGTGACCGTCCCCGCCAAGAGTGCCGGCTTCTACCTCGTGGGATGAAAATGCCTATGCGCCGCCCACTCGTTCACGCTCGCACGCGAAACACCTGAGGAGCCCCCATGCCCGCCTATTCCGCCGTGGTCTTCGACATGGACGGCACCATCCTGAACACCCTCGAGGACCTCGAGATCTCGCTCAACCAGGCGCTCGAGGCCGAGGGATTCCCGCCCCGCACGCTCGAGGAGGTGCGCCAGACGGTGGGCAACGGCTACCGAAACCTCATGCGCGACTCCTGCCCGCCGGGCACCTCCGACGAGGTGGTGGAGCGCGTCTTCGCCGCCTTCAGCGCGCACTACGCCGTGCACTACGCCGACCACACGGCTCCCTACGAGGGCATTCCCGAGCTTCTGCGCGAGCTCAAGGCCGCCGGCCTCAAGCTCGCCGTCGTCTCCAACAAGGGGGATCGCGAGGCGGGTCGCCTGGCCGAGCTCAACTTCCCCGGCGTCTTCGACGCCGTCATCGGCCAGCGCGACGACGTGCCGCGCAAGCCCGATCCGGCGATGGTGGCGATCGTGCTCCGCGAGATGGGCGCGAGCGCACGCGAGGCCGTCTACGTGGGCGATTCCGAGGTGGACATCAAGACCTCGGGCGCGGCGGGGCTCCCCCTCATCCTCGTCACCTGGGGCTATCGCAGCAAAGCGCAGCTCGAAGACGCCGGCGGTCGCGTGTTCGCGAGCACGGTCGGCGAGCTCGAGACCCTGCTTCTCGGCTAGACGCGAGGTCGCCTCGCGGGCGTGGGGCCCTCGCCCTCATGCGGGCGCGTGGTTCGCGTTGGTTACGACCGCGTGCGGTGCCTCGGCCCCGCCCCGAGGCCGCCCTATACTGTTCGGCGATCTCGACGGGTGCGACGAGGCGGCCCGCCACGAGCCTCGGAGGAGCATTATGGAAAAGCAGGACCTCGACTGGGAAACCCTCGGCTTCGCCTACCAACCCTGCAGCTACAGCTATACGTGCCGCTATGAGGACGGCGCATGGGGAGAGGGTTCCCTCACCACCGACCACACCATTCGCGTGTCCGAATGCGCGAACATCTTCCACTATTGCCAGGAGGTCTTCGAGGGCCTCAAGGCCTATACCACCGAAGACGGACGCATCGTCTGCTTCCGTCCGGAGGAGAACGCGGCGCGCATGGTGAGCTCGGCCACGCGCCTCGTGATGCCGCCCTTCCCGAAGGAGCGGTTCGTCGAGGCCGTGCGCGAGACGGTCGCCGCGAACGCGAGCTGGGTGCCGCCCTTCGGCAGCGGCGCCGCGCTCTACGTGCGCCCCTTCATGATCGGCATCGGCGAAACCCTCGGCGTGCGCCCGTCCGACGCCTACGAGTTCCGCATCCTCGTCACCCCGGTGGGGCCCTACTTCAAGGGCGGCGTGACGCCCATCCGGCTCGTGGTCTCCGATTACGACCGCGCCGCGCCCCACGGCACCGGCGCCGTGAAGGCCGGCCTCAACTACGCGATGAGCCTCTGGCCCTATGAGATGGCCCATGCCCAGGGCTTCGACGAGGCCCTCTACCTCGACGCCGCCACGCGCACCTACATTGAGGAGACCGGCGGCGCGAACATGATCCTCGTCGACGCCGAGGGCCGGCTCGTGGTGCCGCAGTCGAAGACCGATTCCATCCTGCCCTCCATCACCCGCCGCTCGATCATCCGCGTGGCGAGCGAGCTCCTCGGCCTCGAGGTCATCGAGCGCCCCGTGGCCTACGCCGAGCTCGGCGAGTTCGCGGAGTGCGGGCTCTGCGGCACGGCGGCCGTCATCGTGCCGGTGATGAGCGTGTCGGACTACGAGGGCGACATCGTCTTCAACGGCGGTTCTGACGAGATCGGACCCGTGCTCGGGCGTCTGCGCGAGACGCTCACGGGCATCCAGGGCGGCTCGATCGAGGATCCCTTCGGCTGGGTCTTCGAGATCTGCCCGGCCGACGGCGAGGAGGCCTGATGGCGCAGCGAGCGCAGGCTCGAAAACCCGAGGGCACCGAGGATCTGCTCGGCGCCCGTGAGGCCGCGTGGCTCGCCATGCGGTCTGCGGCCGGCGAGCTCTTCGGTCGCTGGGGCTTCAGCCCCGTGGAGACGCCGATGATGGAGCAGCTCGACGTCTTCTCGCGCGGCCTCGGCCAGACGACCGACGTCGTGCGCAAGGAGATGTTCCGCGCGATCACCCAGACGAACCTCACGCGCGCCCTCGAGGAGGGCAGCGAGGCCGGCTTGAAGGCCCGCCAGCGCCTCGCGCTCAGGCCCGAGGGCACGGCCGGCTTCGTGCGCGCCGCCATCGAGCACGACCTCGTGCCCCAAGGCGGCGCTCCGGTGAAGGCCTGGTACGCGGGCTCGATGTTTCGCGGCGAGCGCGTGCAGCGCGGGCGCCTGCGCGAGTTCCACCAGATCGGCGCCGAGGTGCTGGGCTCGGACGATCCCGTGCTCGACGCCGAGCTCATCATCATGCTCATGGACTTCTACGCCGCGCTCGGGCTGCCGGCTGAGGCGCTCAGGCTTCGGCTGAACTCGATGGGCTGCGCAGAGTGCCGCCCCGCCTATCGTGAACTCGTGCGCGGCTACCTGCTCGATCACGCAGGCGAGCTCTGCGACGAGTGCGTGGCGCGCGCCGACACGAACCCGCTCCGCGCCTTCGACTGCAAGAATCCCGGCTGCGCCCGCGTGATGGAGGACGCGCCGAAGATCACCGACCACCTCTGCGAGGACTGCGCGGAGGCCTACGCCGAGGTCAAGCGGTTGCTCGACGTGGCCGGCGTTCCCTTCGAGGAGGCTCCGACCCTCGTGCGCGGCCTCGACTACTACACGCGCACCGTCTTCGAGGTGGAGGCGCGCGGCGGCGTGGGCTCCCAGTCGGCCATCGGCGGCGGCGGGCGCTACGACGGGCTCGTCGAGCTCATGGGCGGCCGGCCCACGCCGGGCATCGGCTTCGCCGTCGGGTTCGAGCGGACGCTGCTCGCGGCGGAAGCGCTCGGCGCGAAGCTCACCTTCGAGGGGGAGCCCCTCGTCTACGTGGCGGCCGCGGGCAAGGATGGCGCCGTGCGGAAGGCGGTCTTCGACCTCTGCCTCGCCCTTCGCCGCGCGGGGATGCGCGCCGAGGCCGACTACCAGGGTCGCTCGCTGAAGTCGCAGTTCAAGCAGGCCGACAAACTCGGCGCCGTCCTCTGCGTGGTCGTGGGCCCGGAGGAGCTCGAACGCGGCGAGGCGACCCTTCGCAACATGGCCTCCCACGAGCAGACGGCCGCGACCCTGGGCGCGATCCCCGAGACGGTTCGCACGGCGCTCGCCGAGCTCTAGCGGACGGCGTGCGCGATGGTCTTCCACGAGATAGGCAACCCCGTCGGGCCGACGGTGCTCCTCCTCGGGCCCGAGATGGCCGGGTGGTGGGCGATGGCGCCGCTCTCCAAGCGCCTGACCGCCGACTACCTCTGCGTCCTCGCCGGCCACGACGGCTACGGCGAGGCCTACACGCGCCCGTTCACTTCCGTCGAAGCCGAGGGCCGCGAGGTGGCGAGCTGGGTGGGCGAACACGTGGCGGGCGGCAGGCTCCGCGCCATCATCGGCGTGGGGCTCGGCGGCCAGGTGGCGGTCGAGGCGCTCTGCGAGGACAGCGGCGTCGCCGAATGCGCCGTGCTCGGCGACGTGCTCTGCGTCGAGAGCCCCGGCTCGAAGGGTTCGGCGTGGATGAACGGGGCCTTCTGGCGCTTCATCGCCAAGCGCCCCCGCTACGCGAAGAGCCAGCTCGACGCCTACGGCATTCCCCATGCCATGCTCGACGTCTTCGTGCGCGACGCCCAGGCCACCCCGAAGGAGACCGTGCGCGCCCAGACCCTCGCGGTGGAGAACTGGCGCCCGCCCGAAGACATCCGCGCGATCACCTGCCCGGTGCGCGTGACCTGCGCCGGGCTCCAATCCGGCCCCCGGCGCGAGAGCGGCGAGACGCTTGCCCGCGCCATTCCCGGCGCCACCCTCGACGTCGAGCGCGACCTCCATCGAAACGAGCTCTACCTGCAGTATCCGGATCGAGCTGCGGAGTTTCTTCTGCCGTGGCTCGAGCGCCGGGGTCGCGCGTAGGCACCCCGTCGTTTGGCGGATCACCCTGCCCCGCATCTCGGGCACCACAGAGCACCTCGCTGACACGTATCGGATCTACCTGCCACATACCGGGAGCACCCAGTTGTCGTTCGGTGGATCTACCTGAATTCTCGTGACTCTCGCGCCCTATACTCGAAAGCACGGGAGATCACACGAGCGCGAAGGGGCACCCATGGCCGATATGCGGGGCATCTACACGAACCTCACCGCCATCCGGCGCCGCGTGTTCGCCGAGGTGGCCCGGCTGGGCTACACGGCCGAGAAGGGCAACTACGGCTGGATCGACGAGATCCCCTACGAGATCATCCCCGGCGACGTGGCCACCTATCGCGAGAGCGTCTTCCTCGAGCGCGCCATCGTCTCCGAGCGCGTGCGCCTCGCCATGGGCCTGCCGCTCTCGCCCGTCGATCGCCCGAGCCGCATCTCCGACGGCATCGCGGAGGCGCTGAAGCCGGAGACCTACTACGTGCCGCCGCTCATCAACATCATCAAGTTCGCGTGCAACGCCTGCGCCGAGCACTCCTATGTCATCTCCGACCAGTGCCAGGGCTGCCTCGCGCACCCCTGCCGTGAGATCTGCCCCACCGGCGCCATCTCGTTCGTCGAGCACAAGGCCCACATCGACCAGGAGAAGTGCATCCGGTGCGGACGCTGCTTCAACGTCTGCCCCTACACCGCCATCATCCACCGCGAACGCCCCTGCGCCGAGGCGTGCGGCATGCACTGCATCGGCTCGGACGACCAGGGTCGCGCCGAGATCGACTACGACCGCTGCGTTTCCTGCGGCCAGTGCCTCGTGCACTGCCCCTTCGGCGCCATCGCCGACAAATCGCAGCTCTTCCAGGTCATCGCCGCCATCCGCAGCGGCGCCGAGGTCATCGCCTGCGTGGCGCCGGCCTTCGTCGGCCAGTACGGCGGGCGCGGCGAGGTGGGCAAGCTTCGCGCCGCCTTCCGGGAGCTCGGGTTCTCCGGCATGACGGAAGTGGCCATCGGCGCCGACCTCTGCGCGCTCCAGGAGAGCGAGGATTTCCTCGACGAGGTGCCGGAGAGGCTGCCCTTCATGGGCACGAGCTGCTGCCCGGCCTGGAGCTCCATGGCCAAGATGGACTTCCCCGAGCACGCCGGCTGCATCTCCATGGCCCTCACGCCCATGACCCTCACCGCGCGGCTCGTCCGCGAGCGCCATCCCGAGGCCAAGATCGTCTTCGTCGGACCTTGCTCGGCGAAGAAGCTCGAGGCCATGCGCACGAGCGTGCGCTCCGAGGTCGACTTCGTCCTCACCTTCGAGGAGGTGGCGGGCATGTTCGAGGCCAAGGGCATCGAGTACACGAAGATCTCCGAGCCCGTGGGAGACGACTTCGAGGACGCCTCGGCCGACGCGCGCGGCTTCGCGGTGGCGGGCGGCGTGGCGAACGCGGTCGTGAACGCCGTCAAGCGCACGCATCCCGAGCGCGAGGTGCCCATCACGGGAGCCGAGGGCCTCGACGACTGCCGCGAGATGATGAAGCGGGCCGAGAAGGGCGCCTACAACGGCTACCTGCTCGAGGGCATGGCCTGCCCCGGCGGCTGCGTCGCCGGCCCGGGCACGCTCCTCGGGATTCGCAAGGCCCAGGGCATGATCAAGGCCTACCAGCGGCGCTCCCCCTTCAAAGACGCCACGGAGAACCCCTATCGCGAGGAGATCGGCGAGCTCTTGAAGGATCGCGGCACCGATTGGGACGGGCTTTCCGGCACGACCTCCGAACTCGCGGACGTGGTGCTCGACGGCGCCGAGGACGAGACGGTGCGCCCATGAGCGAGCTCGCCCTCGACTCCCGGGCGGGCGCTGCACTCGAGCTCGAGCACGTGCGCACCGTCTCCGAGCGCTTCGATCTCTTCGTCACCCTCATCGCGCAGCTCAACCGCTCGATCCGCCGCATCAAGGGCTTCGAGATGCGCGAGATGGGGCTGCGCGGCGTCCACGTGATGATCCTCTTCCACCTGAACCTGGAGGAGGAGGGGCTCACCCAGAGCCGCCTCGCCACGCTCTGCGGCGAGGACAAGGCGACGATCTCCCGCGCCGTCCAGGACCTCACGGAGAAGGGCGTCATCGCGAGCGATCCGACGAGCCAGAACCACCGCAACGTGAAGCTCGAGCTCACCGACCGCGGCCGCGAGCTGGCGCTCGACCTCGGCATTCGCGTGGGCGAGGCCGTGGAGGCGGGCGGTGGCGGCCTCTCGAACGACGAGCGCAGCACGCTCTACACCCTGCTCGGCCACGTGAACGAGAACCTCTTGAAGTACCTCGGCACCATGGAGCGGCGGCACGCCGAGCGCTCCCCGCGCTGACGCTCGCTCGCGGGGCGCAGCACCCCCCGTTACGCGAAACGGACGCTCCGAAGCCTCGGAACGCCCGTTTTCCAGCGGAAGCGCGAATGGTGTGCGCGGCTACACGCTCGCGTAGAAGGTCGCGTCATCGAAGAGCTCCTTGATGGACGCCCCGTCCACCACGGGCACGGCGCCCACGAACTCGTCGATGTTGCTCACGATATCGGAGCAGTCGCAGTAGTGGTTCTTCTCGTTCAGCTTGGTGGTGTCCTGCGCGCGCCAGTAGTGCTTGTTCACGTCGGTGAGGTAGTAGAGATTGCCGTTTACCTCCATGTAGGCCGAATGGTTGTTACGGAGGTAATCGGCGAGATCGTCGAATTCGAGCTCCAGAGCCTCATCAGCGCGAACACCCATAGCTGCCACCTTTCCAAACGTTTCGCGGTCACGTCGACGGACCCGCCCGTCGAATCGGTTTCAATCTACAGGATAGCCAGCCGCACTCGCACGAGGTTTCGCGGGACGGCATCTCCACGAGTACTCCCGTTTACACCGTCATCCGAGCGCCTTCGCGAAGGCGAGCACCGCCTCCACGTCCGCCGGCTGCGTCGCCCAGCTGGCCACGAAACGCACGACCCAGCGTCCGTCCGGCAGCTTGTCGAAGACCTCGCAGCCGAACGCCTCGCACAGCCGCTCGCCCGTCACCGCGGGCACGGTGAAGAACTGCTGGTTGGACGTGGAATCGCTGAAGGGTGTGAATCCGAGCTCCTCGAGGCCGGCTCGGATGGCGAGCGCCATCTCGTTCGCATGGGAGGCCAGGCGAAGCCAGAGGCCGTCCTTGAGCGCCGTTTCGAACTGCACGCCGAGAAGCCGCCCCTTCGCGAGGAGGCCGCCGCGCTCCTTTTGCAGGTAGGGGAACGCCTCCTTCAGGCGCGGGTGGTTGATGACGACGACCTCGCCGAAGAGAAGTCCGTTCTTCGTGCCGCCGATGGTGAAGGCGGCCGCGCGGCGGGCGATGTGGTGGAGCGAGAGATCGGCGCCGGGCGCCGCCAAGGCGTTTGCGAGACGCGCCCCATCCACGTAGACCGCGCAATCGTGCTCGTCCGCCCAGTCGCAGATGGCATCGAAGCGCCCCCGGGTCCACACGCCGCCGAACTCGGTGGCGTCGGTGAGGTAGAGCAGACGGGGAAGGGTCATGTGGCGTCCGGTGGAGGTCTGGCGCCGCCAAACGCGCTCGGCCTCTTCGACGGAGAGGAAGGCATCGGAATCGGCGGTGGCGAGGACCGTGCGACCGGTGGCACCGACGGCACCCGTCTCGTGGGTGTTGATGTGGGCATCGGCGGCGCAGATGACGCCCTCCCAATCGCGAAGCAGGCCGTTCACGCAGATGAGGTTCGCCGAAGTGCCGCCGATGCAGAACTCCACCATCGCCTCGGGGCGCGCGACGAGCTCGCGCACGAGTGCTCTGGTGCGCTCGCAATAGGGGTCGCCCTCGGTGTAGCCGACGGTCTGCTCGAGGTTCGTGGCCTCGAGGGCGGCGAGGATCTCGGGCGCCGCTCCCTCGGAGTAGTCGTTCCTGAAGCTGGCCATGGGATCTCCCTCACATTTCCCGGCATGTGCGCTAGCTCGAGGCGGGTGCCGCGCGACGGTGCCACCACTCCACGATGCTATCCCAGGCGTTGGAGATGACCATCGCGCAGAAGATGAGGCAGAAGCCGAACACCATGCGCGCGGTGAGCGTCTCGCGCCCGGCCATGACGCTGAAGAACACGCCCGAGGGCGATTCCATCGAGGAGATGAGGGCACCCTCGGCGACGGGGATCTTCGTGAGCGCGTAGTTCATGATGCCGAGGCAGACGAACGAGCAGATGACGCCGAGGAAGAGCAGCTGCCAGATGAGCGCCGGCGTCCACACGTCCGCCGCGGGCGCGGCCTCGAAGGGCATGACGAGCATCGAGCAGAGGGCCATCACGAAGAACTGCCAGATGGTGAGCGCCCAGACGTCGAGCTCGCGACCCATCTTGCCCACGACGACGATCTGCAGCGCGTAGAAGATCGCGCAGACGAGCGTGAGCGCATCGCCGAGCCCCATGGAAAGCCCCGTGGAGAGCGCGGTGAAGCCGATGCCGGCGAGGCAGAGGCCGGCCGCCACGAGATCGTGCCCGCGAGGCCTGCCCATGCGGAAGATCCACGCCACGAAGGGCACGAGCACGACGTAGACGCCGGTGAGAAACGCGTTCTTGCCGGGTGTCGTGTAGACGAGCCCGACGGTCTGGAAGGCGTAGGCGCCCCAGACGCAGAGCCCGAGCACCACTCCGGCGCGAATGGTGGGCGCGTCGAGATGCTCGACGAGATGGCGCCAGAAGACCGCGAAGGTGACGACAGTGGCGATGCCGAAGCGAAGCGCGAGCAGCCAGAAGACCGGAATGGCGTCGGTGACGTCCTTGGCCACGAAGAACGAGAAGCCCCAGATGAGGGCCGCGCAGAGGAGCGCGAGCTTGTTCGCGGTGGGCGAATCGAGCAGGCGCCGCCATCCGCTCGTGGGAGCCGCGGGAGCGCTCTTCTCCTCGAGCTCAGGCACGGGTGACCCAACCGGAGAGCAGCTCCGTGAGCTCGGCGAAGTCCGCCACCTCCACGTCGGCGGCGGAGGTGTCTTGATCGATGCCGCCGCCCTTGAAGCCGATGACGAAGAGCCCGGCGCGCTTGGCCGACTCGATGCCCGTGGGGGAATCGTCGACTGCGATGGCGTTCGCCTGATCGATGCCGAGGTAGCCGAGGGCGTTCACCCACGGATCGGGCGCGGGCTTGCGATGCTCGACCATGTCGCCACCGACGATCGCGTCGAAGAACCCGAGCAGCCGAAGCCGATCGAGGGCGAAGAGCAGGTTATGGGCGAGCGTGGTCGAGACGAGCCCCACCTTGGGCGGGAGCGCCTTGAGGGCGTCGAGCGCCTCGCGAGCTCCGGGCATGGGCTCCTCGAGGAGCGTGCGATAGATCGTGTCCGTCGATTCGCGGACGGCGCGGAAATCCTCGGGGCGCAGATCGGGGCGGCCGTGCTCGGCGAAGAGCGTGGCCACGATGCCGTAGCCGTCCGTGCCGATGATGCGCTTGGCGTCCTCGAGCGACATGTCCACGCCGAGCTCGGCGTAGGCCGCCCGGTCGAGGTCGAGGCCGATGGGTTCCGTATCGGCGATGACGCCATCAAAGTCGAACAATACGCACGCGATGTCCTCAGGTCGCCGCACGATCGCCACCTCCCCTGTGGTATCCGCCCAGCCGATCTCGGCGAACCCCCATGGTAGCCGAGCGCCGCGAAACGCAAAACGAGGCCGGAGGCACGCGCCTCCGACCTCGTGCGTTGGCTGGTCGGGTTGACTGGATTTGAACCAGCGACCTCTCGGTCCCGAACCGAGCGCTCTACCAAGCTGAGCCACAACCCGTCTCTGTGACGATAGGATCCTGACCCTCGCCAACGGTCCCATCATACAACACGCCGCCCCCGCGCACACAAAAGGGCCCGCACTTCAGCCGGGCACCTCTACTAGTAAGCGTGTTTCGGCTCGCCGTGCCGAACGAACGGTCGAAACGCCGGCGAGGTGCCCTGGGGTGCCTCAGATGGAGAGGATCTCGGGGGCACAACAACCCAGTGGGTTGTTGTGAAAGCAATGATGTGCAGGTCTATGACACGAGCCACCCTCCCAAGCGAACTTGGGAGGGTGGCGTACTTGGGTACGTGAGCCCCCGAGATCGTGGCTAGATGAGGTGCATCCGCAGCACCGCAGCTCGACCTAGAGATCGAACGTGTGCTGTTCTTGATTCTTGTACTCGAGGTTCTCCTCGGTCTCCTTGGAGAAGAGGTGCACGACGGCGCCGGAGAAGGTGAACTTCACCGTCTTGCCCACGTCCAGGGCGCCCTTCTCGAACGTGAAGTTCACGTCGGTGGTGGGCACGATCACGATGACGTCCTGGCCGTCGACGTTCAGGTGCAGGTGAACCTCGGAGCCCATCATCTCGGAGACGTCGACGATGCCGGAGAGCATGTGCGACTGATCGCCCTTGCCGTCGTCGATGGAGACGTGCTCGGGGCGAGCGCCGAGGGTGATCGGCTGGGGCTCGACGCCGTTCTCGCGGAGGCGCTGCTGCTTGTCCTCGGGAAGCTCGATGGTGACGCCCTCGACGAGCACGCTGTAGGTGTCGCCATCCTTCTTGAGGTCGGCGTTGAAGTAGTTCATCTGCGGGACGCCGATGAAGCCGGAGACGAAGATGTTCGCCGGGTGATCGTAGACGTCCTGCGGGGTGCCGATCTGCTGGACGATGCCGTCCTTCATGATGACGATGCGATCGCCGAGGGTCATGGCCTCGGTCTGGTCGTGCGTCACGTACATGAAGGTGGTCTTGATGCGCTGGCGGAGCTTGATGATCTCGGCGCGCATCTGGTTGCGGAGCTTGGCGTCGAGGTTCGACAGCGGCTCGTCCATGAGGAGCACCTTCGGCTCGCGCACGATGGCGCGCCCGATGGCCACGCGCTGACGCTGGCCGCCGGAGAGGGCCTTGGGCTTACGATCGAGGAACTGCGTGATGCCGAGGATCTGCGCGGCCTCTTCGACCTTCTTGTTGATCTCCTGCGGATCGACCTTGCGCAGCTTCAGCGGGAACGCGAGGTTGTCGCGCACGGTCATGTGCGGGTAGAGGGCGTAGTTCTGGAAGACCATGGCGATGTCGCGGTCCTTCGGGGCCACATCGTTCATCTCCACGCCGTCGATGGTGAGCGTGCCGCGGGTGATGGACTCGAGGCCGGCCACCATGCGCAGCGTCGTGGACTTGCCGCAGCCGGAGGGGCCGACGAGCACGACGAACTCGCGGTCGGCGACCTTCAGGTTGAAGTCCTCGACGGCGACGACGCCCTCGTCGGTGATCTTGAGGTTGGACTTCTTCTCGGGCTCGGCCGGCTGGCCCTTCTTGGGCTTCTTCTTTTTCTTCGGCTCGGTGTTGGGATAGATCTTCTCGATATGCTCGAGGACTACTTCTGCCATTGGTGTTTCGCGCTCCTTCCATAAAGTCGCGTCATATCTGCGATGCGATTGGCAAGTTCGGTCGTGAGCTGACCGGGCAGAAGCCGCCATTGCCAATTGCCGCCGAGGATGCCCGGGGTGTTCGTGCGCGACGACGAATCGAGCCCCAGGTAATCCTGCATTTGCGCCGCGAAGAAATCGGCGACGCTCTCCATTCCGCCGCGGAGAAACGCCCAGTTGAGTTCGCTGTCGTCCTTGCACGCGAAGTAGCGGCGAGCCCAGGACACGTCGCCCGGATCGGCCTCGTTCACCCATCCCATGATGGGGACGTTGTCGTGCGTGCCGGTGTAGCAGGCGCAGTTGCGCTTGTAGGTGTAGGGCAGCTCGCCCGCCCCGTCGCGCGCATCGAACGCGAACTCGAGCACTTGCATGCCGGGGAACCCGGAATCGAGCACCATCTGCTGCACCTCGGGTGTGAGGTAGCCCAGATCTTCCGCGATGACCGTGAGGTCGGGGAAGTGGGCCTTGAGCACGCCCAGGAGCTTCATGCCGGGGCCCTTCACCCAGCGGCCGACGCGCGCCGTGGTCTCGCCGTAGGGCACCGCCCAGTAGCTCTCGAAACCTCGGAAGTGGTCGATGCGCACGGCATCGTAGAGCTTGGCGGCGCCGGCGAGACGCCGGATCCACCAGCTGTAGCCGTCTTCCTGCATGGCCTCGTAGTTGTAGAGCGGGTTGCCCCAGAGCTGGCCGTCGGCGGAGAACTTGTCGGGCGGAACGCCCGCGACCTCGTTGGGATAGTTCTCGTCGTCGAGCTGGAAGCTTGAAGGATCGGCCCAGACGTCGGCCGAATCCAGCGCCACGTAGATGGGCAGGTCGCCGATGATGCCGACCTGCTTCTCGTGCGCGTAGGCGCGCAGCTCCTCCCACTGGGAGAAGAACAGGTATTGCACGTAGGTGTAGAAGCGCACGTCGTCGGCGAGCTCCTCCTGGTAGCGCGCGATGGCGTCGGCCTTGTGGAGGCGGATCTCCTCCTCCGGCCATTCGATCCAGGAGACCATGCCGAAGTGACGCTTCACGGCCATGAACAGCGCGTAGTCGTGGATCCAGCTGTTCTCGGTGACGAAGGCCTCGACGGCCTCCTCATCACGATCCCAGCCGCGCTCGCACGCCTTGTGCAGGACGTTCATGCGGTTGTCGTAGAGGGCCTTGTAGTCCACCGACCCGGGATCGTCGCCCCACGAGCACGCCTCGATCTCCCCCTCTTCGAGGAGCCCGTCGGAAGCGAGCTCGTCGAGGTCGATGAGATACGGGTTGCCGGCGAAGGCCGACGGGCTCTGATACGGCGAATCGCCGTAGCTCGTGGGCCCCACGGGCAGCACCTGCCACCAAGCCTGCTCGGCCTGGGACAGGAAGTCGATGAAATCGCGCGCATCCTTGCCGAGCGTGCCGATGCCATGCGGAGAGGGCAGCGATGTCACGGGAAGCAGGATGCCTGAGGATCGTTTCATGCGAGGTTTCCTAGCCCTTCACGGCGCCGGCCGCCACGCCCTCGATGATGTACTTCTGGGCGCAGAGGTAGAAGACGATGACCGGGATGATGGCCATGAGGATGAGCGCCATGGTCGCGCCGAGGTCGACGGTTCCATAGGAGCCCTTCAGGTATTGGATGTGGATCGGGATCGTGCGGTACTCGTTGATGTCGAGGACCAAATACGGCAGGAGGTAGTCGTTCCAGACCCACATGATCTCGAGGATGCCGACGGAGATCATCGTCGGGCGCAGCATCGGCACGTCGACGTTGAAGAACGTGCGGACGGGGTTGCAGCCGTCGATGGCCGCGGCCTCTTCGATCTCAAGCGGGATGCTCTTCACGAAGCCGACGAACATGAAGATGGCCAAGCCGGCGCCGAAGCCGAGGTAGACGATGGGTATCGTCCACGGCGTGTTGAGCTTCAGCGTGTCCGCCGTCTTGGAGAGGGTGAACATCACCATCTGGAACGGCACGACCATCGAGAAGATGCAGAGGAAGTAGACGATCTTGCAGAAGATCGAATCGACGCGCGCGATGTACCACGCCGCCATCGAGGTGAAGAGCAGGATGAGCGCGCTCGACACCACGGTGATGAAGACGCTGTACCACGCGGCGAGCCAGAAGTTGTAGTTGCCGAAGGTCACGCCCGTGATGAAGTTCTGCCAACCGGCGAAGCTCTCGGCGGTGGG
>CANQFP010000019.1 GCA_947599965.1 uncultured Atopobiaceae bacterium | reverse complement strand
CTCGTGGTGCTGCCCGAGGTGCTGCGCTTCATGAGCGAGTACCGCATGCTCATCTACGCCATCGTGCTCATCGCCGTCATGGTGCTGCCCAACGTGCCCGCGGTGAAGCGCTTCCTCGACTACCTGCCCACCAAGCTGCCCTTCCTGCGCAAGCGTGAGGAAGTGCCCGGAGACGTGGTGGGAGGTGCCGAGTGATGGCCGACGAGCCCAAGAACACGCACGGCGAGAAGACCTTCGGCGAGTCCGACGACTTCCGCGAGCGCATGCCCGAGCCCGCCGTGAGCCCCGAGGCTCCCGTGGCGGACGCCGATCTTCCGGCGGCGGACACGACCCCCGACGAGCCCGCGATGGACGAGGCGGCCCTCGAGGTCGAGAGGAAGACCGAGGCCGCCGGCTCCCCGAACGGCGTGGCGGCCCTCTTCAACCGCTCGCGCCGCGGCACCTATCGCGCCCAGTCCAAGGCCGGAGCCTCGAAGAGCCGCGTGAGGGCATCGGAGCGCACGCGCATGGTGCCGCTTCCCTCCGACGGCATCGTCCCCGAGCGCGACCTCTACGCCACGCCCGTGCTCGAGTGCCGCCACCTCGGCATCGACTTCGGCGGCCTCCACGCCGTGGAGGACTTCAACCTCATCGTGGGAAAGACCGAGATCGCGGGCCTCATCGGCCCGAACGGCGCCGGCAAGACGACGGTCTTCAACCTCCTCACCAAGGTCTACCAGCCCACGCGCGGCACGATCCTGCTCGACGGGGTGGACACCCACGGCATGACCACCGCCAAGGTGGCCCAGGCCGGCATCGCCCGCACCTTCCAGAACATCCGCCTCTTCGCGAACCTCACGGTGGAGGAGAACGTTTCCATCGGCCTCCACAACCAGGTGAAGTGCGGCATGTGGTCCTCGATCTTCCGGCTCCCGAAATACTGGGTCTCCGAGCACGAGTTCCACAAGCAGGCCCTCGAGCTCCTCGACATCTTCTCGATGGCCGACATGGCCGAGATAACGGCCGGCAACCTGCCCTACGGCGCCCAGCGCCGCCTCGAGATCATCCGCGCCCTCGCCACGCATCCGAAGCTCCTGCTCCTGGACGAGCCGGCGGCGGGCATGAACCCGGTTGAGACCGAGGACCTCATGGCCAACATCCGCAAGATCCGCGACGAGTTCCAGATCGCGATCGTGCTCATCGAGCACGACATGGATCTCGTGATGAACATCTGCGAGGGCATCGCCGTGCTCAACTACGGCAAGATCATCGCCAAGGGCACGCCCGAGGAGATCCAGGGCAACGAGCAGGTCATCGAGGCCTACCTCGGCTCCGGCGCGAAGGGAGCGTGATCTGTCGTGGCCATGCTCAGCGTCAACGACCTGAACGTCTACTACGGCTCCATCCACGCGCTCAAGGGCATCACCTTCGACGTCGACGAGGGCGAGATCGTCACCCTCATCGGCGCCAACGGCGCGGGCAAATCGACCACCCTGAACACCATCGCCGGGCTGCTGAGGCCCCGCAAGGGCTCGATCACCTACGAGGGCGAGGACCTCACGAACGTCCCCGCCCACAAGATCGTGAACCGCTCCATCGCGCTCTGCCCCGAGGGTCGCCGCATCTTCCTCAACATGTCCGTTCGCGAGAACCTCGAGATGGGTGCCTTCACCCGCGACGATGCCGAGGCCGAGGCCACGATGGAGAAGGTCTTCACGCGCTTCCCGCGCCTGAAGGAGCGCGAGAACCAGAGCGGCGGCACGCTCTCCGGCGGCGAGCAGCAGATGCTCGCCATGGGGCGCGCGCTCATGAGCAACCCCAAGCTGCTCATGCTCGACGAGCCTTCCATGGGCCTCGCGCCGATCCTCGTGGAGGAGATCTTCGACATCATCAAGAGCCTCCACGAGCTCGGCACGACGATCCTCCTCGTGGAGCAGAACGCGCAGATGGCGCTCTCCATCGCCGACCGGGCCTACGTCCTCGAGACCGGCAACGTGACGATGAGCGGGGCGGCATCCGAGCTCGCCAACGACGATCGAGTGCGCAAGGCCTACCTCGGAGGCTAGCGGTGGAGCTCGAGACACCTCGCGGTTTCAGGGACATCCTTCCCGAGGAGGCGCTCCTGCGCGAGCGACTCGTGGAGCGGGTGCGCGCCGTCTTCGCCGATGCCGGCTACCTGCCCGTGGAGCCGCCGCTCCTGGAAAGTCGCGAGGTGTTGGCCCGTGCGGGGCGCCTGAAGGGCGTGCCGTTCCAGCTCTTCGACACCGACGACCGTCTCCTCATGCTCCGGCCCGAGTTCACGCTGCCCATCGCGCGGCTCGTGGCCACCTCCGAGGCCCTCTCGGCGCGGCCGCTTCGCCTGCGCTACGCGGGCACGGTGGTGCGAGAATCCGCCGACGGCACGGGTGAGCCGAGGCAGTTCACGCAGATGGGCGTCGAGCTCATCGGAGGGGCCCGGGGTGCGGCCGAAGCCGAGCTCATGAACCTCCTCGCCCGGGCGCTCGGCGTGCTCGGCATTTCCGATTGGACGCTCGCCGTGGGCTCCGTGGCGCCGGTCGAGGCCATCCTCGAGGCCGCCGGACTCGCCGGGGAGGCGGGCCGCCCCATCCGGGAGGCGCTCCACGAATCCGACCTCGTGGCCGTGGCGGCCGCGGCGCGCGCCCTCGGCATCGCGCCCGAGCGCGCCGAGGCCATCTCGGCCGTCGCCTCGCTGAGAGGTGGCGCCGCCGTGCTCGAGCGGCTGGGCGAGCTCCTGTTCGCGGGCGGCGTCGAGGCCGCTCGCGCCGAGGCCGTGGTCGCCGAGCTCGCGGCCGTTTCCGAGGCACTCTCAGCGGAGGCGCGCGAGCACCTCCTCCTCGACTTCTCCCTCGCGGGATCCTTCGACTACTACACCGGCGTCATCTTCAAGGCCTACGTCTCCGGCCTCACGGGAAGCCTCGCCGCGGGCGGACGCTACGACGCCGTCTTCGACTCGCTTGCGGGCGGCTCCTTCGGCGCCGTCGGCTTCGCGCTCTCGCTCGAGCGCATCGAGGAGGCCCTCGAGGTGGGGGAGGGCGCCGCCCCCGCAAAGGCGCGCCCGCTTCGCATCGCCGTTCCCAAGGGGGCCCTGGCCGCCGGCTCGCGCGCGCTCCTCGGCGCCGTGGGGCTCGACGTCTCCGAGCTCGAGGATCCCGGCCGAAAGCTCCTCATCTCCACCGAGCGCGCCGACTACGTGATCGTGCGCGCCATGGACGCGCCCGCCTTCGTGGCGCACGGCGGCGCCGACTGCGGCATCTGCGGCGCGGACGCCCTCGAGGAGGCCGAGCTCGACCTCGTGACCCTCACCGACCTCGACTTCGGCGGCTGCCGATTCGTCGTGGCCGCTCCCGAGGCCAACGTGGCGAAGGTGAGAGACGCGCTCGCCGGCCGGGCGAACCTCATCGTGGCCACGAAGTACCCGCGCATCACGCGCCGCTACTTCGAATCCAAGGGCCTCTCCGCGGACGTGGTCACGCTCAGGGGAAACATCGAGCTCGCACCCATCGTCTCCATGGCCGACTGCATCGTCGACATCACCGCCACCGGCGCGACGCTTCGCGAGAACCACCTCGTGGTCGTGGCCGACGACGTCCTCGCCTCCACGGCGCGCTTCTTCGCCTCGACGGTGGCCTATCGCACCGATCCCCGGGTGGCCGGCCTGGCCGCGGCGCTCGCCGCGCGAGCCGCCGACCTCGACGTTCGAGCCTAAGGAGCAGCCCATGCCCGGCTCCGATCGCACGCTCGACATCCGCACGCTCGTCCTTCGTCCGGGCGAGCATCTCTCGACCGAGCTCCTCGGGCGCCGGGGAACGCTTCCGGCCGAGGTACGCGAACGTGCGGCCGAGATCGTCGCCGACGTGCACGAGCGGGGCGAGGAGGCCCTGCGCGCCTGGACCGAGCGGCTCGACGGCTTCTGCCCCGAGCGGCTCCGCGTGCCCGAGACGGCCCTCGAGGCGGCCCTCGAGGCCATAGGCCCCGAGCTCCGCGCCGCGCTCACCCAGGCCCACGAGCAGATCCGCGCCTTCCACGAGAACGAGAGGGGCCGCTCCTTCACCCTCACGACCGAGGCCGGCGTGACCCTCGGCGTCAAGGTGGACCCCGTGGCCTCCTGCGGCATATACGTCCCCGGCGGCAGGGCGAACTACCCCTCCACCGTGCTCATGAACGCCACGCCCGCCGAGGTCGCGGGCGTGGGGCGCATCGTCATGGTCACGCCGCCCCAGAGAGGCGGCACGCTCTCAGCGCCGACGCTCGCCGCGGCCAGGATCGCGGGCGTCTCCGAGGTCTACGCCGTGGGCGGCGCGCAGGCCATCGCCGCACTCGCCTACGGCACGAGCTCCATCGCGCCCGTGGACAAGATCACCGGGCCCGGCAACGCCTACGTGGCGGCCGCGAAGTCCCTCGTCTCCCTCGACGTGGGGATCGACCTCGTGGCCGGTCCCTCGGAGGTCTGCGTGCTCCAGGACGCCTCCGTGGAAAGCGACGCGCTCACCATCGCCGCCGACCTCGCCGCCCAGGCCGAACACGACCCCCTCGCTGCCTGCTACCTCGTGCTCTTCGACGGAAAGGAGCCGGGGGCGGCAGGTCGGCTCCAGGCGGCGGTGCAGGGGGCGCTCGAGCGCATCCTCGCCGAGAGCCCGAGGGCCGAGATCACCCGCGCATCGCTCGCCGAGAACGGGCTCATCGTCCACTGCGAAGACGAGGCGAGCGCAGTGGCGGCGGTGAACGTCATCGCCCCCGAGCACCTCGAGGTGCACACGGAGGATCCGTGGACGACGCTTCCGGCGCTCAGGGCCGCCGGCGCCATCTTCCTCGGGCCCTGGAGCTCGGAGCCCCTCGGCGACTACGTGGCCGGCCCGAACCACACCCTGCCCACGGGAGGCACGGCGCGCTTCGCGGGGCCGCTCTCGGTCTCGGACTTCGAGGTGAGGAGCTCCGTTCTGGCCTACGGCGAGAAGGGCATCGTCGCCGACGCGCCCGCCACGCAGCTCCTCTCCGAAGCCGAGGGCCTCTGGGCCCACGGCCTCTCGGCGGGCCTTCGCCTGGCCAAGGCACAGGGGCGCTCGCCTTCGAGCTACCCCGACCTCACGGCCATCGCCTGGCCCGAGGCGCTTCCCGCCCTTCCCACCATCTCGCTCACGGGCGAGGCGTGAGACCATGGCCGCGCTTCCCGAGGAGGTCAAGCGGCTCATGCGCGAGGACCTGCGCGAGCTCGAGCCCTACGACCCCGCCTTCCGTCCCACCGAGGTGAACCTCTCGGCCAACGAGAACACCTGGCCCGTCTCCGAGGCGCGCCGCGCGGCCCATCGCGCGGCCCTCGATGCCGTTGCGCTCAACCGCTACCCCGATCCCCTGGCGGGCGAGCTTCGCGCCGCCATCGCAAGGCGCCACGGGCTCTCGCCTCGCCAGGTGCTCGTGTGCAACGGCGCGGACGAGGGCCTCTTCAACCTGCTCCTCGCCTTCGCCGGCCCCGGCCGCGAGGTGGTGGTGGCGCCGCCCACCTTCGAGGAGTACGCGAACTTCGCCGCCCTCGTGGGGGCTCCCGTGCGCGCGGTGCGAAGGAGCGAGGCGGATTTCTCCCTCGATGGGGCTGCCTTCCTGGAGGCGAGCCGAAGCGCCGCGGTCACCATCCTCTGCTCGCCGAACAACCCCACGGGAGACGTCGTCTCCCCCGCCTTCACGGCCGAGCTCGCCCGCACCTGCGCGGGAGTCACGCTCGTGGACGAGGCCTACATCGACTTCGCCGAGCCCGGGAGCTCCGCCGTCTCGCTCCTCGCGAGCTCCGAGCGCCTCATCGTGGCCAGGACCTTCTCCAAGGCCTTCTCGCTCGCGGGCGCTCGCCTCGGCTACCTCCTGGCCTCGCCCGGCCTCATCGACGCGCTCGCCTCCGTGCGCCAGATCTACTCGGTGAACGCCGTCACGCAGGCGCTCGGCCTCGCCGAGCTCGCCTCCGCGGAAGAGGTGGCCGAGCTCGTGGCCGCGATCGTCGCCGAGCGCGAGCGGCTCGCCGCGCGCCTCTCGGAGCTCGCCTGCGAGCTTCCCGTCGAGGTCTTCCCGAGCGAGGCGAACTTCCTCCTCCTGCGCCTGCCCCACGCGAGCCGGGTGCGCGAGCGCCTGCGCGACGAGGAGAGCGTGCTCGTGCGCGACTTCTCCTATGCGAGGGGGCTCGAGGGCTGCCTCAGGGTGAGCGTCGGCACGCCCGCGGAGGACGAGCGCTTCCTCGCGGGATTTGCCCGTATCCTAGGGGAGGAATGCGCGGGCGAGGGCGCCTAGGGCCGCTTGCCCGCGAGGATCTGCGCGAAGGATTTGCCATGGCACGCACCGCAACCGTGAGCCGCGAGACCGGTGAAACCTCCATCGTCGCCACCCTCGACCTCGACGGCGAAGGAGCCACGCGCGTCTCGACCGGCGTCGGGTTCTTCGACCACATGCTCTCCGCCTTCGGGCGCCACGGGCTGCTCTCGCTTTCCGTGGAGGCCACGGGCGATCTCGAGGTGGATGCCCACCACACCGTGGAGGATACGGGCATCGTCCTCGGTCGCTGCCTCGCCGAGGCCGCGGGGGACAAGGCCGGCATCACGCGCTTCGCCGAGGTGGCGATGGTGATGGACGAGGCGCTCGTGCTCTGCGCCGTGGACATCTCGGGGCGCGGCGGCTGCTACTGGGACGTGCCCATCGTCGCCGAGGCGGTGGGGCTCTTCGACACCGAGCTCGGCCAGGAGTTCTTCGTGGCGCTCGCGCGCGAGGCGGGCATCTCGCTCCACGTGCGCAAGCTCGCCGGCGAGAACTCCCACCACATCCTCGAGGCCTGCTTCAAGGGGGTCGGCCGGGCGCTTCGCCTCGCCTACGAGATGGACCCCCGCGTGGAGGGCATCCCCTCCACCAAGGGCTCGCTCTAGGGGCATCCATGGCCATCGTCATCGTCGACTACCACGCGGGAAACCTCTCGAGCGTCCTTCGGGCCTTCGGGCGCCTGGGCGCCGACGCGCGCGTCTCCGACGATCCCATCGAGATCGCCATGGCCGACGCCGTCGTGCTCCCCGGGGTCGGCGCCTTCGCCGACGCCATGGACTACCTCGAGCGATCCGGCGAGGCCGCGGGCATCCAAGACGCCATCTCCATCGGCACGCCCTTCCTCGGCATCTGCCTCGGCCTCCAGCTCCTCTTCCAGCTGGGAGACGAGGGCGTGCCGGGCGCCACGGGCGATTGCACCGGGCCCGTGCGGGCAGGCCTCGGCCTCTTCTCCGGGCAGGTGAGGCGGCTCACCTCGACGCGCCTCAAGGTGCCGCACGTTGGCTGGGACACGCTCGACATCGTGCCCGGGGCCGAGGAGCACCCGCTGCTTCTGGGCATCCCCTGGGGTGCCAACGTCTACTTCACCCATTCCTACGCGCTCGAGCCGAACGTGAACCCGCGCATCGTGCTCGCCAAGGCCCACTACGGCTGGTCGTTTCCGGCGGTCGTGGGCGCCAAGCGCGTCTTCGGCACGCAATTCCACCCTGAGAAGAGCTCGGCGGTGGGGGAGCGGCTCATCGCCAACTTCTGCGCCATCGTCGAGGAGGCACGCTCAAGCGGAGGGGAGTTCGGATGATCGTCTTTCCGGCCATCGACCTCATCGAGGGGCAGGTCGTGCGCCTGCGCCAAGGCGAGCGCGCGAAGATGCGCGTCTACGATAACGAGCCCATGGAGGTGGCCAAGCGCTTCGCCGACGCGGGCGCGAGTTGGATCCACGTGGTGAACCTCTCGGCCGCACTCGGCGAGACCCGCGAGGCCCAGCTCGAGAACCTCCGCGCCATCGAGGGACTCTGCGCCCTCGAGGGGGTCTCGTTCGAGCTCGGCGGCGGTGTGCGCCGCATGGAGGACCTCGAGCGCCTCTTCGACATCGGCGCCGCGCGCGTCTCCCTCGGCACGGCGATCGTGCGCTCGCCGGCGTTCGCGCGGAAGGCGGCCGAGCGCTACGGCGACGCCCTCTCGGCCGACGTGGCCGCCCGCGGCGACGTGGTGCGCGTGGACGGATGGCGCAAGGGCGCCGGCCAGGGCATGGCAGACGTGTGCATGCGCGTGCGCGACCAGGGCTTTCGCCATCTCGTCTTCACGAACGTGGAGCGCGACGGCACGCGGGGCGGCGTGGACGTGGAGCCCTATCGCACGGTGGCGAAGATCGTCGACTTCCCCGTCGTGGCCTCGGGCGGCGTCTCGAACCTGGACGACGTCCGCGCGCTCGCGGAGCTCGGAGACGAGGTGCTCGAGGGCGTGATCATCGGCAGCGCGCTCTACGAGGGCACGGTGGATCTGGCGAGCGCCATCTCCGTGATGGAGGGCTAGGCGATGCTCGCAAAGCGCGTGATCCCCTGCCTCGACGTGGACGGCGGCCGCGTGGTGAAGGGCGTGAACTTCGTCGACCTCGTGGACGCCGGCGACCCCGTGGAGCAGGCGCGCCTCTACGACGCCGAGGGCGCCGACGAGGTCGTCTTCCTCGACATCACGGCCACCTCCGACGACCGCGCGACCACGCTCGAACTCGCCGCGCGCGCAAGCGAGAGCCTCGCCATCCCCTACACGGTGGGCGGCGGGCTGCGCGATCTCGCGGGCATGCGGGCCATGGTGGCAGCCGGTGCCGACAAGATCTCGCTCAACTCCGCCGCCGTGGAAAACCCCGGGCTCATCTCCGCCGCCTCGGCGGCCTTCGGCTCCCAGGCCGTGATCGTGGCCGTCGACGCCAAGCGCGCGCCTCGCGAGGGCGAGGCCGATCGCTGGGAGGTCTACGTGGCGGGCGGCCGCAGGGCCACGGGCATCGACGCCGTGGCGTGGGCCGAGGAGGCGGCGCGCCGGGGAGCGGGGGAGATCCTCCTCACCTCGATGGATCGCGACGGCACCAAGGAGGGCTTCGACATCGCGCTCACGCGCGCCGTGGCCCGTGCGGTTCCCATTCCCGTGATCGCCTCGGGCGGCGTCGGCACGCTCGAGCACTTCGCCGAGGGCATCCTCGACGGCGAGGCCGACGCGGTGCTCGCGGCGAGCGTCTTCCACTTCGGCACGTTCACGATCCGCGAGGTCAAGGAGTACCTTGCCTCCCAGGGCATCTGCGTGCGGCTCGACTTCTAGGGAGGCTTGATGGGCTGGAGGGACGAGCCGCTTGGGCTCGCAGGCGCGGAGGCCGTGCGCTTCGACGATCGCGGGCTCGTGCCCTGCGTCGTGCAGGACGAGGCGAGCGGGCGCGTGCTCATGGTGGCGTGGATGAACGCCGAATCGCTTCGGCTCACCCTCGAGACGGGCGAGACCTGGTTCTGGTCGCGCTCGCGAAGAGAGCTCTGGCACAAGGGCTCGACCTCGGGAAACGTCCAGCGCGTGCGACGCCTCCTCCTCGACTGCGACGGCGATACGCTGCTCGCGCTCGTGGAGCCCGCCGGCCCCGCGTGCCACACCGGCCAGACGAGCTGCTTTTTCCGCGAGCTCGAGCTCGGCTGATTCGAAAGGGTGCGAACCATGGGCGAGCGAACCCCCAACGTGCAGGACGGCGATCTCGCCGAAACCCTCCGCTACCTCGCGGACGTCATCGAGAGCCGGCGCAGCGCCGATCCGCAGACGAGCTACACGGCGAAGCTCCTCAGGGGTCCCGAGGACGAGCGGCTGAAGAAGGTCGTCGAGGAGGCGTGCGAGGTGGTGCTCGCCGCCAAGGACCACGACCACGATCACGTGCGCTACGAGGCCGCCGATCTCCTCTACCACCTGCTGGTCGTGCTCGACGCCGAGGGCGTGTCACTCTCAGAACTGGCTGGCGAGCTGAACGCTCGCCGCTGATTCAGCACCAACGAGCTCGGCAGCACGTACAACAGCGGCAGCACGCTCTACGGCAACGGCCTCAGGAAGGTCATCGGCTCGGGCGATACCGTCTCCGGCAAGAAGCTCGGCCCGTGGACGAGCGGCACCCTCTGGAAGAGCGCGAGCAGCGTGCCGTGGTTGGAGGGCACGTCCGGCGTCGACCACGAGCGCGTCTACGCGGTGCAAAACGCGAACGATTCCGACGTCATCGCGCCCGTCTACGCGGCGCACCTCTTCCAGGGCATGTCCCAGCTGCGCGACATCTCCGACCTTCTCCGTGCGCGGTACGGTCTTCGACAAGGACGCGAGCGAGGCCACGGTCACGGGCTACCTCGTGAAGGGCAACCGACTCGTCATGCCCAAAAACGGCACGACCGTCCTCGCCGTCTGGGCGTCCGACGTGAATGGCAACGGCACGGCGGACTTCCGCGAGACCGCGGTCTCGGGCACTCTGAAAAGCCTCGCTGATGTTTGGCTCGTTCCTGACTCCTCGATTGCCGAAGGAAGGATTCTCGAGGACGGGAAAACCTGCCGATCCAACACCTTCGCCGGGGTTAGATGAGAGAGCAGGTTTCCCAGCTGCCGTCCGCGTGCGGGACGTCCTGCGTGCGGTAGCCGACCTTGGCCGCGTAGGCCCGGGCGCTCTCGAGCCCCGCTCCCACGTCGCACGCGCGGTGGGCGTCCGAGCCGATCGTGACGGGCACCCCGGCGCGGAAGAAGCGCTCGAGGAGCGGAAGCGCGGGATAGTAGTCGCCGAAGGGCTTGCGCAACCCGGCCGTTGAGATCTCGATGCGGCGGCCCGTGCTCCGCGCGGCCTCGGCCATGCGCTCGTAGAGGGGCTCGAGCGCGATGGTCGCCCGCCAGCCCTCGGCCTCGAAGCGCCGGGCGAGGTCGGGATGGGCCATGACGTCGAAGTTCGCGGGGCTCTCGCAGGCGGCGCACCAGGCGTCGACGTAGCGCCGCCAGAGCTCGTTTGCGCCGAGCTCCTCCCAAAGCGAGAGATCCTCGGGGTCGTCCAGCCAGCCATGGTCGATCCAGTGGACCGAGCCGAGGCGCACCTTCGCGCCGGCGCTCCAGCGCTCGATGTTCTCCTCGCAACCGGGATACCAATCGCACTCGAAGCCGAGGACCACCTCGGGGCCGCCCTTGGCGCGGCTCATGTGATCGGCGGCCACGACGTCGGCCTTGTAGAAGGGCAGGGCGCGCTCGGCCACGGAGACGTCGGCCGCGGGGTCCATGGCGCGGGGGAGCGTGAGGTGATCGGTCATCACCATGACGTCGAGATGGGCCGCGGCACCCGCCTCGACCATCGCGAGCAGGGTGTCCTCGCCGTCGGAGTAGTCGCTGTGCACGTGGCAGTCGACGTTGGGCAAGCGCGCCATGGGGCTCCTTCCAGCCGCTTCGATGCCCCCCATGCTACACGCGCCCCGTCGCTTCCCGAGCGCACGATCTCCGCCCCCGCCCCCGAGCCGGGGCCGGGGCGTGATGGCCTTGTGAGCGTTCGGGGGCGCCTATATGACAAACGCCCCCGGTTGCGGCATCATGGAGCCCTGCTTCGGCACGTAAACGCAGCCCAAACGCACGGAGCGGAGGATCGTCTTATGCGCAACGTTGCGAACATCGCGAAAGCCGCCCTCGCCGCCTTCCTGGCGGCGCTGCTCGTTTTCGGAGCGGCGCCGGTGGCCGTCGCCGACGAGGTGAGCGATCTCCAAGCCCAGCTCGACGCTGCGAGTGCCACGCTCGACGACCTCGGCCAACAGGTGATGGCCGCGGGCGAGGAGCTGAACGACACGCAGGTGGAGCTCCAGAAGACCGAGGACGCCATCGCCGACACCGAGGCGCAGATCGCCGCCAAGCAGGCCGAGCTCGAGGAAGACCAGGCCACCCTCGCCGACATCGTGAGCGACGAGTACAAGACGGGCCCGCTCTCGCTCCTCGCGCTCATCCTCAACTCAACCTCCGTGGAGGAGTTCGTCTCCAACGTCTACTACCTGAACAAGCTGAACGAGCAGAGCGTCGCCACCATCGACGCCGTGAACACCGCGCGCGCCGAGCTCACCGAGAAGAAGAACGAGCTCGAGACCCTCGAGGCCGATCAGCAGGCCCTCGTCGAGCAGAAGCAGCAGCAGGTGAGGGACCTCGAGGCCGAGCAGGCCGAGCAGGAAGCCTACGTGAACAGCCTCTCCGACGAGGTGAAGCGCGCGCTCGAGGAGAAGCGCCAGCGCGAGCTCGAGGAGCAGCGGCGCCTCGCCGAGGAGGCCGCGCGCCGCCAGCAGGAGCAGCAACAGCAACAGCAACAGAGCCAGCCCTCGCAGCCGAGCCAGCCCTCCCAGCCGTCGCAGCCAAGCCAACCGAGCCAACCCTCGCAGCCCTCGCAGCCGAGCCAGCCCTCCTATTCGGGCGGCGGCCTCTCCTCCTCGGCGCGCTCGGCCATCATGAGCGCCGCCTACTCGCAGCTCGGCGTGCCCTACGTCTACGGCGCGAGCTCGCCCGGCGTCGCCTTCGACTGCTCCGGCTTCACGTCCTGGTGCTATGCGCAGGCGGGCATCTCCATCCCGCACTCCGCGTCGAGCCAGGGCTCCATCCTCACGCCCGTCAGCCGCTCGAACCTCCAGCCGGGCGATCTCCTCGTCTGGCTCGGCGGCATGAACGCCATGAGCGGAAACCACGTGGCCCTCTACGCCGGCGACGGCATGATGATCCACGCGAACTGGGGCGGCGTCGAGATCGTGCCGCTCAGCAGCTGGCAGCGAAGCTACGACGTCTGCGGCTACATTGCCTAGACCGACCGAGGGAGCTCGCGAGCGCGAGCTACGCGAGGTCCTCGCGGTTCGCACGGCCACGTCGCCCGAGGACTGGTACCTCGTCTTCAAGGCTCGCTACGGCCTCGAGGTGGCCTTCGAGGGCCTCGCCGCGCTCGGGCATCGAGACCCCGTGGCCACGCAGGTCTTCACCTGCTGCACGGCGGTGGACCCGATCCTCGCGGCCGGGCTCGAGGCCCGCTACCTCGACGTCGACGCCGATCTCCTCGCCCTTTCCGCGCGGGCCGTGGAAGGCGAGCGCGGGTGCTTCTCCGCGGTCGTGGCCCAGCACAGCTTCGGCATCGTGGACGATGAGGCCACGGCGGCCCTCGCGAAGGCCGCGCACGCGAAGGGCGCGATCCTCGTGGAGGACTGCGCCCACTGCGCCTCGCGCGTCGCCCGAGGCCCCGAGGGGCCCGTGGCAGACGTATCGGTGCACTCCTTCGGCGTGGAGAAGCTGCTTCCCACGGCGCGCTTCGGAGGCGCCGTCTGGCTGAACCCGGCCATGGCGGATACCGAGCTCAGGGCCCATCTCGCCGAGCGCTTCGCGAACCTGCCGGAGATCCCGAAGTCCCTCGAGAAGGCCTGTCGCGCCTACGTGAACCAGACGCGCATCCTGAACCATCTCCCCGCCGCGGCCGCCGCGAAGCTGAACGATTCGTGGACGGCCAAGGGAAGGCGCGAGCCCGCCATCAGCCCCGTCGAGCTCAAGGGCGGCCTCGCGCGCTCGCCCGAGGCGCCGGGGGAGTGGGTCGCCTCGGTGGCGGCCGCCGATCTCATCGCCCTCGACGAGAACCTCGCGCTCAGGCGTCGCACCGTGGCCGCCCTCGCCGAGGCGCTCGCGGGCGCAGAGGGGCTCTCCATCCCGGCCGGCGCGCGCGACGTCGAGCACCCCCAACCGCTCGTCTGCTTCCCCGTCTTCCTCGACGATCCGGAGCGGGCCGCTCTAGCCCTCGGGGCCGTGCGCGCCAGCGGCTTCTACGCCGTGCCCTGGTATCGGCCGCTCCTCTTCCCGGGCGTCGAGCTCTCGGCCTTCGACATCGCCGACTTCGGCGCCTGGCCCGTCTCCTCGCGGCTCTCGGCGGGAGCGCTCGCGCTGCCGGCCGACGTGGGCGTCGAGCGGGCCCGCGAGGCGGCGCAGATCGTTCTTGCTACGCTCTAGGCGCCTCATCACCCGCGACTGAGCGCTACGCGCCGGAAGGAGCGTCATGGCGAACGCACGGCTCGACGAAGGGGAGCTCGCCGCACGGCTCGCCCCCGTCATCCTCGGGGGCGACGTACTCGCCTACAGCTACGCCCGCTGCCTGAACGAGGCCTACGGCGTGAGGCTCACGGTCGTCTCCAACATCGACGTGAAGATCACGTCCTCCTCGAAGTTCGTCGACTACCGTGTCGTGCCCGATGCGCACGAGGAGGCGGCGCTCCTGGCCCATCTGAAGGCGCTCGGCTCCGAGATCGAGGCCGCCGGCAAGCTCGGGCTCCTCGTGGGCTCGGCCGACTGGCAGGCGCGCTTCCTCGCCAAGCACCAAGGCGAGCTCGCCCGGTGGTTCGTCGTGCCCTATCCCACGCTCGAGCTCTTCGACGTCATCACGCAAAAGCAGGCGTTCTACGAGCTCTGCGAGGAGCGCGGCGTGCCCTATCCGAGGACCTGGCTCCGAAACCCCGCGGAGGCCGCCCCCGATTTCGACGGCTTCCCGTATCCGCTCATCATGAAGCCCTCGCACTCGCCGAGCTGGGATCTCATCGACTTCGCGGGCAAGCGCAAGATCTACGAGCTCGCGAGCGCCGATGAGGCGAGGAGCGCCTGGGCGGCCATCGCCGCTTCGGGCTACGAGCATCCGATGATCATCCAGGACTTCGTGCCCGGCGCAGACGACGCCATCCGCTCCCTCACCTGCTTCTGCGACCCGGAGGGCGAGGTGAAGGTGGTCTCGGGCGGTCGCGTGGCGCTCCAGGACCACAGCCCCCAGGCGCTCGGCAACCCGGTCTGCATCGTCTCCGAGCGCGTCCAGCCCATCATCGACGGCGCCACGGCGCTCCTCGCCGGTTCGGGCTACCGCGGCTTCGCGAACTTCGACATCAAGTACGACGAGCGCGATGGCACCTACAAGTTCTTCGAGGTGAACGCCCGTGCCGGGCGCAACACGTTCTACATGGCCCTCGGTGGCGTGAACTTCGTCGAGCCACTCGTCGAGAGCTTCGTACTCGGCCGCGAGCTCGGCTTCGAAGAGGCCTACGAGCCCTTCTGCTACGCGACCGTGCCCTTCGCCGTCCTCGGGCGCCACGTGGCCGATCGAGCGCTCTTGGGCGAGGTCCGCGAGCTCAAGAGGGCCGGGAAGATGGCCTCGCCCCTGCGCTACGGCAAGGACGCCATCGCCCACAAGCTCTGGGTGGAGGCCTACGAGCGCCGGCAGGTGTCGAAGTTCAAGGAGCAGCTGGGCGGCTAGCGGCCGATGCGACCCTTCAGCCCCTTGGCGGCCTCGAGCGCGCGGTAGAAGTTCTTGCGAAGCGGCAGGTCCCGGTTGGGCGCCACGTCCACGACCTCCTTGGAGAACTTCGTCTTGAACTCGTTCAGCGAGCTCAGCGAGGGTGAGAAGTCGCTGCCTATGCCCATGTGGTCGTAGTAGGCGCAGCCGAGGCCGGCGAGCGCCACGCACTCGCGGATGATCATCATGTCGGGGATGTGCTGGCGGCGGGTCTCGCTCGAGCTCGCCGCGTAGTAGCGCACGGCGTAGCCGTCCATGAGCGTGGCGAGCGTCCAGGCGCGCACGACCCCGTCGACGCGGCCGGCGAAGAGCCGGGCGTGGTCGGGCGCGAGGAGGTCGAGCAGGTCCTGGTAGTCGGAGGCGGGAGCGGGGACGAATCCATCGCGCTCCGCGGTCTCTTGCATCACGGCGTAGTAGGGGGAGAAGTCCTCGCTCGCGGTCTCGGTCTCGTCGGCGAAGACGGCCGGGCACTCGCGCAGGGCCTTTCGCACGTCGCGGCGCCCGCGGGGCTTCATGTCGGCGAAGATCGCGTCCTCGTCTCCGCCGTGGAGATCCATCACCACGGTCTTGTCGTAGGGCACGGTGGAGAGCACGGGGCGCGTCTCGGGGAGCTCGTGGGCGATGGCGAGGCGAAGGAACGCCACCGAGCGCTCCCGCTCGCGAACCGCGGCGGCGAGCGCGGCGAGGCCCTCGCTCTCCCGAGCGGCGTCGGGCGCCTCGACCCAGAGCGGCCCGTGGAGCGATCGCAGGTAGCGATAGCCGTGGGTGTCCATGGAGGTGAGCGTCACGAAGGCGAGCGGCGTCTCGCCCTCGGCGATGACGTAGCTTCCCCAGAGGCCGCGGCCCTCGATGGTCTCCTCGTAGGCGCCCCAGAGCTCGGTCTGCTCGATGGGCACGCGAAGCCCCGCCTCGTGGGCGGCCGCGATGAGTTGCTCGATGGGGATGGGACGCGCTTCGACCATGGAGATCCCTTCTCGCGCTCACCTCGGCGGCCGTCGCCCGCATGGGGAACCATCATAATCGCCAACGGACGCGGGGCGCCTCCGGGCGTCCGCGTGCGCTTCGGGAAGGGGGTGCGCCATGGCGGAGGGGCTCGGGAAGCTCGCCTCGCTGAAAGAGCAGGTGGATAACGTCCCCACCGAACCCGGCTGCTACCTCTGGAAGGGCGAGAGCGGCGAGATCCTCTACGTGGGCAAGGCGAAGAACCTGCGCGCCCGCATGCGCCAGTACGTGAACCTCGAGGACGAGCGCGCCAAGATCCCGCTCCTCATGGCCGAGGTGGCCTCCTTCGACTACATCACCGTGGCCTCCGAGCACGAGGCGCTGCTCCTCGAGATGAACCTCATCCAGAAGCACCACCCGCGCTACAACGTCTCCTACATGGACGACAAGTCCTACCCCTTCATCGCCGTCACCGAGGGCGACGTCTTCCCGGCCATCAAATACACCCGCGAGAAGCACAAGCCCCACACCCGCTACTTCGGCCCCTACACCGACGCGCGAAGCGCCCGCGCGGCCATCGACGTCGTGCGCAAGGTCTGCCCGCTCTGCGTGGCCACCTGCGCCGAATGGAAGCGCCTGAAGCGCCGCCTCGACGCGCATCCCGAGGATGCCGACGTCGTCGAACTCGCCATGGCGGCCACGGGGCGCCCCTGCTTCGACTTCCACGTGGGGCGCGGGCCGGGCCCCTGCGCGGGGGAGATCAGCCCCGAGGCCTACGCCGAGAACGTTGCCGTGGTGGAGGGGCTCCTCACCGGCAGGCGCGCCAAGCTCAAGGCCGCGCTCGCCGAGGAGATCTCCGAGGCCGCCGACAGCCTCGACTTCGAGCGCGCCGCCCGCTACAAGCGCCGTCTCGACGCCGTGAACGGCCTCGAGGATCGCCAGCAGGTGATCCTCGGGGAGCGCGTGGACGCCGATCTCGTGGGGATCTTCCGCGAGGAGACGATCTGCGGCGTCTGCGTCTTCGCGGTGCGCGAGGGCCGCGTGGTGCGTTCGGTGGAGTTCGTGTTGAACAAGGGCCTCGACATCGCCGAGGACGAGCTCGTGAGCGGCTTCCTCAAGCGCTACTACGCCCAGACCTCCGACGTGCCCCACGCGGTGGAGCTGCCCTGCCTGCCCGCCGACTCCGAGGCCCTCGGCGCCTGGCTCGCCGAGAAGCGCGGCGGATCGGTGGAGCTCCACGTGCCGAAGCGCGGCGCCCGCAGGAAGCTCCTCGACACGGCCGAGCGCAACGCCCGCCACTACCTCATGCGCCACGAGCTCAAGACCGGCTACGAGGACGAGCGCACGAACCGCGCGCTCCTCGAGCTCGAGAGCGCGCTCGCGCTGCCCGCCCCGCCGCTTCGCATGGAGTGCTTCGACATCTCCACCATCCACGGCAAGCACACCGTGGCCTCCATGGTGGTCTTCACCAACGGCAAGCCCGACAAATCGCAGTACCGACGCTTCAAGATCCGCACGCCGCTCACCGAGGCCAACGACTTCCTCTCCATGAGCGAGGCGCTCGCGCGCCGCTACGCCCCCGAGCGCATGGCCGACGAGCGCTTCGGGCGCAGGCCCGATCTGCTCGTGCTCGACGGGGGCAAACCGCAGCTCACGGCCGCGCTCAACCAACTTGCCGACCTCGAGCTCGACGTGCCCGTCTGCGGTCTCGCCAAGGCCGACGAGGAGCTCATCGTGCCCTGGGACGACATGCCGGTGGTGCTCCCCAACGGCTCCGCCTCGCTCTACCTCGTGAAACGCCTGCGCGACGAGGCGCACCGCTTCGCCATCACCTTCCACCGCGAGCTTCGCGACAAGGCCATGACCGTCTCGATCTTGGATGAGATCGAGGGCGTGGGCCCGAAGCGCAAGAAGGCCCTGCGCAGGGCGTTTCCCTCCATGGCGAAGCTCCGCGCCGCCTCCGAGGCCGAGATCGCCGCCGTACCCGGCATCCCGGCGGCCGTGGCCCGCGAGATCCACGAGACCCTCGCCGCCTGGTCCGCCGAGCTGGGAAAACCCACCAACCCCACCGAGGAGTAGGGCGGGGAGGGCCACCTCGTGCTCTAGACTTGCCTCGTGGGCATCGAGGAGGGACGGGTCGTGGACGAGCTGAGGGATCCGAGCGCCGAGAGCCTGGCCGTGGCCGACGTCGTGGTCATCACGGGCATGAGCGGTGCGGGCCGCACCCACGCCATGCACGTCTTCGAAGACCTCGGCTACTACGTCATCGACAACCTGCCGCCGAGCCTGCTTTTGCCCCTGGCCGACATCGTGGGCCTCCACTCCGGCGTCGGCCGGCACCTCGCCTGCGTCTGCGACCTTCGCAGCCAGGGCCTCTTCGACGAGCTGCTCGACGAGATCGCCGAGCTCAAGGCCCACGAGATCTCGGTGACGCTCCTCTTCCTCGACGCCTCGGACGAGGTGCTGCGCCGCCGCTACGCGCTCTCGCGCAGGCGCAACCCGATCGCCAAGGAGGGTGAGGGCAACCTCGAGGCCATCCGCCGCGAGCGCGCCCAGCTCGCCTCCGTGCGCGACGCCGCCGACGTGGTCATCGACACGTCGAACCTGCGCCCCATCGAGCTCACGCGCACCATCAACCGGCTCTTCAGCGAGCTCTCGGCCACGCAGCTCATGGAGGTGCACGTCTTCAGCTTCGGCTTCAAATACGGCATGCCCGCCGAGGCCGACCTCCTCATCGATGTGCGCTTCCTGCCGAATCCCTACTGGGATCCCGCCATGCGCAGGCTCTCGGGCAAGGACGCCCTCGTGCGCGACTTCGTGCTCGAGCACGAGCAGACCCGCGCCTTCCTCGGGGCGTGGGAGGCGCTTCTGGACGCCGTCATGCCGGGCTACGTGGCCGAGGGCAAGAGCTATCTCTCCATCGGAGTGGGCTGCTCGGGCGGCCAGCATCGCTCGGTGGTGCTCGCCGATGCCACGGCCGCCTACCTCGAGGGCCAGGGCTACGCGGTGAGCGTCTCCCATCGCGACCTGCCGAAGGCCAAGGCCGATCCGCTCGTCACCGCCGAGGACGGGGCGCCCGCCGAAGCGCTCGCGCACGACGAAGACCGGGGTTAGCCATGTCGTTCACGGCCGAGGTGAAGGAGGATCTGGCGCGCATCGACGGGCCCACCCGCGCCTGCGCCATCGCCGAGCTCTCGGCCCTCATCAAGGTGGCCGGCAACCTGTCGTTCCACGATTCCGGCTCCTACTCGCTCATCCTCGTCACCGAGACGCCCGCAGCGGCGCGCGTCTTCCTGCGCCTCGCCCACGGGATCTTCGACCTCCAGACGACCCTCACCATGGAGGACTCCTCGTTCCATCGCTCGCGCAACCGCTCCCGCCGCACCTACCTCGTCTCGCTCGCCGAGCAGCCGGGCCTGGACGAGGCCCTCGAGACCATGGGCATCGTGAGTCTCGGCCAGGGGGTGACCATCGGCGTCCCCTGGAAGCAGCTGCAGGGTCCTGCCGAGCGCGCCGCCTACCTGCGCGGGGCGTTCATGGGAGCGGGGTTCGTGGCCGATCCGCACGGCGATTTCTCGCTCGAGTTCGTCTGCGAGGGGGAGCCGCTCGCCCTCGGCATCCAGGCGATCCTCGACAGCGTCGGCGTCCACTCCTCGATCAACCGCCGCCGCCAGGCCTTCGTCGTCTACGCGAAGTCCTTCGACGACGTGGCGACGCTCCTCTCCTACATGGGCGCCTCGTCGAAGATGATGCTGCTCGAGCGCGTGCGCGTCGTGCGCTCGCTCAAAAACGACGTGAACCGCGTGGTGAACGCCGAGCTCGCGAACCAGCGTCGAGCCCTCTCGGCCGCGCAGGATCAGCTCGTGCTCGTGCGCGAGGCGAAGGAGCACCCGGGCCTCGAGAAGATGCCGGCGGCGCTCGCGCAGTTTTGCGAGCTCAGGGAGCGCCACCCCGATCTCTCCCTCGCGGAACTCGGCGCCAAGGCCGACCCTCCGCTCTCGAAATCGGCCGTCTACCACCGTCTCCTTCGCCTGCGCGACCTCGTGGAGGAGGCCCGCGGGTAGTGGAGCACCGCCCCGAGCGCCCGCTCGACGCTCTGCGATCGCGCGTGGAAAAGCGGGTCGCTTCGTTGCGCTGGATGGTTCTCCTCACTTGCCGGATCTGGGCGAGACGCAACGGACGCAAGCGCTACTATTAGGCCGTCGATCGTCTAGGCTTCGCCGGGCTTGCCAGCAGGGCTCTCCGGCGGGGTCGTCGAAAGGAGAGCACATGGCAGTACGGGTTGGCATCAATGGCTTCGGCCGCATCGGGCGTCTCGTCTTCCGTCAGATGTTCGAGCATGAGGGCACCGAGATCGTCGCCATCAACGACCTCACCGATCCCGCCATGCTCGCTAACCTCCTCAAGTACGACTCGATGCAGGGCAACTACGCCCGCACCCACGAGGTGACGTCCGACGAGGATTCCATCACCGTCGACGGCAAGAAGATCACCATCTACAAGGAGCCCGACGCCAAGAACCTTCCGTGGGGCGAGCTCAACGTGGACGTCGTCCTCGAGTGCACGGGCTTCTACACCTCCAAGGCGAAGTCCCAGGCCCACATCGACGCCGGCGCCAAGAAGGTCGTCATCTCCGCTCCCGCGGGCAACGACCTCCCGACCATCGTCTACAACGTGAACCACGAGACCCTCACGGCCGACGACAACATCGTCTCCGCGGCCTCCTGCACCACCAACTGCCTTGCTCCCATGGCCAAGGCCCTGAACGACTACGCCGAGATCAAGGCCGGCATCATGAGCACCATCCACGCCTACACCGGCGACCAGATGATCCTCGACGGCCCGCATCGCAAGGGCGACATGCGTCGCGCTCGCGCCGCCGCCATCAACATCGTGCCGAACAGCACCGGCGCCGCCAAGGCCATCGGCCTCGTCATCCCCGAGCTCAACGGCAAGCTCATCGGCTCCGCCCAGCGCGTGCCCGTCGCCGACGGCTCCACCACGCTGCTCTACTGCGTCGTGAAGTCCAAGGACGGCCAGCCGATCACCGTCGACTCCGTGAACGCCGCCATGAAGGCCGCCTCCGACCCCGAGACCTTCGGCTACAACACCGATCCGATCGTCTCCTCCGACGTCGTGGGCATGACCTACGGCTCCCTCTTCGACGCCACCCAGACCATGGTCTGCGACCTCGGCAACGACGAGTACCTCGTCCAGGTCGTCTCCTGGTACGACAACGAGAACTCCTACAGCTCCCAGATGGTCCGCACCATCAAGTACTTCGAGAAGTTCGTGTAGGCCTTCTCGCGCACTCGGGCTGATTGCCCGCCATACGCGGGCTTCCAGGGACGCGAGCGAGGCGAGAGCTTCGTTCGCGTCCCTTTTTCAACCGACGATCCCCAAGGGAGGAACCTGTCGATGGCTTTCACCAAGAAGACCGTCCGCGACATCGACGTGGACGGCAAGCGCGTGCTCATGCGCGTCGACTTCAACGTGCCGCTCGATGAGAACGGCAACGTGACGGACGACACCCGCATCAAGGCCGCGATCCCCACGATCAAGTACCTCGTCGACCACAACGCCAAGGTCATCCTCATGAGCCACCTCGGCCGCCCGAAGGGCGACGGCCCCGAGCCGAAGCTCTCGCTGAAGCCGGCCGCCGACAGGCTTCGCGAGCTCACCGGCCTCGACGTGACCTTCGTGCCCGACACCTACGGCGCCGAGGCCAAGGCCGCCGCCGACGCCCTCGAGCCGGGCCAGGTGCTCGTGCTCGAGAACGTGCGCTTCGTCAAGGCCGAGAAGAAGAACGACCCCGAGATCGCCAAGACCCTGGCCGATCTCGGCGACATCTTCGTGCTCGACGCCTTCGGCACCGCGCACCGCGCACAGGGTTCCGTGGTGGGCCCCGCCGCCTACCTGCCGGCGGTGGCGGGCTTCCTGCTGGAGAACGAGGTCGACACGCTCACCGGCCTCTTCGGCGACCCCGATCGCCCCTTCGTCGCCATCCTCGGCGGCTCCAAGGTCTCCGACAAGATCGGCGTCATCGACCACCTGCTCGACTCCGCCGACACCCTCATCATCGGCGGCGGCATGGCCTACACCTTCCTCGCCGCCAAGGGCTATGAGGTGGGCAAGAGCCTGCTCCAGGAGGATTGGATCGATCGCGCCAAGGACATGATGACGAAGGCCGAGCAGAACGGCGTCGAGTTGCTGCTCCCCATCGACACCGTCGTGGCCGACAAGTTCGACAACGACGCCGAGACCAAGGTCGTCCCCTCCGACGCCATCCCGGCCGACTGGCAGGGCCTCGACATCGGCCCGGCCACCGAGAAGCTCTTCGCCGACGCCATCGCGAAGGCCAAGACGGTCTTCTGGAACGGCCCCATGGGCGTCTTCGAGATGCCGAGCTTCGAGCACGGCACGAAGGCCGTGGCCGAGGCCATCGCGGCCAACGACCACTGCAAGTCCGTCATCGGCGGCGGCGACTCCGTGGCGGCCAT
>CANQFP010000018.1 GCA_947599965.1 uncultured Atopobiaceae bacterium | reverse complement strand
TCCAGCGAGCGGTAGCCCACCGCGAGGGCGTCCTCCACACACTGCTGGCAGTCGCCTTGGGTCACCTGGTAGACGCCGTAGCCGAGCATGGGCATCTTCACGCCGTTTGCGAGGGTCGTGTACTCCATCTTCATGCCTTTCACTCATGGTCGTGTGACCGAGCCGATCCCTTCGTCCACCATGGATGCTGGGGCCTTGGCACCGGTTTGTACAATGCCGAGTGGCGATAGTGGTATGCGTGGCACGTATAGAGGCTGCTATGTCGACCATACGGAAGGCTGATCGTCTTCCAACCACATCTCCGCGATCGGTGGGCGGGATCCCGTGGAGCCGGGCCGGCCGCGAGGGCGCCCGTGCAGGCCGCGGCCGAGCGGCCGATCGTCGCAGGTTATCCATGCGCTAGATTCGAAGTGTCCGCATGCGAAGGAGATGCATGCCGCAGGCGATGGGAGAGGAGCGTCCGATGGCCGAGACGATGCTGCAAGAGGTCATGACGGCACCGGGTGAGATCGAGTTCCACGAGGTTCCCGTTCCCGAGATCGGGCCCGACCAGGTGCTCGTGAAGATCATGAACATCGGGGTCTGCGGCTCGGACATCCACGTCTACCACGGCGAGCATCCCTTCACCTCCTATCCCGTGACGCAGGGCCACGAGGTCTCCGGCGAGATCGTCGAGGTCGGTTCGGCCGTGGAGGATCTCACCGTCGGCCAGAAGGTGACCATCGAGCCCCAGGTGACCTGCGGTGAGTGCCATCCCTGCACCCACGGCAAATACAACCTCTGCGAGAACCTCAAGGTCATGGGATTCCAGACCACGGGAACCGCCTCGCGCTACTTCGCGGTGGACGCCTCCAAGGTGACGCCGCTTCCCGAGAGCATGTCGTTCGAGCATGGCGCGATGATCGAGCCGCTCGCCGTGGCCGTGCACGCGGTGAAGCAGGTGGGAGAGGTCGCCGGCCTCGACATCTGCGTCATCGGCGCCGGCCCCATCGGCAACCTCGTGGCGCAGGTGGCCAAGGGCCTCGGCGCTCGCAAGGTCCTCATCACCGATGTCTCCGACCTCAGACTTTCCATCGCTCGCGAGTGCGGCATCGACGAGGCCGTGAACACGCGCGACAAGGACTTCGGCGAGGCGCTCGTCGAGACGTTCGGGCCCGATAAGGCCGACGTCATCTACGACTGCGCCGGCAACAACGTCACGATGGGCCAGGCCATCGCCAATGCCCGCAAGGGCTCCGTCATCGTGCTCGTGGCGGTGTTCGCCGGCATGGCCACCGTCGACCTCGCCGTGCTGAACGACCACGAGCTCGACCTCAAGACCTCGATGATGTATCGGCACCCCGACTACGTTGACGCCATTCGCCTCGTCGAGGAGGGCAAGGTGCACCTGGCGCCGCTCGTGTCGAAGCACTTCCCGTTCGAGCGCTACCTCGACGCCTACCGCTACATCGACGAGAACCGCGAATCGACGATGAAGGTCATCATCGACGTCCAGGAGTAATCGCCTCGTCGTTTCGTCTGGCAAAAGGCTCCCGTCGCGTTGACGGGAGCCTTCGGACTCGGCTGTTTACGAGTGCTCCCTCACATGGGCTTCCTGCCGGCGTCCCAGGCGCCGCCACACGCATCACGATGGTCGTTCCACGTTCCAGCGCATGAGTTTGGGAGATACTCGAGGCGCTCTTCGCATACCGAGACGCACGGCGTGAGATGAGGGGGCAGCCATGAGGGACGGAAAGATCATCCTGGGTTACATCGGCACCGGCAAGGCCACGAACCGCTACCACGCGCCCTTTGCCCTCGCGCTGCCCGAGATGTTCGAGATCAAGACCCTCGCCCAGCTGGAGGTCCTCGAGCAGAGCACCGAGGATCTGCGGTGAGGCGCGGCGCCACTCGTCTGATCCGTACTGCGGCAGCGCTGTCGTTTAGACTCGAGCGGAGCTCTCACGAGCTCGATCGGAGCTGAAGCGGCTGCGCGGGCCGCAGGCGAAAGGGGTGCCATGGGGCGGAAGGTACTCTACGCGTTGCTCACCATCGTCTTCGGCGCATTTGCCGGAGCCTTTTGCTGGGCGTTCTTCTACTTGATGAACCTGGGCATCGATCTTCTGTGGAACGTGGTGCCCGCGCACCTGGAAGCCGCCGGTCTGCCCGCGGTGTTCTACCCCGTCGTCTTCTGCGTCATCGGCGGCGTGTGCATCGGACTCTTCGCCAAGCGCTTCGGCGCGTATCCCGAGGACATGAACACCGTCCTGGGGAAGGTGAAGAAGACGAACCGCTATGAGTACGACCATCTGGGCTCGTCGTTCTTCGGCGCGCTGCTGCCGCTTCTCTTCGGCGGATCCATCGGTCCCGAGGCCGGCCTGACGGGGGTCATCGCCGGGCTGTGCACGTGGGTGGGCGACCGTCTCCGCTTCGTCGGCGCCGAGATGCGCGAGCTCGCCGAATCGGGCACCGCCGCCGTCATCTCGGCCATCTTCGCCGCGCCGATCTTCGGCATGGTCGTGCCGGTGCTCGGCGAGGCGGACGAATCCGAAGGCCCGCGCATGGCGAGCGAGATCCGCCTCGGCGTGCCGAAGGGCCTCAAATCCGCCGTGTATGTGCTGGCGGTGGCGGGAGCCCTGGGCATGATGGCGCTTTTGGGCTCGCTCTTCGGAGGCGAGGGCGGCCTCCCGCACTTCTCCGAGATCGCCGTCGGCGGAACGGAGCTCCTCTGGCTGGTGCCGCTCATGCTGGTGGGAGGCTTCGCCGGCTGGACGTACTTCCCCTTCGGCGCCCTCGCGCGAACGATCTCGGCCGCCATGGGCGAGCACCCGGTGGCGAAGGCGGCTCTGGCGGGGTGCCTTCTGGGGCTGGCCGGCATCGTGCTTCCCTATGCCATGTTCGCGGGCGAATCGCAGACCGAGGAACTCGCCGAGGCCTGGACCGCGCTTCCCATCATCGTGCTCATCGCCACGTGCTTCGTGAAGGTGCTGACTACCCAGCTGTGCCTGAACCTCGGGTGGCACGGCGGCCATTTCTTCCCCATCATCTTCGCCGGCATCGCGCTCGGCTACGGCATGGCGGCGATCGCGGGCATCGACCCCGTCTTCTCGCTCTGCGCCGTCACGGCCGCGCTCATGGGCGCGGTCATGCGCCAACCGCTCGTCGCCGCGGCTCTCTTGCTCCTGGTGTTTCCGCTGGCAGGCGCACCCATCCTCTTCGTGGCCGCCGCCGTGGGCTCGCTCTTCCCCGTGCCCAAGTCGTGGCTGGGGGAATAGGGCCGCACCGATCGAAGGAATCGCACGATGTTTCGTCTCAAGCGCATGTGGGGCATCCTCAAGCACACGGGGACGGCGGCCATGCTCGTCAGCTTCCTCTGGATCTACGCCCTCGCGGCCCTCGTCATCTGGGCCATGGAGCCCGGCATCCCCGGCTATGGCGATGCGCTCTGGTATCTCTACGTTGCGGCCATGACCATCGGGTTCGGCGACTACGCGGCCGTGACCCTCATCGGAAGGCTCGTCACCGTCTTCATCACGATTTTGGCCTGCGTGCTCACGGCCATGATCACGGGTGTCGTCGTGAGCTACTACACCGAGTATCTGAAGGCGAGGGAGAGCGAGACGGTCTCGCAATTCCTGGAGGAGCTCGAGCACCTGCCCGAGCTCACGCCCGATGAGCTCACCCGGCTCTCCCAGCGGGTCCGCCGCTTCGAAGAGGATCACTTCGAGCACGGCCGCGCCTCAGACGAGAGCCTGGAGGCGAGCTGACAGTCGATCCCCCACTTCGTACCGGCTATCCACGCGAAAGCGGGCTGATGGCGGCATGACAAGCATCCACACAGGCGCCGAGCCCAAAGCGAAAGCTGGCGAGCTAGGCGAGGTCGTCGTAGGTGATGACGTCGACGTCGTTCTCCTCGAGCCACTCTCGGGTTGCCGGGTCCATCGCCATCGCAACCTCCTGGGTGCGCGGAATGGTGAGGGAGGACGTGGCGAGGATGTAGGCATCGAGATAGCCCGGGTGGCAGACGAACATGCAGCACCCGTCCTCGCCGTAGTCCCCGAGCGCGGCCCTCTTCAGGCTCTCGAAGGGGTCGTAGAGCGGCCCCATGCTGTCCATGGACGTGTAGAGCTTCGAGCTTCGGAAGGCGATGGGTGCGTTGAAGTCGAAGCTCATGCCGAGGTAGGGGAGGCCGTGGCGCTCGGCCACCAGCTCAAGGGCCTTGAAGAAGTTCGCACTCGCGATGGCATGCCCCTCGAAGTAGTGGGGTTCGTCCCCCACAAGCTCGATGAAACGCTTGAGCTGGGCCTCGATCTCGAGGCAGGCCTCGTCGACGTCGACGAAGTCCTCGCCCCGCTTGAAGGCCTCCCGATACTCCCGGCTCGCCCTGAACTCGCCGTTCGGCCGGCAGAGGCTCGGGATGAGGGAGGGGTCCGTGAGTGGACGCCCGACGCAGACGTTGGTGTGCTGGCCGTAGCAGACGGGGATTCCCTCAAGGAGCCGAAGGCCCATCTCCGCTTCCGGCATGTTGGGCATGACGCCCACCGAGCGGATGATCCCGTACCTCGTCGCATCCGCGATTCCGTAGTTCACGCCTCGGGAATAGCCGAGATCGTCTGCCCGCACGAGAATGCGTCGTCCCATCGTCCGTCCCTTTCGTCGTCCTCATTGAGCGTATGAGCTCTTTCGGATACCGCGAGGCCTCACCGGATACCGAGCGTATCGAGATCGCGATAGCTGAGCATCGTACCCCGCCCCATGCCGAAGGTCTCCTCACCACCGTAGACGACGATGCGCCGTTCCACGGGAACGTCAAGCAGGTCGCCTACCACGCTCAGCGCGTCGAAATACGAGAGATGGGATGTCGCGGACGCCTTGCATTCGATGAGCGTAAAACAGTGGTAGTCATTACCACGAAATCATGGTAGTGACTACCACGAAATCATGGCAGTCGCTACGTGAAACTCACCGTTGTTTTGGCAATGCGGTCGGGCGTCCGCAAGCGGGTCTGTCCGGGCAAACGGCAATCAGTTCCACACGAGGTAGCGGCCCCTGTGCTCGGGCCCTCTTCGCGTCGATGAGCTCGGCGCAGCGCATCATCTCGGCCGGCCCCATGTTGTAGATGCCGTCGATCGGCAGGAACGCGTAGTCGATGCCGAGCTTGGCCATCTGCGCCATCTCGTCCGTGCGAGAGGTGTCGCCGGAGACGTACACGAGGATGCTGTCGAAGCGCAGCAGGTAGCCCACGCCGAAGCCCTTCGGATGGTGGCCGTTATAGGCCTCGACCGCCTCGAACTCGTCCAGCTCGACGACGGCTACTGCTTCGCCCGCCCGCTCTAGGCTTGCGGGAAAGGCGGGGTGCGAGGCGCGCACGCGATGATGGCAACGGGCTTGCGCTCCTCGGGCTTCGAATGGCTTCACCTTGAGGAGAATTCATCCCAATAGGTAAGAATCCAAATCCGTTGCGCAGAATAGTACGTATAGGTAAGATTTGATGTCGACGCAGCACAATCGTACGAATCGGGAAGATCGCAATCGATGCGGAGGCGCCATGCGCAAGCCGAGCTTCACTCCCGGTACCGTGTATTCCATGGATGACCTCGGTCCGTATTTGCGTCAAAGGCGAAAGCAGCGTGGCTACACGCAAGAGCAAGTCGCCCTCGGCATCGGCATGAGTCCGCGCCTCATCGGCGAGATGGAGCGCGGTCGTGGCACCGTTGGTTTCGACCGCGTGATCACCTACGCCAACAACCTCGGCATCGACCTCGTCGTCAAGCCCCGAGGTGAGTGAGCATGGCCGCCCGATCGACTGGCGCGAAAGAAAACCACAGGACGCAAGCGGCTCTCTCAAAAAGTAACGTACGTCAGCCTCTCTTCAGCGCGAGAACGCTCGCCGAGCCACTTCTCGTCCATCGAGAGATACACGATCACTACCAGTTGGTAGGTCGCTTGGATCCTCAGCCGGATGGCGCTCGGTTCGCCTACGATCCGGATTACCTTTCGTGTGCGATGGAGAGCTCGGAACCTTCCGTCCCGATATCGCGAGCTCTCCCCCTGCGACCGACGCCATTCAGTCCCGGGGAAACCCAGTCATTCTTTGAGAACCTCCTTCCCGAGGGCGATGTGCGGCGGATCCTCAGCGACGCGATGCGCAATCGGGAAGCTGCCTATCCGCGGCTCTTGCAAGTGCTCAACCATGAATCATCCGGGGCACTCGTCTTCGCGGGAAATGGGGAGGAACCATGGGGAGATCAGGCCTACGAGCCTTGCGAGTTCTCGCTTCTCGAAGCCTTTGCGAGGGAACCTGTGCGGGTGGCCGCCGAGCTGGATCTCTCAAGCCATCTATCCTTGGCCGGCGCCCAAGCGAAGATCGGTCTCTACCATAAGGGAACCGACCCGCGTGCGGGATGGTTCACACCGCGTGGAACGGCGCCGACGACCCACATAGTCAAGGCCGGTGATCCACTTCTTGTGCATGAGACGATCAACGAAGCCCTCTGCCTCGAGACGGCCCGACGCTGTGGATTCGATGTGGAAGAGTCCTTTCTCATCCCTATCAAGGGAGAGGCTCCACTCCTTGCGGTGTCACGTTTCGATAGAACCCTCCCGCAGGCCGGGGACGCACCCCTTCGAGTGAGCGAACTCCCGCGTCCTCGACGCCGCCATCAGGAGGATCTGCTTCAGGCGCTTTCACTGCCATCGTGGGCGCGATACGAGGTGACGGGCCAACCGAACGCCCCGCTCGTCAGCAGGTTGCTCCAGCGCAGTTCCGCAGATCCCCTCGAGGATCGCATGGCGTTCTTCAAGCTACTTGTTTTCGATCTGCTCGTAGGCAATTGCGACAATCATCTGAAGAACCATTCGCTTCTTTGGGATATCGATTGGCGGGAATGTCGGCTCTCGCCCGCCTACGACATCGTGAATACGCGAGCCTACGGTTTTTGGCCGGAGATGGCCATTGCGTTCAGTCCATCCCGCCGAATAGATGATGTCGTCTGGGACGATGTGACCGATACGGCCTGGGAGATGGGGTTCCCGGCGACGATCGTCGCGCGTCTCTTCGACGAAGTGGCAGAGCGGTTCTTTGCGGCGCTCGATGGTGCAGAGGAATCCATCGCTGCCCAGGGATTCCCATCGGTGCGGGATGTAGCACCATTCATTGCGCTCGAGGCACGGGTGCGACTCGAGCGCATCGCTGCGACAAGGTAAGCGAGGCGCCCGTGAGTCCTTACCTCAACAATCGTTGAGGTAAGGGCATCCGAAAAACGTCAGCGAGGCGGTTCAGGGTGCGTGAGATAGGCCCGATCGTGAAGCCGCAACAACCCAGTGGGTTGTTGCGAAAGCAATACCTTACAGGTCAAAAACGCGAGCTACCCTCCCAAGCGAACTTGAGAGGGTAGCGCAACTTCGCTACTCGAGGCTTCAGGATCGGGCCTAGATTGCGTGCACTGGGCCGCCGCAGCGTCGGCTCCAAGAATGGTGGAGCTAGGGACGAGCCAAACGCCAGCGAGGCTTTTCAGAGTGCCCGAGATGGGGCCGATCGTGGAGCCGTAGCGCAACTTCGCTACTCGAGGCTCCAGGATCGGCCCTAGATTGGGTGCTATGGGAAGCCGCAGCGTCGGCTAGAAGATGCCGCCGATGCAGGCGTAGACGATGCCGATGATGCCGAGGACGATGACGATGACGAGCAGGACCTTCTCCCACTTACCGAGCAGTGACCCGTAGGTGCCCGTGGCGCCGTTCTGGCGAAGTCCGACGAAGAAGATCGGGATGCCGATGGCGTAGACGATGCAGGCGACCATGAGGTAGTTGAGGCCGGCGGAGTAGACGAGGAAGAGCGAGAAGATGGTGCCGAGGATGCCCGTCACGAGGCCGTTCGTGCGGCTGAAGCGGATCTTCGGCCAGGGCTCGGTCTTCGAGATCTTCCAGAGGAAGAGGCAGCAGAGCAGGTAGCAAGGCATGGCCATCACGGACGTGATGGAGATCATCGTGGTCCAGGCGTTGCCCGGCAGGAAGTGGCAGAGGATGAGGAGCGCCTGGATGATGATGGCCGTCCAGAGCAGGGCCTTCGTGGGCGCGTCGGCGCTGTTCGTCTTGCCGAAGGACTTCGGGAAGATCCCGTCCTCGGCCGCGAAGAGCGGCATTTGTCCGAGCATGAGCATCCAGACGAGCCAGCTCGAGAGCACCGAGATGATGACGCCGACGTTGATGAGGATCTCACCCCAGCCGCCGAACTTGTCGAGCATGATGGCCGCCATCGACGGGTTCTCCATGGCCGCGATCTGCGTCTGGTCGTAGACGCCGAGGGGGAGCAGCGAGGAGAGCACGTAGAGCACGAGGATTGCGAGGTAGCCGATCGTGGTGGCCTTGGCCACGTCGTTCTGCGAGGTGGCCTGGCCGCTCACGACGACCGCGCCCTCGATGCCGATGAAGAGCCAGAGGGTGACGAGCATGGTCGAGGAGGCCTGGCCCATCACGTCGCCGAAGTTGAACGCGAGCGCCTTCTGGCCGTCCATACCGAAGAAACCGTGGAAGAACGTGGCGAAGTTGAAGACGGTGAGGCAGGCGATCAGGAAGACGAGGACGGGGATGATCTTGCCGATGGTGCCGATGATGTTGATGAAGCTCGAGCTCTTGGCGCCGCGGCAGGCGAGGATGAACATGAGCCAGCTGATGGCGGAGGCGCCGATGATGCTCCACCAGTTCTTGCCGCCCTCGAAGGAGCCGGGGAAGAAGTAGTTGAGCGTGCTCATGATGAGGACGCCGTAGGCCACGAGCGCGAAGCAGTTGCAGATCCAGTAGCCGTAGGCCACGAAGAAGCCCACGAGCTTGCCGAAGCCGCGCGAGGCGTAGGTGTAGAGGCCGTTCTTGAGCTCGGGCTTGGCTTGGGCGAGCACGCGGAACGTGTTCGCGATGAACCACATGCCGATGCCCGTGATGGCCCAGGCGATGATGATGCCGAGGCCGCCGGCGTCGGCGGTCATGTTTTGCGGCAGGTCGTAGATGCCGCCGCCCACCATGGCCGAGATGACGACGCCGATGAGGCCGATCAGGCCCACTCGCTTGGCGTCGGATGCGCCTTGGCTCTGGCCCTGGGTCGCGTCCGTGGTGGCGGGCGCAGTGGCGCTTTGGGTGGTGGGGGTGTCAGCCATGATGAACCCCTTTTCCTAGTCGAAGACGGATACGCGATCGAGCGCGGAGATGGGACGCCCCGCGAACCGAGCGTGCGGCCCGCGGGGCGAGCGAGGCGAGGATCAGGCCTTGAGGCCGGTCAGGCTCTCGAAGCCCTGGCTCTCGAGCCAGTCCTCGAGGCCCATGGTGTTGAGCGCGCCGAAGCCGGCGTCGGGGACGGCGTGGCGGGCAAGGGTGACGTACGGGCCGACGGTGATGGCGTTGCCGATCTGGTTCGGCTTCATCATCGTGTGGGCGTAGGAGATGTAGGTGCGATCGAAGAGGACGCCGCTGTCGCGCCCGCACTCGACGACGGACCAGACGATCTCCTTGCGGTGCTCGTCGAGCCACGCGCACATCTCGGCCTCGTCGTCGTTCTTCGTCCAGACGCCGGCGTCCTCGATGAAGAGGTCCGCGCAGTAGTCGCGATCGTTGGAGAGGGAGATGGCGATGAAGGACCACACGCCGTAGCCCTCGCCGTCGGCGAGCGGCTGGCCCTCGGGCGGACGATACGACGTGACGCCCTTGTTGGCGCAGATGATGTGGGAGCCGGGAGCCGGGTGATAGCGGCGGTCGACGTCGGTGCCGAAGAGCTCGATGCCGCTCTCGAGCAGCGGCGCGCCGTCGTAGACCTTGAGCTTCGAACCGTTGAACTGGGTCTCCTCGAAGAGGGGCTCCTGCTTGTCGATGGAGGGGTGCCGCGCGAGGTCGTAGCCCCAGATCTGGCCCATGACGCCGCAGAAGGAGCTGGCGGTGAGCATGTTGATCTGGCCCACGTAGGCGTCGGCCACCTCGGCCTTGTCGTAGGTGACGATGCCGTCGATGAGGACGTCGTTGGTCTTGTCCACGACACCGCAGGAGACCTTGAGGATGTTCACATAGCCGTTGCCTGTGGCTCCCGGCATGCCGTAGCCGTCCGCCCAGTCGTTGTAGGGGCTGATGGCCGTCTTATCCAGAAGCGGATGTCGAAGCGTCTCGTGGCGAGAAGTCGACTTGGCGATGGTCCGATTGTCCCGGGTCTCAATATCCATGAAGCGCCTCCGTCCACTCTCTCGGGCCCATCCCGAGAACCGTCTGTGGTGCGCCGACGGGGCGAGGAGACTTCCGGCCGCGCCCAGTCGGATGTACGTCGGGTTCTTGCCCCGGTGCGGTGGCGCTCTTGCAGGCGCGCTCGCCAGCGGCGGATCGTCTCGGCGTGAACGTCGCCGAGCGCGCCGACAGCCGAGCGAGAACGGGGCGGGCGTGGGCGAGCTGCCACAATGGCGCTCATGTGATGGTCTTCGGCCCGGTTCGCCGAAGACGCCCGTCGATGCCCTTTGGGAGGAACCGATGCGCACCCGTCGCCTCATCTCCGCCGCCTTCGCGGCCATTGCCTTCGCACTCGCGCTTGGTGCCTGCGGAGCCCCCGCCGCCACCGAGACCCCCGAAGGGGGAGTGGAGACCACGGAGAGCACGGCGACGCTTCCCACGACCACGAAGGAGTATCTCGACCTCTCGAGCGAGACGGGCTCGGCGTGGGCGGTCTCGGCGTGGAGCGTCACGGGGGACGGCTGGTCGACCGAGGCCACCAACACCTATGACGACGCCGGCAACCTCACGAGCCAAAGGACCGTGGGCAGGCAACCCGGAAGCGAATCCACCCAGACGGTGACCTACACCTACACCGACAACCTGCTCGTGAAGCGCGACGCCACCATGGGCATCGCCGGAGTCGAGAGCACCATCGGCGGCGAGTACGGCGAGCCCGAGTTCACCGTCGACGGCGAGACCGCAGAGCTCATCTACACGGGCTACGGCGACGACGGGGAATCCGGCCTCAGCTATGTGTGGGAGAGCGCCTACAGCCTCGAGGACGACGGCCTCTCGGTCGAGGAATGGGCCGAGGATTCCAAGGTCAGCGTGCCCGGAGCGACCGACGCCGAGGGCGAATCCCCGGACTCCGAAACCACCGACATCACCATGAACCAGACCGTCGTATTCGATGCCGAAGGGCGCGCGACCCGCATCGACAGCAACGTCAACGGCGCCGACATCTCCCTGACCCTCACCTACGCGGACGGCACGCTCGGCGTCGCGGGCGACCAGGAGGAAACCTGGACCTACGAGACCAACTCCGACGGCCTCATCACGAAGCTCACCAAGGACGACACGACCATCGAGCTCAGCTACACCGAGCTCAAGGCACCTACGAACTTCAACCGCGCCCTCGCGAAGACGAGCAGCGGCCAGGCGATCGTGTACGCGCTCACGGCCTCCATCGCGTCGCAACTCTTCGCCTAGGCCTCCGTCGACCGGCTCCACGCACTCGGCATTCGTTACTGATACTCTTTCGTCTGTATGCGAACACCCGAGTGAGGGAGCGTGGAGATGGAAGATCGAGTTCTGGAGATCCTGCAGAGCGTGCGCGATGACGTCGACTTTGCGGACGAGACGGCCCTCATCGACGATGGAATCCTCGATTCCTTCGACATCATCTCGATCGTCGCCGAGCTGAACGACGAGTTCGACATCGAGATCACGGCCGACGAGCTCGAGCCCGAGAACTTCAACACCCTCGACGCGATCGTGGAGCTCGTCTCCTCGCTCTCGTAGCGCTCGGTCACGTCTTCGATCCGCCCGCTGCCCGGCGGGCGCATCGTGTTGAGCGCGGGGCGTCCCCCACCATTCCATGTCCCTCTTCTCCCTCGAATTCATAGCCTTCGCGGGCGTCCTCACCCTCGTCTACTTCCTCGTCCCGAAGAAGTGCCAGTGGGTCGTGCTGCTCGTGGCGAGCTTCGGCTTCTACCTCACGGGCGGTCTCGAGGGCATCTACTTCATCCTCATAACCTGCGCCACGATCTACGTGCTCGGCCTTCTGCTCCAACGCCAAAACGACGCCATCACGCAGGCGCTCGAGGGCGTGAAGGGCGCCAAGGCCAAGAAGGAGGTGCGCGCGAGGTTCGCGGGCAGGAAGAAGCTGCTCGTCTGGATCGCCGTCCTCGTGAACCTCGGGATCCTCTGCTTCCACAAGTTCGCGAACCCCTTCATCGAGACGTGGAACGACCTCTTCGGCGCGGGCTTCAACAGCTTCGACCTCATCGTGCCGCTCGGGCTCTCCTACTACACGTTCAAGTCCATCGGCTACGTCATCGACGTCTACCGCGGGCGCGAGGACGCCGAGCGCAATCCCCTCAAGCTCGCGCTCTACGTGTCGTTCTTCCCGGCGCTCTTCCAAGGGCCGATCGATCGCTACGAGCACCTCGCCCACCAGCTCTTCGAGGGCCACGCCTTCAGCTACGAACGGTGCTGCTTCGGGGCCCAGCGCATGCTCTGGGGCTACATCAAGAAGATGGTCATCGCCGACCGCATCGCGCTCTTCACGGGTGAGGTGCTCGGCAACTACGCCACCGAGGGCTACGCCGGGTTCCTGCTCATCGTGGCCGTGGTGCTCTACTCGTTCCAGCTCTACGCCGACTTCTCCGGCGGCATCGACATCGTCTGCGGCCTCTCGGAGATCTTCGGCATCTCGCTCACGGAGAACTTCCGCCAGCCCTTCTTCGCGAAATCCGTGTCCGAGTACTGGCAGCGCTGGCACATCTCGCTCGGCAACTGGATGCGCACCTACGTCTTCTATCCGCTCTCGCTCTCGCCGCGCATGACCAAGCTCGGCAAGTGGGTGCGCTCGCATTTCGGCGAGAAGGCGAAGCACACGAGCCGCGTGCTCGCACCCGCCATCGCCTCCTTCGTGACGTTCATCCTCGTGGGCATCTGGCACGGCACGGGCTGGCAGTACGTGTGGTGGGGCTTCTTCCTCGCGATCTTCGTCTCAACCGACACGCTCTTCGAGGAGGTCTACCGCTCCACCCGCGCGAAGCTCCACATCTCAGACGACGCCATCGGGCTCAGGATCTTCCAGGTGGTGCGCACCTTCGCCATCATCACGGCCCTGCGCTTCGTGACGCTCGCGGGCGACATGCAGGAGACGGCTACGATGCTCGGCCTCGCCTTCGGCCGGCTCGACCCCACGGTGCTCACCGACGGCACCCTCTTCACGCTCGGGCTCGACGAGGCGGAGTTTTGGGTGATGCTCATCGGCATCGCGGCCATCATCGTCGTCGACGTGCTCCACGAGCGCGGCGTGCACATCCGCCTCGCCATCGCGCGCCAGAACATCGTCGTACGCTGGACCATCTACTACGCGGCGATCTTCATCCTCGCGATCTTCGGCGTCTACGGACTCGGCGCCGAAGGCACGACGGGATTCATCTACCAAAACTACTAGTCGCGCTGCGGCACCCCGAAGCGCCTCGCTGACGTTTCGACGACCTGTGGTAGAAAGTATTCGCTGTTTCCGACGTGAGAAGGAATTATGAGATTCATCAGCGTGCTCGACATCCTCGAGGCCACGGCGGCGCGCCTGCCCGGCAAGACCTACGTCGAGGACGAGTTCGGAACCCTCAGCTACGGCGCCTGCGTCGAGGGCGCCAAGCGCTTCGGGTGGGGGCTTTCGCGACACCTCGGCGGCGAGCGCCAGCGCCCCGTCGTCATCTACATGGAGAAGAGCCGCGAGTGCTTGACGGCGATGCTCGGCACGCTCTACAGCGGAAACTTCTACGTGCCGATGGACGTGCACACGCCGAGGGAGCGCTTCGCCCCCATCTTGGAGACGCTGGAAAACGCGGTCGTGGTCACCGGCGAGCGGGACGCGAAGTTCTTGGAGAAGGCCGGCTACGAGGGCGAGACGCTGCGCTTCGAGGAGCTTGCGGCCACGCCGCTCGACGAGGGGGCCGAGGCGGGGCTCGCTGCGCTTCGCGCCCGGCTCGTGGATGCCGAGCTGCAGTACGTGCTCTTCACCTCCGGCTCAACCGGCGTTCCGAAGGGCCTTGCCGTGCGGCACCGCTCGGTGGTGGACTACGTCGAGGGATTCACGGCGCGCGTGAACGTGGAGGAGGGCGACGTCCACGGCAACCAATCGCCCTTCTACGTGACCATGTCGCTCAAGGACGTCTTCATGACCATGGCCGTGGGCGCCACGATCTGCCTCGTGCCCCAGCGGCTCTTCGCCACGCCGAAGCGCATGCTGCAGTATCTCGACGAGCATGCCGTGACGACGCTCATGTGGGTGCCGACGGCCTATCGCATGGTCTCGCAGTTCGACGCCCTCGGGAGCCTCAAGCCGCGTTCGCTCAAGAAGTTCCTCTTCTCGGGCGAGGCCACGCCGATCGCGGTCTACCGCTACTGGCGCGAGCACTATCCCGACGCCACCTTCACCCAACAGTACGGCTCGACCGAGACCACCGGCGCCTGCTGCAGCTACACGCTGCCCAAGGATCGCGAGTTCGAGGGATCGCTGCCCATCGGGCGGCCCCTGCCGAACGCGGGCGTCATCCTCGTGGACGGCGAGAACCACCTCGTTGAGCCCACGAACACGAGCGTGGAGGGTGAGATCTGCGTCTTCGGCGCCTGCCTCTCGGCCGGCTACTACCAAGACCCTGAGAAGACCGCCGAGACCTTCGTGCAGAGCCCGCTCGTCGGCGCCTATCCGGAGCCGATGCTTCGCACCGGCGACATGGGGCGCTACGACGAGGAGGGCAACCTCGTCTTCGCGACGCGTCTCGACGACCAGGTGAAGCTCGGCGGCAGGCGCATCGAGCTCGGCGAAGTCGAGCAGGCCTTCTGCGTGCTCGACGGGTGCGGCGCCTGTGCCTGCGTGCTCGACGCGGGGCACGATCGCCTCGTCCTCTTCTACGTGGGCGAGGCGGAGAAGCGCGAGCTCATGCGCGCCGTGCGCGATCGCCTGCCGAAGTACATGATCCCCTCGGCCTACGTGCGTCTGGAGACGTTGCCGCAGCTTCCGGGTGGGAAGCTCGATCGCAAGGCCCTGAAGCGGATGGCCGCCGAGGCGTAAGACGGCTGCACGCCTCGGCCATGCCTCGGCCTCGTGACGCTCGCATCGGCTTCCGCGGAGCTGTGGGCAATGGTTGGATTTCGAGGCGGGCGCCTTGTTCGGCGAAGTCGGCACCCCTAAGCTTTCTCGAGTTGCCCCGAGCCCGAGCTCGGGGAAGGCGATTGAGGCGAGTGAGGAGCGAATTCGAAGGTGACTTCCGGATCCTTCCATGAGTGGGAAGACGGCACGGCGCCGCTGCCGAGGCTGGACTCCACGTCCGCCGTCGACGTCGATCACGCGGAGGCCAAGCGTCCCGCCGATCTCATCGACGAGCGCGCGCCCCATCTTTCGGGTGAGCTGCCGAAGCTCGAGGTCGAGGCGGATGGCGAGGGAGCCGGCGAGGCCGCGGAGGCCGAGGCGCCCTCCCCGGACGCGCTTCCCGGCGCCGCCCACGCCAGCGCGCCGAAGCCCGTATCGAAGTTTCGCCGGGGCGCCTGGATCGTCACGAAGGTGGCGCTCTTCATAGCCATCGGCCTCGCCATCTGGGGTTTCATCGGCCGTGTGCTCAACCCCTACCAGAACAACTCCAACATGACCGACATGATGCAGGCCTTTCACGAGGAGCCCGAGAACACCGTCGACACGCTCTTCCTCGGCGCGAGCGTCGCGGCGGACGGCTTCATCCCCACGCAGCTCTTCGAAGAGTACGGGATCTGCTCCTACAACCTCGCCACGGCGGGCCAGCCGCTCTTCGTCTCCAAGCTGCTCGCCTTCGATGCCTACGCGCACCACCCCGAGACGCTCGAGAACATCGTCATCGACGCGAACGTCATCACCTACGAGCCGCCGGACGAGGTCTATCGCGTGGCCACGGACAACATCCCCTTCTCGACCAAGCTCGCCCCGGTGCTCGCCTGGGAGAATCCGGCCGAGGAGGATCGACTCGTCTACCTGAGCGACGTCTACGGCTACCACACGCGCTGGGACGACCTCACCGAGGAGGACATCGCGAAACTCACGTATCCCACGCACAACTACCTGCGCGGATACGAGCCTTCCCTCCGCCGTCTCATCACCGACTCGGATGCGAGCCTGCTCGACGTGGCACCCGAGGCTCCGGATATGAGCGTCGCGCCGAAGGAGCTCGCGGAAAACCAGGTGGCGGAGTTCCAGGAGCTCGTGGATTGGGCCAAGGAGCGGGGGATCACGGTCACGCTCGTGAAGACGCCCGTCATCTACGCGTGGACCGACGACAACCACGTGGCCCTGCAGAACCTCTGCGATGAGAACGGCATCACCTTCATCGACATGAACTACGCGCCCTTCTTCCGCGAGACGGGCTACAACGTGGCGATCCACACGCGTGACGCCCACCACTCAAACGACGAGGGCGCGGCGATCCTCACCTCCTACATCGGCCGCTACCTCACGGAAAACGGCCTCGCCGAGGACAGGCGCGGCGACGAGCGCTACGCCTTCATGGATGAGCAGATCGCCAAGATGCGCGAGGCCACGACCGACCTCACGGCGCTTCGGAGCTCCATCACGCCGGCCGACTACCTCGCGAAGGCCATGGCCGACCCACGCTACACGCTCGCCGTGGCCCTCGACAACGAAGGCTCGATGAAGCTCACCGACGAGCAGCGACAGGCGCTCGCCGCCCTCGGACTCGAGACCCTGGCGGCCACGGCGCCCGGCGACTGCTACTGGGGCATCATCGAGAACGGAGCGGTGGTTGCCGAGGACACGGGTGAGGGTGCCGGTGAGCGCGTCTACACGAACCGCGGCGAATTCGAATACATCCTGCCCTTCGACGAGGACCTCTTCCGCATCCTGCCGAGCTCGGACCCCTACGCCCAGCAAGCCCTCGCGCACCTCGAGGATCCAGCGAACAACCCGCTGCCGGATTGGAACCGCGTGGAGCCCGGCCTCACCGTGCAGGTCTTCGACCGCGAGCTGGATTCCGTCGTCGACTACGCCGTCTTCTACGAGCGCACGGGCCTCGAGCGCTACTGCTACCCCCAGCAGATGCTCGACGCGGCGCTCCTCGCCGGCCAGGACACGGGCGAGCTGCCGTGGTACGTCTGGCGCCTCGGGGAGTACGAGAACGTGCTCGCCGAGTACGGCCTCTGGCAGCCGGTGCAACCCCTCGGCAGCGAGACGCCCGAGGATGGGGGCGCCGAAGAAGGCCTGCCGAGTGACGAGGTCGTGGACGATTCGGTATGGTAGGAGCGTCTACGACGCCGACCGAGGGAGCCTTTTCCGTGGAAGCAGTGCCTGAGGCGAGGGGAACGATCGCGGTTCTCGTGCCCTGCTACAACGAGGCCCTCACCGTGGGCAAGGTGGTGGACGACTTTCATCGCGAGCTGCCCGAAGCCACCGTCTACGTCTACGACAACAACTCCTCCGACGGCACGGCCGACATCGCCCGCGAGCACGGCGCCGTCGTCGTCCACGAACCGCGCCAGGGCAAGGGCAACGTCGTGCGGCAGATGCTCCGCGACATCGACGCCGACTACTACGTCATGGTGGACGGCGACGACACCTATCCCGCGGAGGCCGCGCGCTCGCTCCTCGAGCCGCTCATGCGCGGCGAGGCCGACACGGTGGTGGGCGATCGCCTCTCCAACCAGTCCTACGAGGAGGAGAACAGCCGCGCCTTCCACGGGTTCGGCAACGATCTCGTGCGCTGGCTCATCAAGCTCCTCTACGGCTTCCGCTACGCCGACGTGATGACCGGCTACCGCAGCTTCACCTACGCCTTCGCCAAGACGCTGCCCGTGCTCTCGCCTGGCTTCGAGATCGAAACCGAGCTCTCCATCCACGCTGTGGACAAGGGTTGGCGGATCGCGCAGGTGCCCATCGTCTATCGCGACCGGCCCGAGGGCTCCTACTCCAAGCTCTCCACGTTCTCCGACGGCGCCAAGGTGCTGCGGATGATCGGATCGCTCTTCAAGGACTACAAGCCGCTCGGCTTCTTCCTCTTGCTCGCGCTCGTGAGCGTCATCATCGGCATCCTGCTCGCGATCCCCGTCTTCATCGAGTTCGCCGCCACCGGGCTCGTGCCGCGCCTCCCGACGGCCATCCTCGCGCTCGCCTTCGTCGCGCTCGCCGTCGTGCTCGTCATCGCCGGGCTCATCCTCGACACCACCGTGAAGGGGTCGCGTCGCCAGTGGGAGCTCGACTGCTACGCGGCGTTCGCCGAGGCGCGCAAGCGGCTTTCCTAGGGTCTTTTCGTAGCTCGGCACATCCTTGCCGGTCGGCCTTCGGGTTTGGCATACACTCAAGCCGGAAGCCGAGCTGCGAGGAGGGAGCTCTATGAAGGTCTACCTGCGCGAATACATCTATCCGCCGGCGCGTGAGAAACTGGCCGAGCGGGCGGAGATCGTCGACTGCCTGGAACCCGCCGAGGAGATCGACGCGGTCATCATCCGCACCGACGAGGTGCCGCGCTCCTTCATCGAGAAGGCCAAGAACCTGAAGGTCATCGGCAAGCACGGCGTGGGCTGCAACACCATCGATCTCGAGGCGGCCAAGGAAGCCGGCGTTCCCGTGATCAACACCCCCACGGCCAACATGAACGCCGTGGCCGAGCTCATCGTCGGCCTCATGCTCGACGTCTCGCGCAACATCTCCTACTGCGATCGCGTGGACAGGGGCGAGGGCTTCAGCCGGATCGCGCCGCCCGAGGTCGAGGGCATGGAGCTCACCGGCAAGACCATCGGGCTCGTGGGCATGGGCAACATCGCCCGCCGCGCAGGAGCGATCCTCAAGGGCGGCTTCGACGTGAAGCTCGTGGGCTACGACACCTACATCCCGCGCGAGCAGGCCGACGCCTGGGGCATCGAGCAGTACGACAAGCTCGAGGACATGCTCGCCGTGGCCGACGTGGTGAACATCTCCGTGCCGCTCACCCCCGAGACCGAGAACATGATCGGCGCCGAGCAGCTCGCCTGCATGAAGCCGACCGCCGTCCTCATCAACGCCGCGCGCGGCGGCATCGTGAACGAGGACGCGCTCTACGAGGCGCTCAAGGCCAAGACGATCCGCGGCGCCGCCTGCGACGCGTTCGTCTCCGAGCCGCCCAACGGCGAGAACAAGCTCATGAGCCTCGACAACTTCGTGGCCACGCCGCACATCGGCGCGGATACGTCTGAGTCGCTCGAGCGCATGGGCGAGCAGGTCGTCGAGCAGGTGCTCGACGTCCTCGACGGCAACAAGCCCGCCCGCACCGTCAACGGCGTGTAGCCTCACTGGGAAGCAAGCCTGAGAACCAGGCACGTAGAGAGGGGATTACTTCATGCAGACAGGCCTCACCATCATCAAGGATTTCAACCGTCCCGATCCCGAGCTCGTGAAGCAGTTCGAGGGCGTCGCCGTCGCCAACCTCGACGACGTGATGAACCGCATCTCGTCGGTCAACGAGCACATCACGCCCGTGAACTCGAGCCCGCTTCTGGGCACGGCCTTCACCGTGAAGGTGCCCGCGGGCGACAACCTCATGTTCCACGTGGCGATGGATCTGGCCAAGCCGGGCGACGTCATCGTCATCGACGCCGGCGGCGACACGCATCGCGCCATCTTCGGCGAGCTCATGGTCACCTACTGCCGCCTGCGCGGCATCAAGGGCATCGTCGTCGACGGCTCCGTGCGCGACGTGGACGCCATGCAGAAGCTCGATGACTTCGCCATCTACGCCCGCGGCGTGACCCCGGACGGCCCCTACAAGAACGGCCCTGGCGAGGTGAACACGCCCGTCGTGTGCGGCGGCCAGGTGGTCTTCCCGGGCGACATCGTCCTCGGCGACGCCGACGGCGTGCTCTTCATCCGCCCCGAGGAGGCGCCGGCGCTGCTCGAGAAGGTCCATGTCATCGAGAGCAACGAGAAGAAGATCCTCGAGACCATGGCGCGCGAGGGCACCTACATCCGCAGCTGGGTCCAGCCCAAGCTCGACACCTACGACATCGAGTACAAGGACTACGCGGACTACATCGGCTAAGGTACCGCGAAGCGCTACGCGGGTTTTGCGATCCGAGGGGCGGGGCGGCACGCTGATTGGCCGCCCCGCCCCTTCGCGTGCTAAGGGGTGCGCTTGCGGGCGTAGCGGAGCGTTGCGGCGCCGAGGGTCGCGCCGAGCACCAGGAGCGCCGCGGGCAGCACGAGCGACGTCTCGTCGCCGGTCTTGGGCAAGGCCGAGGGCAAGGCCTCCTGCTTGCCGGCCGAGGTGTGCGTGCCGTTCGAGCTGCCTGCGTCGCCGGGCGCGTTTGGAGCTGACGCGCCGCCAGATCCCGGATCGTTCGGATCGTCCGGGGTGCTCGGGGTGTCCGGCGTTGCCGGGGTGTCCGGGGTGCTGGGATCCGCGGGATCGCTCGGATCGTCGGGGTCCACCGGCGGGGTGTCGGGATCGCTCGGATCGATCGGCGCCACGGGCCCCGGTGTCACCGGCGTCGCGTCCTTGCGGTTGACGAAGGTGACGAGAACGGTCCCTCCCGGGGGCACGACGTCATCGGTGCTGCCGGTCACGCTCGTGCTGTAGCCGGCGGGATTGCCCGCGGCGGGCGTCACGGAATAGCGCGAGCCGCCGTAGACGCCGTCGATGATGACCTCGGCGCCGCCCTTGAGCTTGATCGACATGCGGTGGTTGAGGAAGCCGTCGAGATGGTCGCCGCCCGTGCCGGCGTCGAGCACCATCGCGGCGGGAGACGGGTTGGGGTCCGTGATCACGAGGTCGTACGTGAACATGTCCTCGGGGTTCGCGGCGGAGCCCGTGTTCTCGTTCTTGATGTGGATGATGCCCGGCGTGGGCGGCGTCAGAAGATCCGTGACCGTGTTGGAGGGGACCCAGCCGGAGACCTTGTCGCATGTTGCATGGGCGACGTTATCCCAGTGGGTAGTGGTTTTGACGGTGGGCACCTTCGCCTGGAAAGAGACGGTGGCCGATCCCTCAGGAGCGATCTCGGAGACGCTCCACGTGATCGTCCTCGTGCTCGTGCTGACCGAGCCGTCAGGCGAGACGGATCCCTCCACGAGCGCGAGACCTTCGGGCACGGTGTCGGTGATCGTCACGTTCTTCGCGGTTGCCTTGGCGTCCGTATTCGACACCTTGATCGAATAGGCGATCGTGTCGCCGGCTTGGACGTTGTGGTTTTCCGTGCCGGCCGCGACGCTCGCGGTGGCGTGCGTCTTCTCCACCGTGAGCACCGGCTTGTGCTGGCTCGTGTTCGTGAAGAGCACTCGGTGCTCTGTCTCTTCGTCGATCGTGCCGGTAGAGCTCGTCGCAGTTGTTGTGGAGCCTTTCGCGTCGGTGACCGTGACCGCGTACTCATCCGGCGAGACGCCGGTTTCCGTCACGGTGTAGCCGGCGCCCTTGGGGATTCCCACGAAGATGACGGCTTGGCCTTCTTTGAGCTCGAAGGTCGCCGAGCCGCTGCTGAGCTTGAGCTCGTTGTCATCGCCGAGATCGGGCAGCTCGATGCCCGCCGTCTCGTAACCGGACGCGATGCGGCCCACGTAATGCACGCTCTCGGGCAGCGAGCCGCCGCCCGGCGCCGTGAGATCGAGCTTGAACGAGAACGTCTCGCCTATTGCCGAGAGCTTCGGCTCCACGACCTTGTCCACGCGCAGCGCCGTGAGGGTGTCGGTGGACGTCACGTCGTTGGAATGGACGGGCGGGAGCTTCGTGCCCGTCAACGTTGCGGTCGCGTGGTTCGTGTAGTCGTGCACGTGCTCCACGGCTGGCGCGACGGCGGTGTAGCTGAAGGTGACGCTCGTTCCGGCGGCGACGGTCACGTCGCTCCAGGTGATCGTCCCGCCATCGCGCACATCTTCAGGGACATCGGGGATGGTCCTGTCATCCGTGATGACGGGTTCCACGCCATCCGGACCCTTCACCGTGTGCTTGAGGAGACGCATCTTCAGGTGATCCCCGCCATCGGCGGCGCTTGGTTTGGGCACCTCGTTCTGCATCGTCACGGTGTAGGGGGTCGAGGTCGAGCGGTTGAGGAGCGTGATCTGGTAATCCACGAGATCGGCTGGCTGCACCAGCAGGGGCTTGGAGGAGAACTCGTCCTGGTCGGTAGCCGTATCGACATCGCCCTTGTGGATGCGCTGCTGCATGAGCACGCTCACGCCTTCGAGCGTGTTCTTGAACTCGTGCGTCTCCGGCACCATCTCCCTCACGACCTGGCCGCTGACCAAGCCATCGGCGGGGCTCGTGATCACGTACCCGGCATCGGGATGCTCTTGGATCGAGTACGTGGTGCCATCGGGCAGATCGATCGATGCTGTCTGGCCCGCGCCCAGCTCGATCGTGCCGGTGTACGTGCGAGAGCCGCTACCGCCATCGGGCCTTACCTCGAAGGACTTCTCCTCTTCCGCACCCCCATCGCCGGAGATGCGGCAGAGAACCCGGTGCGATGTGCCGTCCGGCTGCTTGAAGTACTCGCTCTCGTTGCCGCGCGTGAGTGGGTTGTCTGCCGGGAGCGTGAGCGTGACGTCGAACTCGTACGTCTCACCGACCGCTGGCGTACCCTCGACGGTCTTCTTGATCCTCACCTGGCCGTTGTTCGACGAGAACCAGATGGGAATCTCGTCGCCGCTCTTGACGCCTTCCCAGTAGAACTCGCCTTCGTGGCCGGCCGAGCCGTTCTTGCGCAGGTCGAATTCGTACCACGAGTGGTCTCTCAGCCACTGGTCGGCGGGGGAGACGCCGGCGTCGGCGAAGGGCGAGGAGAGCATCGAGCTCTCGAAGACGACGTTCACCGTCTCGGCGCTCGTGTAGGCCTCGCGCTTGAGGATGTAGTACCCCTCGTCGCTTCCCTCGAAGGCGTCGCCGTAGCCCTCGACCTGGAACTTCTCGGTCACGTTGCCCGCGGGATCCGTCGCGTTGAAGGTCACGTAATAGCTGAACGGCTTCGCGCTCGTGTCCCAGAGCGCCGTGAGGTAGATGGTGTAATTCTGCGCGCCAACCGCATCGCGCTCCGCGCGCGTGTCGATGTCTCCGAGCGTTGCGAGGTCGGCGGGCATGATGGGGTTGTCCGTCGAGCCGCGCTCATCGCCGGTGAAGATCGGATCGCCATCCTTGCTCGTGACCACCCAGCCCTTGAAGGTGATCGGGCGCTCGCCGGCGGCGTTGGGCGTCTGGCCGGCGATGGTGATCGCGCTGGACGCGACGGAGCCGCTGTAGGAGCCGGCTGCCGTGCCCAGCGAGTAGTACTTGCCGCGGTTGGTGTCGACCGTGGTGCTCGTGCCGGCGATCTCGGCGCCGCTTTCGTCGAGCTCGCGGAACTGCGGCATGTTGCGGATGGCCAGACCCTCGGGGAAGTCGGGATTGAGGTCCTTGCCTGCCGTCGCGCCGTCTTGGTAGGCGATCTTGTACTGCATCGCCTCGGCCTGGATGACGAGGTAGCCGATGTGGCTCACGACGCTCTGGTTGGCGGCGTCGTACGGCTCGCTCAGCGTGACGTAGTACCAGCCGTCGCCATCGGGGCCGAGGATGGGCGTCTTGTCGCTTGCGAAGGTGTTGGCATTCGTGGCCTTTCCGGCGTGCTCCTCGATGTAGGTGACGGTGGGGTGCTCTCCCGTCCCGTACTTGTCGTTGCCGTACCAGTTGTAGCCCTCTTCGAGCTTGAAGCGGACGTTGCCGTGATACGAGCCCGTTGCTGCGCCCGCGGCGCTCTGGGTCCCGTTCTCGTCGCCCACCGTTTTGTAATTGAAAGAGTAAGGCGTGCTATCGCCTTCGGACTTAAAGGCAGACCCCTGCAAGACGTTCTGCCAGCTATAGCCGCTATCCTCGTTCGTGTTGTTCGTCTTCTTGTAGAACTCGCATTCAACGCCCTGAAGCTTCGAGACGTCGATTTCCGTGTACGCGGGTTTGGTCGCATTGACGAACGTGCCATGGTCGAAGACGAGGTCGCGGGCCGCGTTCTCCACCTTGATCGTGTACTTGCGCTGGCGGATGCTCGCTACCGTACCGCCGTTTAAATGATCGGTAGTGTCTTTTATGGCGTACGCCTGCACGGAGATGGTGACCTTCGTGCCCAAGGGCAGCTCGGTTTCGGCTGTTACCGGCGTAGTCCCTTGGGTGCCGCTTATGGCGGAACCGTCCATGTTGATGAGATTCTTCGGATCGGGGAGATACGGCACGTTCAAGCTCGCGCCGTTGAGCGAGAGCGAGCGCATCTCATAATGCGTTGCGTCTCCAGGCACATCCCGCAGGATGAGCTCGATCGAGCAATCGTACGTGCCATCCTCGTAGGAGGTGACGGTGACGTACTTGTTGCTATTGTTAGAGAGCTCATCGATTTCGAGCGGCGTGATGTCAAACCATTTGAGCTGATTGGCCTTTTGCCCCGGCGTGGCTTGGCCCATGTAATCGAGGCGCAGGCTGTAGTCGGAGAGTTGGCGCTTCTCGAGCACGACGCAGACGGTCTCGTCGGTGGTGACCTCGCCCGGCGTGCCGTTTCCCACGACATAGGTGCCGGAGAGCGAGTAGAAGCCGGGAGCGGTT
>CANQFP010000017.1 GCA_947599965.1 uncultured Atopobiaceae bacterium | reverse complement strand
ACACCACCCAGGATGAACAGGGTGATGATGGACGAGAAGCTGTCGCGGAGTGAACGCAGGTGGATCTGGTTCCCGATGGCCGTGGAGACCGCGGCGAACTTATCCATGAAGGACGAGCCTTCTGCCATGTTCTCACTCTCCTTTTACTCTCTCGAAATTCTCTCCCAGTGCAATGCGTGGATCACAGAGGACACCGGCTGACCGGGCCGATGCCCGCCACGCTAGTCCACAACTCACGAGGCGGCAGCTGCCGCGACGATCACCTCCCCTCGCCGCAACGGCTGAATCGCCGCACGACCGATGGGCCGAGCGGCGGCATCCGCCTCGGTGATACCGAATGAAGTGAAGGATGTGCGAGGGCGGGATGAACCCATGACGCCGAGGATGACGGGGGCAAAACCGGAGCGTTGAGAAGCCGATGCCACGAAACCGCGCGACGCGGCTTCCAAGGACATGTGGCAAAGACGCCTCAAAGGCATGCCTTCCCCTGCTCTCTCCTCGGGATTCGACGTGGTCATGGCCGTTTCCCGTTCACGACCCCCTCGGGACCGTGAACCCCTCGGCCAAAGTGTATCGCTTCAATTGTGGAATTGTCACGGTTTTTTTGACCGAAGGCCTCGGCGCTTCCGCCGAAGCCCCTTGCAATCCGAAACGCAGGATACACTTCGAGCGACCACAATGCTGAAAAGGCCTATCGGGGCTTGGCCGCGCGCGAAGAATGGAGAGGTGGGTCGCGGTGACGAAATACGAGGAAATCGCCAACGACCTCAAAGCTCGCATCGATGTCGGCGACATCCAGCCCGGCGATCGCCTACCCACCGTCATCCAACTCTGCGACTTCTACAAGGCCAGCAAGGTCACCGTGCGCCACGCCATCGAGCTGCTCGCGGAGCAGGGCCTCGTCACCTCCCGCCGCGGCTCCGGCACCTACGTGCGCAAGAGCCGCGATCTCACGAGCGAGGCCATCGCCTCCATCGGCCGCCTGCGCACCGAACCCGGCTTCACAGCCGAGAACCCCCATGGCGAGGTCTCGAGCGACGTCTACGCCTTCGAGGTGCTCGTGCCCCCCGAGGACATCCTGCGCTACCTCGAACTCGAACCGGGCGACTTCACGTATTACATAGAACGCGTGCGGCGCCTGAACGGGCTGCCCATCTCCATCGAGTACACCTACACCCCGATCGACCTCGTGCCGGGCCTGAAGCGCCATCACCTCGAGGGATCGGTCTACGCCTACATCCGCGAGGATCTCGGCCTCCACATCGCCGATTCCACGCGCACCATCCGCGCCGTGCTGCCCTCGCCGATGGAGGCGGAGCGCCTCGACATCCGCGAGTGCGATCCGCTGCTGGAGATCGAGCAGGTGAACGCCCTCGACACGGGGCGCCCCTTCGAATACAGCATCTCCCACCACGTGGGGAGCCGCTTCGAGATTCGCGATAAGGGCTAGCGGCCCCGCTCCTCGGAAAGGGGCCAGAAGGCGATCTTCGCACCCGGCGCGTCCACGGCGACGCCATAGCGCTTCGGGAAGTAGCGCGTGGAGAAGCTCATCTCGCCGTCGTTCGCGAACGCCTCGATCGTGGAGTGATCGCCGACGACGCGCAGGTTGCGGAGCGCGCCCACCTCCTCCCAGCGCCGCTTGCGTCCGCAGCCAATGCCCTCCCTCGAGCCGTCGGAGAACGCAAGCGAGAACACGCCGTTCTCGTAGGTGAGGGCGAGTTCGTCCGCGAGCGTGATGCGCGCTCCGTCGGCGGCGCCGGCCTCGCCGAAGTCGAGGCAGAGGTCGAAGGCGAGGCAGCTCTCCCCCGCCACCTCGAGCGCGTCATCGGAAAAGCGCCCGTCTGCCTCGGCCCTATAGGCCTCGAGCTCGCGCACCGGAAGCGCGTGCAGGCGCCCGTGCTCGAACGTGATCTCGCGCGGAATCGTGAAGCAGTGCTGCCAGGCGTCCTCGGCGTGCACCGTGGGGTTGTCATGCTCGGGGGTATCGCTTATCCCCATCCAGCCGATGAGGATGCGTCGGCCGTCCTCGGCTTCGAAGGACTGGGGTGCGTAGAAGTCGAACCCGCCGTCCCACAGGTGGAAATCGGTGGGCGAGCCGGCGAGGAGGCCGTTTTCGAAGAGGAAGTAACCCGCCTCGTAGACGTTTCGGCGATCCCACTCCTCGCCCGAGGTGCCCTGGAGGCCCTGGGGGCTGAAGGAGAGCACGCCCACGCGATCCTCCGCGGGATCGGTGCCGTCGCCGTCCGGAACGGTGAACCAGTCCGGGCACTCCCACATGTAGCCGAGGGGCTCCGGCGTGGAGATCTGCGCGAAGAGCTTCCAACCGCCGTCCAAGCGGTCGGATTTATAGAGGAGCACCTCGCCTTGGTCCACGAGGGCGGCCCCCGCCGTGGCGTGGGCCTCGATGGGGCGCCCGGCGAGCGAGATGGCCATGACCGCGCCCGTGCCCGAGGGGCGGTTTCCGCGACGACGCGCCCCGAGGAGCATGTAGTAGGCCGTGGAGCCGTCCGCCGACGTCTCCTTCCAGACCTTCGGGTCGCGGATGTGGCAGGTGAGCCCCGCGGGGTAGTCCTCCGGACGCAGCACGGCGATCTTGTGTGAGAAGTTCTGGCCGTCCTCGCTCTCGGTGTAGATCTGGGTGGCGATGCGTCCGTCGTCGATGTAGTTGTACTCGTCCGAATCCTCGAGCTTCACGTTGCCCGTGTAGAGGACCTTCACCTTGCCATCCTCCACGAGCGCCGAGCCGCTGTAGGCCCCGTGGCAGTCGAACCACTGGTCGGGGAACAGGGCGACGCCCACGTAGTCCCAGCGCACGAGATCGGTCGAGGTGGAGTGGCCCCAGAACTTGAGGGCGCCGTCCGCGTCGAGCGGCGAGTACTGGAAGTAGGCGTGGAAGACCGAATCCTTCTGGCAGAGGCCGTTGGGATCGTTCAGCCAACCCACGGGCGGGCAGAGATGGAAGGGGCAACGGTAGGGATCTGGCCGAGCCACGAGCCTGGCGGCGTTCTCAGCCGCCAGGCTCGCCCTACCCAATTCGCGGGTGAGGATGCTCATGGAGCTATTCGGCGTCCTTTCGGGTGATCTCAAACACGTTGGCGCCCAGCTTCACGGAGCCTTCGTGCTCGATCTTCTCAACGTCGAAATCGTACCCGTTGGAAACGATGGTCATCGTGGTCGCGGGGTGACCCGCCGCGCGAACCTTGTCGAAATCCACCTCGACGAGCGGGTCGCCGGCCTTGACGCGCTGGCCGACCTTGACGTGCGTGGTGAAGCCGTCGCCACCCATCTGCACGGTGTCGATGCCGATGTGGATGAGCAGCTCGCAGCCGCTGTCGGTGACGATGCCCACGGCGTGGCCGGTGTCGAAGACCGTGGCCACGAGACCGTCGGCCGGCGCCACGATGACGCCCTCGTCGGGCTCCACGGCGACGGTGGGGCCGAGGACCTCGGCGGCGAAGGTGGGATCGGAGATCTCGGAGGCGCGGACGACGGTTCCGCCGACCGGGGTGGAGAGCACCTCGTGGCTGATGGTGGGGGCGTTCTCGGGATAGGTGATGTCGCCACCGACCTCGGCCTCCTCGAGGGCCGCGGAGACCTCGAGCTGGCCGGCGTCGGCATCGTGGTAGGTGACGAAGGCGATGACGAAGGCGACGATGGCGGCCGCGAAGAACATGATGACGTACTGCAGCGGCATGGCCATGCAGAGGAGGATGCCGAAGATGCCCGTGACGCCGGTGCCGGAAGCGCAGAGACCGGTGAGGGAGCAGATGAGGGCGCCAACGGCGCCGCCGATGCACCCGGCGATGAACACCTGGATGTAGCGGAGGTTCACGCCGAAGATCGCGGGCTCGGTGATGCCCATGAAAGCGGAGAGGGCGGAGGGCACCGCGAGGCCCTTGACCTTGGCGTCACGGGTCTTGAGGGCGACGGCGAGGGTGGCACCGGCCTGGCCGATGTTGGCCGCGGAGGCGATGGGCAGCCAGTAGGTGACGCCGTACTGGGCGAGCTGGCCGAGGTCGATGGCCGTGTACATCTGGTGCAGGCCGGTGACGACCGTCGGCGCGTAGAAGCCGCCGACTATGAACGCGCCTATGCCGAGCGGGAGCGTGATGAGCCATTGCACCGCCCAGAGCACCCAGTTCTCGAGGATGACGAAGATCGGGCCGATGGCCAGGAGGACGACGAACGCGGTGACGAAGACCGAGACGAGCGGCGTCACGAAGAGGTCGATGGCCTCGGGCACCACCTTATGGAGGCGCTTCTCGAGGAAGGCCAGGATGGCGCAGGCGATGACGATGGGCACGACATGGCCCTGGTAGCCGTACCAGTTGATGTCGTAGAGGCCGAAGATCGAGAGCGTGGAGAGGGTCCCCGCCTCGGCGTCGGAGGCCATCTGGTAGGCGCTCGGCAAGGAGCTGGAGATCATGAGGGCGCCCACGACCGCGCCGAGATACGGGTTGGCACCGAAGGCGTTGGCCGCGGAGAAGCCGATGAGCACCTGCAGGAAGCCGAAGGACGTGCCGGAGACGATGTCGGCGACGATCCAGATGGGGTTCTCCGTGGAGATGGAGATGATCCCCTGGCTGATCATGAAGTTCAGGGTGGACATGATGCCCAGGAGCAGGCCCGATGCGACGATGGCCGGGATGATGGGCACGAAGACGTCGCCGAGGAGCTTGATGCCGCGCATCACGATGTTCTGCTGGGCGGCAGCCGCCTGCTTGGCTTCCTCCTTGGAGGCCTCGGAGATGCCGCCGGCCCTGAGGAACTCCTCGTAGACCTTGTTGACGGTGCCCGTGCCGAAGATGATCTGCGTCTGGCCCTGTGCCTCGAAGACACCCTTCACGCCTTCGACGTTCTCCAAGCCCGCCTTGTCGACCTTCGAGTTGTCGGCGATGACCAGACGAAGGCGCGTCGCGCAGTGCGCCGCCGAAGCGACGTTATCCGCGCCACCGACCTTCTCCAGCACCTCCCGGGCTGATTTCGCGTAGTCGAGCGCCATGGCACTCCCCCTTCTTCCGATGACTACGACCGCTTACTCGTTGGCAGCATTGTTATCGTTTTCACTCTTTGTTTCAAGGGATTTGCGCAAAAAAGTCCGTTCTTTTTGAAATTGGATAGGACTTTTCCGGTCGGCGATTCCGATCAGGACTCCCGACACGACGCCCACCTGCGCGAATCGTCCGCGTGACGCACCTATGGAGACCTTGTGAACCCGCAGCTCGTCGCCGCAAGCGAGACGCCAGGGGTTCAGTCGAAACGCCGGCGAATCCTAATTGATGCCGATCAGCCGATACCCCAACTGTATGCGCATCGGGACGGCGTCCTTGTCGTCGATGAGGGCGAGGAGCGCCTGGGCGCCGCGATTGCCGCTCGTGCGGTAGGCGAAGTGGACCGTGGGGATGCCGCCGGTCACGGCCTGGAGCAGCTGGTTGTCGCCGAAGCCCGTGACGAGGGGCGCCGCGCCCTCCCCCGGCTCGAGGTCGAAGTGCTCGTGGATGGCCTCGATCGCGCCGGCCGCGATGGTGTCGGTGGCGCAGGCGATGACGCTCACGTTCGGGTGTTCCTCGAGGATCTCGCGGGTGGCCTCGGCACCACCGGCACAACTGAAGTCGGCGTTGCGCACCAACGCGTCATCGAGGACGAGCCCCTCGTCGGCGAGTCCTGCGCGAAAACCCTGGAGGCGCGCCGCGCCCACGGCGCGGTCATCGGTGCGCACGCCCACGAAGGCGAACGTGCTCTCCGGGTAGCGGGCGGCGAGCCTTCTGCCGAGCTCGGCCGCCGCGCCGCGATCATCGTGGTAGACGCAGGAGACCTCGTCCACGTGCTGGCCCACCACGACCACCGGCACGTCCGAGTTGGCGAAGAATTGGCGATGGCGCAGCGTCATGACCGTGCCCACGAGGATGATGCCGTCCACCGGATAGCTCTCGAAGAGCGTGAGGTAGTCGAGCTCCACCTCGGGATCGTTCTCGGTGTCGGCGAGGATCATCTGATAGCCGCCCTCGCGAAGCACCTGGCCGATGCCGGCCGTCACGCGGCTGATGGATTCGGAGTTGATCTTGGGCACGACCACGCCCACGAGGAAGCTCTTGCCGGAGCGCAGGCTCCGGGCCTTCGCCGAGGGTTGATAGCCCGTGGCCTCGATGGCGGCGCGGATGCGCTCGCGTTTCTCCTCCCCCACGGGCCCGCCGTTGAGATACCGGGAAACGGCGGCGTTGGAGACGCCGGCCATCTTCGCGACGTCGCGAATGGTCATGACCATGGAGGCCTCCCCGCTCGAAAGTATGTCAACGGGGAGTGTAGCGCACTCAGGAGTGAAAACGTTGCCAGTCCGTTACCTCACCGGCGAGCGTGATGGTGCCGAGCGCCACAAAGGGCTCGCGGGCGAGCGCCGAACAGGCCGCATCCACCGAAGGGAACGTCCCCGCCACGCGGAAACCGTGGGCTCGCACCCGGCTGGCCAGCTCATCGACCTCGAGGGATCGCGAGGCGGCGGTGCGGGTGACGTAGATCCGATCGAAGACGGGGCCCACGAGCTCGATCATCGAATCGCAATCCTTGTCGCCGAAGCAGGCGAAGAGGAGCGCCATGGGGCGCTCGAGGGCCCCTGCGAGCGGCAGGTAGGAGGCGAGGAACGCCTCCACGGACTGCGGGTTGTGGCACGCGTCCACGAGCTGCGGCGGATCGGCGCGAAGGAGCTCGAAGCGCCCCGGCGTGGGGCAGGCTGCGACGCTTCGGCAGAGAACCTCCTCGTCCACCTCCCGGCGCAAAAACGCCTCGGCCACGCACATGGCGCAGGCGATGTTTTGGGCCTGGTAGGCGGGTTTGGCCACGGCGATGCCCTCGTAGGACCAAAACGGCGTGTTCACGCTCATGAGCAGGCGGTCGCCGAGATACGTTGGCGCGTGGTCCACGACGAACTCCGCGTAGCGATCGAGGTCCGCCAGCTCCGACACCTGGCCTGAGGAGAGCACCGAGGTGAAGGGCACGCGCTCGCTCGCCGCCCGCTCCTCCAAGACGTCGCGCACGCAGGGCTCGGTGTGGCACCCCGCGCCGAGGATGCAGGCGCGCTGGCCTCGCCGGATGACGGCCGCCTTCTCGGCGGCGATGGCCGGGAGGGTGTCGCCGAGGATGGCGGTGTGGTCGAGCCCGATACCCGTTATTGCCGTGACCTCGGGGTTCGTGGCCGTGGTGGCGTCCCAGCGCCCGCCCATGCCCACCTCGAGCACGGCCACGTCGACCTCGGCCTCGGCGAACACGACGAGGGCCGCGACGGTGAGGAGGTCGAATTCCGTGATGTCGAAGGGGCGCTCTCCGGCGGCCGCCTGCCGCTCGTTCACGACCTCGCCCGCCGCGTGGGCGACGGCGATGCCGTGGGCGAAGGCCTCCTCGGACACGGGCTTTCCGGCGATCTCCATGCGCTCCGTCATGGAGACGAGCTCGGGCGAGGTGTAGAGCGCCACGCGAAGCCCCTCGCCCGCCAAGATCGCCGCGGTGTAGCGCGAGGTGGAGGTCTTGCCGTTCGTGCCGGCGATTTGGATCACGCGAAACGCCGCGTCCGGGCGGCGGAGCTCGTCGAGCATGGCGATGACGGTCTCGAGAAGCGGGCTGATGCCCAGGCGCTTCGTGGCGGCGAGGATCCCGAGCGCCTCTCCGTAGGTGGCGCTCACCTCCCGGTAGCGCAGCGGGAGCTCCCATCTCGTCGAAGCCGGCATCGTCTAGTAGTTCGTCGCGCGGACTTCGAAGTAGCTCTGCGGATGGAAGCAGACGGGGCAGACCTTCGGGGCCTCCTTGCCCACGTGCAGGTGGCCGCAGTACGTGCAATACCAGACCGTCGTCTCGTCGTCGCGCGTGAAGACCTCGCCCTTCTGGACGCGATCGAGGATGACCTGGTAGCGCTCCTTGTGGGACTTCTCGATGGCTGCGATGCGCTCGAAGATGTTCGCGATGGGGGCAAAGCCCTCCTCGCGGGCGGTGGCGGCGGCCTCCACGTAGAGGGCGTCTTCGCGATCCTCCTCGGTGGCAGCGTCCTTGAGGTTGTCCTCGGTGTGCCGGAGCTGCCATTTGTCGTCGATCATGGCCTTGAGGAACATCTCGGCGTGCCGAAGCTCGTTGCCCCCGGTCTCCCGGAAGACCTCGCCGACTTCGACGTAGCCGTCCCTCTCCGCCTGTTCGGCGTAGAGGCGGTACTTGGCGAAGTCGCGTCCCTCGGTGGAGACGGCCTCAAGCAGGTTTTGATAGGTCTTGGAGTCTTTGAGATCCATGATCGCTCTCCTCAGGCGAAGCCGATGCGTACCCGCCCATGGTCGCGCCATGACCCCGGGCAAGGCCAGTTCCCATCGGTCAGTTCGAATTGTCGTGCGGTGGCCGTGATAGCCTTAGCGCCGGATGAAACCATGAGGACGAGACCACTATCGGGAGGTTCCCGTGACGGATAGCACGCCCGCAGCCGAGCTGCCCAAGATCTACGACCCCCAAACGGCGGAACCCGAGCTCATGGAGAGCTGGCTCGCGGCCGGCGCCTTCGAGCGGAGCGCCGGTCGGCCGGATGCCGAGGGCAACGTGCACGACTGCACCGTGGTGATCCCGCCGCCCAACGTCACGGGCATCCTCCACATGGGCCACGCCATGGACGACACCATCCAAGACGCCTTCATCCGCTACAACCGGATGCGCGGTCGTTCCACGCGCTGGATCGTGGGCACCGACCACGCCGGAATCTCCACCCAGACGAAGGTGGACAAGAAGCTGAAAGAAGAGGGCATCAACCGCCTCGAGATCGGCCGCGAGGCCTTCCTCGAGGCCTGCCAGGAGTGGCGCGACGAGTACGGCGGCACGATCATCCGCCAGATCAAGCGCATGGGCGGCTCCTGCGACTTCGCAGACGAGAAGTTCACGATGAGTCCCGAGTACGTGGTGGCCGTGCGCAAGGTCTTCTGCGACTGGTACCACGACGGCCTCATCTACCGCGGCAAGCGCATCGTGAACTGGTGCCCCTCCTGCCGAACGGCCATCTCCGATGACGAGGCCGAGTATCGCGACGAAGACGGGCACCTCTGGTACCTGCGCTATCCCCTCAAGGAGCCGGTGAACGGCACGGATCACATCGTCGTCGCCACGACGCGCCCCGAGACCATGCTCGGCGACACGGGCGTCGCCGTGGCCGAGAACGACCCGGAGAAGGCCCCGTTCGTGGGCGCCACGGTCGTCCTCCCGATCGTCGGACGCGAGATCCCGATCTTCTCCGATTGGCACGTGGACGCGGGCTTCGGCACGGGCTTCGTGAAGGTCACGCCGGCTCACGACCCCAACGACTTCGCGATGGGGGAGGCCCACGATCTGCCGAAGGTGAACATCTTCGACGAGACCGCCCACGTGGTGGAGGGCTATGGGGAATTCAGCGGGCTCGATCGCGACGAGGCGCGTGCGAAGATCGTCTCGTGGTTCGAGGAGCACGATCTCCTCGACCACGTGGAGGATCACGCCCACAGCGTCATGCACTGCTATCGCTGCGACACGACGCTCGAGCCCTGGCTCTCCGAGCAGTGGTTCGTGGCGGTGGACAGGCTGAAAGGCCCTGCCACCGAGGCCGTGACCTCGGGGAAGGTGACCTTCCATCCCGCACGCTGGACCCAGACCTACCTCACGTGGATGGAGAATCTGAAGGACTGGTGCATCTCGCGCCAGCTCTGGTGGGGCCATCGTATCCCCGTCTTCACCTGCGCCGAGTGCGGCTGGGAGGACGCGACGATGGAAGACGTGGACGTGTGCCCGAAGTGCGGGAGCCATCATGTGGAGCAGGACCCCGACGTCCTCGACACGTGGTTCTCCTCGCAGCTCTGGACCTTCGCCACCCAGGGCTGGCCCGAGCGCCCCCAAGAGCTCGTCGGCCACCACCCCACGAAGGTGCTCGTCACCGCGCGCGACATCATCGCGCTCTGGGTGGCGCGCATGATCATGAGCTCGCTCTACTTCCTCGGCGAGGTTCCCTTCGAGGACGTCTTCATCTACGCCATCATCCTCGCCAAGGACGGCACGCGGATGTCCAAATCCAAGGGAAACGGCGTCGACCCGATGGATCTCATGGAGCGCTACGGCGCGGACGCCATGCGCTTCAACCTCCTCACGCTCATCACCAACAACCAGGACGTGCGCTTCGACGCCGAGTTCGACAAGAAGACGGGCGCGTTCGCCGGCAGCCCGCGCACCGAGCAGGCCAAGGGCTTCGTGACGAAGATCTGGAACGCGAGCCGCTTCGTCCTCATGAACCTCGAGGGCTACGAGCCGGGCCCGGCCGCGGCCGCGACGCCCGAGGATGCGTGGATGCTCTCCCGACTCGCGAGGGAGGTGGCGCGCGCCACCGATGCCCTCGAGACCTACGAATTCGGCGACTACGCCCGTGAGCTGCAGGGATTCTTCTGGAACGAGGTCTGCGACTGGTACGTCGAGCTCTGCAAGGGGCGGCTCTCCTCGGCCGATGCCGACGTGCGCCTCCAGGCGCAGCGAAACCTCGTCTACGTGCTCGACACCTCGCTTCGCCTCCTGCACCCGGTGATGCCCTTCGTGACCGAGACCGTGTGGGACATCCTGCCGCCGTCGGCCTTGGACGAGGCGTCCCATGAGGGTCGTTTCCTCATGGAGGCCGCTTGGCCGGAGCCCGGCGCCTTCGCCTCGTGGGTGAACGAGGCCGCCGAGCACGACTTCGACCTCGCCCGAAGCGTCGTCTCCGCCGTGCGCTCCTCGCGCGCCCGCTACCGCCTCTCGCCGAGGGAGCCGCTTGCGGTCGTGGTGAAGGCGCCCGCCCAGGACGCCGAGCGCCTCGGGGCCCAGGAGGCCTTCGTGCGCGAAGTGGGCCGCGTGGGCGATCTCACCGTTGGCTCCGAGGTGGCCAAGCCGGAGGGTTCCGTGAGCGTCGTCGACGGCGCGCTCGAGATCTTCATCGCCCTCGGCGGGCTCGTGGACCTCGATGCCGAGCGGGAGCGTCTCGCCAGGGCCGTCCAAAAGGCGGAGAAGGAGCTCGCGGGGGTTGAGCGCACGCTTGCCAACGAGGGATTCCTCGCCAAGGCCGCGCCCGAGGTGGTGGAGGCCAAACGCGAGCGCGCGGTCGAGCTCGCTGAGACCGTCGAGCGCCTGGAGGCCCAGATTTCCGACCTCGGATAGAAAGTCACCAAATATAGTGTCTGAACTGCTGTTTTCCTAGGAAAATGCTGAATAAAGCGCCTCAGCTGCCCCAGAGCATCCGTCGGGGCGTGACAGGGGGACGTGCACCTTATTCAGCGTCTCCCTAGAGCTCGGTATCGGACTCGGGCTGACTCCCCTTTGCGAGAGAAGGCGATCTCTACATTGGACAGCGACGCCTGCCATCGCACCTCCCCTCTTACAAAGGGCTTCTCCGAAGCCGCCGCTCGCCTGCGGCGACTTCGAGCAGGTCGATGATCTCGTCGGCTTGGTAGAAGATGCCTCGTCTTGCGTTGCCCATCGGCCGCACGAATCCGTAGTCGGTGGCCCGCTTGAGCACATCGAGCGCAGCCCGATCCGTGATGTCGAGATGACGGGCCACGTAGGCGACATCGACGACGGGCTGCTGGACCAGAAGCGCCGGCAACCTCCACATCGACGACCCCGCCCGCTCCGTGATGGCGCCATCCCATCGGTCCAGCAGCTTCCGGATGCTCGCCGCCAGATGATGCCCGACATCCAACGCGAGCTCATGGGCCTTGGCCACCTGCTCCACTATGGGCTGCGGATTCCCCTCTCGATAGGCGTCGAGGGCCGCGTGATACTCGCTCACCGATGCAAGGAGACCGGCGGAAATCGGTAGTGTCGCATGGCTCAGCACCTCGCATTGACGAAGCATGGTGTGCATGAGGGCCCGACCCGTGCGCCCGTTGCCGTCCGTGAAGGGATGGATGGTCTCGAACTGTGCATGGGCTATGGCGACGAGCGCTATCGGCGAGGTAGGCGAATGCTCGATGAATCCGAGCAGGTCCTCCAGGGCGGGCACGATCCGTTCATGACTTGGCGGCACGAACGTTGCTCCATGGGGGCTCAGGTTCGTTCCACCGATCCACACCTGCTCGGTCCGAAAACCGGAATCGCCCGCATCGGGTTCATCGCCCATGAGGATGTCGTGGATGGCGGCGATCGATGGGAGGTCGAGAGGCGCTGGAACGGCGAGCGCCTTCCTCATCGCGGCGATGTTCCTCGCGATGTACTCGGCATTGTGGGGTGCGGTGGCAGTGAGCTGCGCCAGCGCCACATTGCGGACACTCGAGGTGAGGTTCTCGATATGGGAGCTCGCCGACGACTCGCTCCTCAGCAGGAGGGCCGGCAGGTCGAACCCCAACTCCCGCTGACGCTCATCGAATCTCACGAGCTCCAACTCGAGTCGATTGAGCCTTGCAGCCAGATCGATGGGAGGCTGGTGCGCGAGGCTGCCGATGGAGGCCGGAATAGCAGCCTCGTAGGTCGACCGAATGCGCCGACGCCGGGTCTTCGATGCCAGCATGAGGTCGTCGCGATTTCGCTGCCAGAGCAGCGTTTCAAACGTGATGGCAGGCCATGACCCCATGATGCCTCGCTTCCCTTCCGACGATCGGTCGGCAATCGCGCTGAGACTTCCTTCGCTTCCGTAACAAAGCCAATAACGGAAGCATAAGAGAGTTTACTTCCTTTTCAATCCGAACACCGGAAGCGAAGCCTTCGACCAGCTGGAGGCGCCGCCCGTCTGGATGACCACCTCCGTGCCGGCGGGGATGCTGGCCTCGAGCAGCTCGTTGATGCTCTTCGAGCCCGCGCCCGCCTTGGACTACAGCGTGGAGCCGCACGTGCGGGAGGACGTGGACATGGCGCTTGGGGTATGCTTTTCTTAGCTAGATTAGCTAAGTTTGGAGGCACACATGACCCAGGTGAACGTCCTCGAGGCGAAGACGAACCTCTCGAAGCTGCTCCAGATGCTCGAAGAGGGCGAGGAAGACGTGGTCGTGATCGCCCGGAACGGCAAGCCCGTGGCCAACCTCACGCTCACGAGCGCGCAACGTCGGCCTCCGCACTTCATCGGTTGCAGGGAAGGCCTCTACGACATCCCCGACGACATCGACGTGGATAACGACGAGATCGCCGAACTCTTCGGAGCATAGCCATGAGGATGCTGCTCGACACGCATCTGCTCCTCTGGACGCTCTTCAAGCCGGCCAAGCTCTCGAGCCTCGCGCTGGGCTATCTCGAGGATCCGGAGAACACGGTCGTCTACAGCCTCGCGACGCTCTGGGAGGTGCAGATCAAGCACCTCAAGAACCCTCGCCTCATGCCTCCCTCCGCCCAGGAGCTCTACGAGATTTGCCGAGATGAGGGGCTGAGCGCATTGACCATTCGCCCGAACCACGTGTTTGCCCTCGATACGCTCCGCCAAATGCCGGGCTCCAAGGAGCACAGGGATCCCTTCGATCGCCTCCTGCTCGCGCAGGCGAAGGTGGAGGGGCTCGTCCTCCTCACCCACGACGCGCAGCTCGCCACCTACGGAGAGCCGTTCGTGCGTATCGTGTAGGGTGAACGCAAAACCGAATCCCCCGCGTAAAGGAGCATCCATGAGCGAGCGCGCAGCGTACGATCCCGAGGCGTTCGGCGGCGATCTCGAGGGGCTGCCCTTCCCCGAGGATTTCCTTTGGGGCGGTGCCACGGCCGATTTCCAATTCGAGGGCGGCTTCGGCGAGGGCGGCCGCGGGCTCCTCTCACACGACTTCGAAACCGGCGGCGACGTGAACACGCCGCGGCGCGTGTCGCTCAAGCTCGCCGACGGCTCGCGCGGCTTCGTCACGAGCGAGGACGCGCTTCCCGCCGGTTCCGAGCCCGCGCTCTACGACGACGTCTACTACCCGAGCCACAAGGCGGTGGATTTCTACCACGAGCACGGCCGCGACATCGAGCTCATGGGCGAGCTCGGCTTCAACGTGTTCCGCTTCTCCGTCTGCTGGAGTCGCATCTTCCCCACCGGCCTCGACAAGGAGCCCAACGAGGAGGGGCTCGCCTTCTACGACCACGTGATCGACGAGCTCGCCGAGGCGGGAATCGAACCCCTCATCACCATCTGCCACGACGAGATCCCCGCGGAGCTCGCCGCGAAGTACGACGGCTGGGCCGGTCGCGAGGTCATCTGCGCCTACGTGCGCTACGCGAAGACGCTGCTCGAACGCTGGAAGGGGAAGTGTCGCCTCTGGCTCACCTTCAACGAGATCAACGTCGTCCTCGGCTACCCGATGATCGGCACGCGCGAGCAGGACGATCAGACGATCTACCAGGCGAAGCACCACATGATGGTGGCGAGTGCGATCGTGACGAAGCTCGCCCACGAGATCGACCCTCGAAACCTCATGGGCACGATGTACGCGAGCTCGGAGCTGTACCCGAAAGATTGCCGCCCGGAGAACGTCTTCGAGCGCATGCGCGTGAGGCGCGAGACGCTTTTCTTCAGCGATGTGATGGTGCGCGGGGCCTACCCCAATTACGCTCACGATCTCTTGGCACGGCGCGGCGTCGAGCTCGTGAAGGAGCCGGGAGACGACGAGATCCTCGCCGAGGGGGCCCTCGACTTCGTCTCCTTCAGCTACTACCGCTCGAACATCGTGGGCGTGGGAAGCGAGCTCAGGCGCCATGGCGTGCTCGGCCTCGAGCCGAATCCACATCTCGAGAGCACACCGTGGGGCTGGCCCGTCGATCCGCTTGGCCTGCGCTACCTTTTGAACGAGCTCTACGACCGCTATCAGAAGCCGCTCTTCGTCATCGAGAACGGCATCGGCGCCATCGACGTGCGCGAGGAGGACGGCTCGGTTCACGACCCCTATCGCATGCGCTACCTCTCCGATCACCTGCGCGAGATGAAGAAGGCCGTTCTCCTCGACCGCATCCCCGTCCTCGGCTACACGATGTGGGGCTCCACCGACCTCGTGAGCCTCTCAACCGGCGAGATGAAGAAGCGCTACGGCTTCATCTACGTGGACATGGACGATGAGGGCAAGGGCACCCTCGAGCGCTCCAAGAAGGATTCGTTCTTCTGGATGCAGAAGGTGCTCGAAGCCAACGGCGCCTACCTCTCAGCCGATATGGATGAGCTCAGCGCCTGCGTGGCCGGCCTCGAGCGGGAGTTCGAGGAGTAGAGAATGTGGCAGCTCGAGGCTCGCGCCTTGAGCTGCTTTCCCACCCTTCACATGGACTGCGGTCCAAGCGGCCGAAGACCACGGCCATCTGGAACATTGCCCTGTGAGTCAAAGAGCCGGTGCTGGTCTGGACGACGCGGGCATCCGAGATCTTGCGATCCGGTTCAACGAATTCGTTGCGAATCCTTACTCCGCCAGGCGAGGACGCAGAGGTCGGGGAAGGTCTTGGCCTCGCCATCGTCTTCGGCCAGACGCTCGGCCACCTCGTCCACGAGCGCGAGGTAGGTTTCGCCCGTGAGGTCCCTCGGCACGACGATGCCATACGTTTTCTCGAGGTAGGCGTTCATGAACTCGTCGAGGGCGAGGTAGCGGTTCGGTCGCGCCCAGTAGAGCGCGATGGGCAGGTTCGAATCGCCGATGCCCTTGAGGGCGCGCACGTCGTCGAAGGCGGCGCAGAGGGCGCTTCGCTGCTCGTCCGTCTCCTCGGGGTCATCGGCCAAGGTGAGCGCCGCCTCGAAGCAGGTCCACTCCTTCGCGCAGCCGCCCTCCACATCGTCGGCGAAACGCCAGTGGCGCGGGTTCAGGTGCGGCGCGCCCTGATAGTCGTGGGGAATGCGGATGGTGAGCCCCATGCGCTCGCTGATGAGGCGAATCGCGGCGGCCCGGCGCTCGTCGGTGCGCACCTTGCCGTTGAAGAGCCCGAAGAAGGCGAAGGGCGAGATGTCGGGCAGCGGGTCGATGCCGAGGAACTCCGCCACCACGAGGTTCGGCACCTTGTGGGTGCGCTTGAAGGTGAGGAGGCGCGTGGCGATGGCACCGTAGGGGATCACCCACTCGAGACTCGCACCCTCCACGTGGGAGGGAAAGTTCACGGAGAGCATGCGGGCGATCTGCGCCGAGGAGACGCCGCCGTTGGAATCGTTCATGAAGGCTCCTTTACCGCTCGCCGGGTGCCCACGCCCTAGGCCTCTTCGCGCACGAAGTCCTCGGACACGGGGCGGATGCGGCTCACATCGTAGGGCGTCGTCTGGTAGACGAAGTAGTTCATCCAGTTGTGGTAGAGCAGGTTCGCGTGGGCACGCCACGTGTCGACGGGCTCTCTCGAGGGGTCGTCGCCCGGGAAGTAGTGCTCGGGAACGGGCGTCGCGGGGTCGATCTTGACGTCGCGCTCGTACTCCTTGCGAAGCGTATCCGCGTCGTATTCGGAGTGCCCCGTGATGAACACCTGCCTGCCGCCCTCGGTGGCCGCGGCGTAGAGCCCGGCGCGCTCGGATACGGCGAGGATCTTCAGATCGGGGCAGGCCTCAACCGCCTCGAGCGGCACCGAGGTGTAGCGCGATTGCGGCACGTCGAACACGTCGTCGAACCCGCGCATGAGCATGGAGCTCCTGCGCACCACCTCGTGCTCGTAGACGCCCGAGAGCTTTTCCGGTAGGTCGATCTTGGGGATGCCGTAGTGGTGGTAGAGCCCCGCCTGCGCGCCCCAGCAGATGTGGAACGTGGAGTGCACATGGGTCTTCGACCACTCCATGATCCTGCAGAGCTCGTCCCAGTAGTCCACCTCCTCGAAGGGCATGCGCTCCACCGGCGCACCCGTGATGATGAGCCCGTCGAAGTAGCGGAACTTCACCTCGGAAAACGTCGTGTAGAAGGAGAGCATGTGCTCAGGCGAGGCGTTCCTGGCCTCGTGGGAGCTCACCTGCATCAGCTCGAGATCCACCTGCAGCGGCGTGTTGCCGAGCAGGCGCGCGAGCTGCGTCTCGGTCTCGATCTTCGTCGGCATGAGGTTCAAGAGCAGGATCTTCAGCGGACGGATGTCCTGGGTCATGGCCCGGGTCTCCGTCATGACGAAGATGTTCTCGCTCTCGAGCGTGGCGGTGGCGGGAAGCTTGTTCGGGATCTTGATCGGCATGGCAGTTCCTAGCCCAACGCCCGGTCCACGTCGGCGATGAGATCCACCGCGTCTTCCAGGCCGCACGAGAACCGCACGAGGTCGCCCGAGATGCCGGCGGCCACGAGCTCGTCTTCGTTCATCTGGCGGTGCGTCGTCGAGGCCGGATGGAGGCAGCAGGAGCGCGCGTCGGCCACGTGGGTCTCGATGGCGCAGACGGTGAGGCGCCCCATGAAGCGCTCGGCCGCCTCGCGCCCGCCCTTCACGCCGAAGGAGACGACGCCGCACGAGCCGTTCGGCAGGTACTTCATTGCGAGCTCGTGATCCTCGTCGCCGGGGAGCCCGCAGTACTTCACCCAGGCCACGCGATCGTCCTGGTCGAGGAACTCGGCGAGCGCCTGGGCATTCTCGCAGTGGCGCTTCATGCGCACGTGGAGGCTCTCGATGCCGAGGTTCAAGACGAAGGCCGCCTGGGGCGACTGCACCGAGCCGAAATCTCGCATGAGCTGGGCGGTCGCCTTGGTGATGTAGGCGCCGCCTGTGCCGAAGCGCTCGGCGTAGGTGACGCCGTGGTAGGACTCGTCGGGGGTCGTGAGCCCGGGGAACTTGTCGGCATGGGCCATCCAGTCGAAGACGCCGTGGTCGATGATCGCGCCGCCGACGCAGGAGCCGTGACCGTCGAGGTACTTCGTCGTGGAGTGGGTGACGATGTCGGCGCCCCACTCGAAGGGCCGACAGTTCACCGGCGTGGCGAAGGTGTTGTCCACGATGAGGGGCACGCCGTGGGCGTGGGCCGCGCGCGCGAAGCGCTCGATGTCGAGCACGCGCAGGGCCGGGTTGGCCACGGTCTCGCCGAAGACGGCCTTCGTGTTCGGCCGGAAGGCGGCCTCGAGCTCGGCGTCGGCGCAATCGGGCTCCACGAAGGTGAAGTCGATGCCCATGCGCTTCATGGTCACGGCGAAGAGATTGTAGGTGCCGCCGTAGATCGTGGAGGCGCTCACCACGTGGTCGCCGCACCCCGCGATGTTGAAGACGCTGTAGAAGCTCGCCGCCTGGCCGCTGCCGGTGAGCATCGCCGCCGTGCCGCCCTCGAGGGCACGCAGCTTGTCGGCCACGTAGTCGCAGGTGGGGTTCTGGAGGCGGCTGTAGAAGTAGCCGTTCGCCTCGAGATCGAAGAGCGCACCCATCTCGGCGCTCGTGGCGTACTTGAACGTGGTGCTCTCGATGATGGGCACCTGCCTCGGGCCGCCGTTCTCGGGCTGCCAACCGGATTGGACGCACGTGGTGCCGAGACCTTGCGCCTTCTCGCTATCGCTCACGACGATCCTCTTCCTCGTTGTCGGTTTCCAAACCATCACCACAGGTTAGCGCGATGCGACGGATCGGCAGCGGATGAGGCCCGTAGTTCCAAGGAAAGGAATCGGCCGAAATCGTTCGTTAGCCTGCCGTGGAAGCTCGCTAAGTAAAGTCGGCGTTCGTTAGCTTCGAATCGTGACCTGCTAACGAAAGAAACTATCGAAAACATTTCGTTAGCGGACCGTCTGCAAGCTCTTCATTCCGCGATCAACGTCTCCGACGCCTTCACCTCACCCCGCGACAAGCTCGATCGACAGGTTTACGTCCCCACCTCCAGGATGTCGAGGTAGTCGCGGAACGAATAGACTTTGTCTCGCCTACGGTCGGGCGTCATGTCGACGAGGATGCCCAGTTCGCAGAATCGATCGATCAATCTCCCTGCGGTTGGCCGTGACGTACCGAGCGACTCCATCACACTCGTCCGTGTGACCTGTGGAGTGACGAAGAGCTGATCCAGGAGCTCCCGTTCATTGGCATGCGAACGCAACGATGCTTCCGACACACGATCGATGGCATTTTCGCGTAGCCGATCGATCTGCTTGGCGGAATCCAACGATTCGTTTGATATCTCGATGATGCCCTGAAGGAAGAACTTCACCCAGCCTTCCCACTCGCCCTCCATCCGCACCCGCATGAGCCAGTCGTAGTAGCGGTCGCGATTGCGTTTGAAGTAGTAGCTCAGATAGAGGAGCGGCCGAGAGAGGATCCCCTGTTGGCAGAGCCAAAGCGTAATGAGGAGGCGGCCCATCCTACCGTTGCCATCGAGAAATGGGTGGATCGTCTCGAATTGCGCGTGAATGAGCGCGATCTTGATGAGCGGCAGGAGCCCATTCTCCTCGTTGAGGTAGAGCTCGAGCTGGCCGAGCGCCTCCCGCATGGCCGTCACGGGGGGTGGGATGTAGACGGCATTCGAAAGGGTCGAGCCGATGCCACCGATCCAGTTCTGCGACGTACGGAACTCCCCGGGATCGAGTTCGCTGCCCCGACCCGAAGTAAGCAATTGGGCGTGAATCTCGCGCAGAAGCCGAAGCGTGAGAGGGAAGTCTTCCACGCGGAGGCGACTGAGACCGTAATTGAGGGCCTTGACGTAGTTCGTCACCTCGCGCGCGTCCGCGGTTTGTCGGCTCTCCGCCTCGAGAATCTCGACAAGCGAGGCTTGGGTTCCCTCGATCTGCGAGCTGAGGAGCGCTTCCTTCTTCACATACATGGATACGAAGAGATCGGGGTTGGGAAGTGTCTCCGTGATGCCATCGAGCCGACCGAGCGCGAGGGTCGCCTCATAATTGAGACGCTGCATCACATCATCTTGCTCGAGAGGCGGGTCGGATGGGGGAAGCGGATTGGGGATGAATGCCGAATATCCTTCGAGCTGATGCACGTACCTTCCGGCTCGATGGCTCGATGGACTACCGCCGATGGTTATGGTCATCGGTTGTTCCCATCCAATCGAACGAGGGTGCGCTGTCGGTTCCGACTTCATCATGCCATCCACGATGCCGATAAGTAAAGAAAATGGCCGAAATCGTTCGTTAGCCTGCCGTGGAAGCTCGCTAAGTAAAGTCGGCGTTCGTTAGCTTCGAATCGTAGCCTGCTAACGAAAGAAACGGTTCAGATTCTTTTGTTAGCGAGCCTGACCGCGAATCCCCTACGGCGGAATCGCCCTTGAAATGAAATTCAGCCCGAGAGCGCCCCGATGAACCTCCGAAACGCGGCTCGCCCGGCCTCGTCCGCCTTGAAGACGCCGCAATCCTCGAGGACGCCGCAGAAGACCTCCCCCACGCCCGCGCGAACGCGCTCGCGGACGGCCTCCTCGCCGAGGTTCGCGGTGTCGACGCCGGCGAAGAGCGTCCTCGCCCAAGCGGCGTGGGGCGCAGCCTCGGGGTCGTCTTCGAAGGAGCGCCCCTCGCAGGCGCACCGTATGACGGCGGTGAGCTCGCCCTTCAGGCGCGGCGGCAAGATGGCCATGCCCATGACCTCGATGAGCCCGATGTTCTCCTTCTTGATGTGGTGGTACTCCTCATGCGGGTGGAAGATTCCGAGCGGATGCTCCTCGGAGGCGAGGTTCGAGCGCAGCGCGCAGAAGAGCTCCCAGACGCGCTCACCTCCCTCCCCCGCGTGAAGGCGGGCGATGGGCGTGACGGTCTGGTGGGGCGTGCCATCCGCGCTCACGGCCAGAAGGCCCACGGAAGGGTCGCTCCAGCCTCTCCAGAGGGTGAGCAGGCGGTCGGCCGCGGCGAGCAGCGCCTCGCGATCTCGCGAGCGCAGGCGCACCACCGAGAGCGGCCAGGCGAGGATCGCACCCTCCACCGCGCCACCCTCGAGCTCGAAGGTCTCCTCCGCCTCGGAGCGCATCATCGGGAACGTGTGGCGGCCTCCCTGGAAATGGTCGTGGGTGAGGATGGAGCCACCCACCACGGGCAGGTCGGCGTTCGAGCCGATGAAGTAGTGCGGGAAGGCGTCGACGAAGTCGAGGAGTCGTCCGAGGTTCTCGCGATCCACGTGCATCGGCCGATGCGGCCGGCTCATGGCGATGCAGTGCTCCTCGAAGTAGGCGTAGGGCGAGTATTGGAGGCCCCACGTCTCGCCACCGAGCTCCACGTCGACGATGCGCAGGTTCTGGCGCGGGTCCTGGGCGCCGTGGGGGCTCGATGCCGGCCTGCCCTCGTAGCCCTCGTTCGACTGGCAGAGGGCGCAGGTGGGATAGCGATCGCCGGCGGAGGCCGTGAGGGCGTGCGCGATGGCGACGGGGTCCTTCTCGGGCTTCGAGAGGTTGACGGTGATCTCGAGCTCCCCGTAGGGCGAGCAGGCCTTCCATGAGATGTTCCTCGCGATGGCCGCGGTGCGCACGTAGCGCGAGGCGACGGCGAGATGGTGGAGGTAGTCGGTGGCGGCGCGGGCGCTCTCGGCGGGGTCCTCGCCCTCGCTTCTCAGCTCCTGGAAGCGGCGGTTCACCTCCGAGGGGCGGCCGAGCAGAAGCGCCATGAGGGCGGTCTCCGCCCGATCATGGGCGGAGGGCACGTCGCTTCCCCCAGCGGCCGCGATCGCGCGATCCCCGAGCTCGGTGATGAGAAGCTCGAGGTCGAAATCCTCGGGCAGCGACCACGTGCGGCTCTCGGGGGGAGCGTCGCCGAAGCGCGACGCGGGCCCCTCGAGGCCGAGTTTCGCGAGGATGCGGTTGTAGGTGAAGAGGGCGTCATCTGGAGCGAGCAATCCCTCGTCCAACCCGTAGGCGACGAGATCGCCGGCTCGCTCGGCCACGCGCAGGGCGTCCCGAGCGCTCACGAGATCCTCCAGGCCCGAGCCCCCTCGGCGACCACACGGTGGGGAGAGGCGGAACCCTCCCCCAGCTCCTCATCGATGCGCCGGCAGAACTCGGCAGTGGCCTCCACCGGGCAGAACACCTGGATCGTGCCCCCGAAGCCCCCGCCGTGGATGCGGCAGGCACCGGCCTCGCCCAGAAGGAGCGTGGCGAGGGCGAGGGCCACCATCGCAGGCTGCTCCCTCGAACCTGCCACGGAGACGTTCTGGAGATACATCGCCGAGCTCGCACCCGAGCGATTGGTGAGCGCGCAGAAGCGCGCCATGTCCTCCTCGAGAAGCGCCTGCCAGCGCCGCTCGACGAGGTCGTCCTCGATGAGGTAGTGCAGGGCGCGGAGGACCGCGCGATCGCCGAGGCGCTCCCTGAGCCCGCCGAGCTCGGCGAGCACCTCCTCGCGCGCCACCTCCGAGAGCCGCTCGGCTCCGAGCGCGCGAGCCACCGCCTGCATCTCGGCCGGCACCGCGGCGTACTCCTCGGTGAGATCGTCGTGGGAGGCCCCCACCCTCACGAGCACGAGGTCATAGCCGAGCTCACGGAAATCGAGGTCGATGGAGCTCGTCTCGGGATGCTTCGGATCGGCGAAGTCCATGAGGCTGATGCCGCCGAGCGCGATCGCCAGCTGGTCCATGAGGCCGCAGGGCTTGCCGAACCATCGGTTCTCGGCACGCTGGGCCATGAGCGCGAGCTCCACGGGATCGATGGGCGCTGCGGCGTCGCGGGGGTCGGGGGACGTGGCCGCACTGCCGCGCTCCCAGAGCGCCTCGAGGGCCCGTCCGACGGCGAGTTCGAAGGCGGCCGAGCTCGAGAGCCCGCCTCCCGAGGGGATGGTCGAGGTGAAGGCCATGCGCGCTCCGGCGGGGGCGAACCCGAGGTCTCGAAGCTGGGAGGCCATGGCGCGCACGATGGCGGCCGAGGAGCCCTCCTCCTCGGGCTTGGGCTCGAGATCGTCGAGATCCACCCCGAAGGGTTCGTAGCCCTCGCTCGCCACGACGATCTCTGCCCCCTCGCCCGGCGCCGCCACGCCCGTGAGCGCGCAATCGATGGCGCAGGCGATGACGGAGCCGCCCTCGTGGTCGGTGTGGTTGCCGGCGATCTCGCTCCTACCGGGAGCGCTCACCGCGAGCACGGGGCGCGCGCCCTCGCCGAAGGTCTCGGAGAAGAGGCATTTCGCTCGCTCGAGTTGCGAACGCGTCCGCTCGCCGACCTCTTCCATGGAACCTCCTCGCACGGCGCCGTATCCCCCGCCAACTATGGCGGCCCGAGGGCGAACATCACGCGAGGGCTCGAGCGATGGTCGCGGCGCGGCTGGCGAGCGCATCCGGCGCGTCGGCGAGCCCTCCCGCCATGACCTCGCGCAGAAGCGTGCGCAGGACCTCCCCCACCCACGGGCCGGGCGCACGACCGGAAGCCTCGAGGATGTCGGAGCCCGAGATGGCGAGGTCGGCCACGCGATAGGGAGCGTCCTCGGAAAGGAGCTCCCGCGCCATCCGGTCGAGCTCATCCACCTCGAGGGCGTAGTCGCGGTAGGCGGGTGCCTTGGCCATGGCGTCGGCGCGCTTCACCACCATGAGCTCCCGCACGAGGTGCGGCGCCGCGCCCGGGCAGAGCTCGTCCAAATCCGCGAGGATCGAGAGCACCGAGGCGCGCGTGGGTTGGACGGGGCGATCGTGGAGCCTCACGAGGGTCGTGATTCGCCGACGCAGGTCGTGGGGCAGGGCGAAGCGCCTGAGGATCTCGTCGGTCATGGCCATGCCCTCGGCGGGGTGACCGTAGAAATGGCCCTGGCCGCGCTCGTCGACCCAGAGGGTGCGCGGCTTGCCGATGTCGTGGAGGAGCGCGCACCAGCGGAGCTCCTCCGAGGCGACGCCGCCGGTGTAGACCTCGACGTAGTCCATGACCCGGCAGACGTGATCGAGGACGTCGAGCGAGTGGTAGCGCGAGCGCTGGGCAAACCCTTCCATGGGCGCGAGCTCGGGGATGGCCGCGAACATCGCCTCGCGCTCCTCGCGAAGCGGCCAACCGCCGGCCCCTGCGGCGAGGATGCCGCGAAGCTCGGCGCCGATGCGCTCGAAGGACACGCGGGATAGCAGGGGCGCGAGCTCGCGAACCGCGGTCTGCGTCTCCTCCTCGATGGAGAAGCCGAGGCGCGCGGCGAAGCGCACGGCGCGAAGCACGCGCAGGCCGTCCTCCTCGAAGCGCGCGCGAGGATCCCCCACCGCGCGAATGACGCCCGCTTCGAGGTCCTCCGCTCCCCCGAAGGGGTCGAGGAGCCCGCGCGCAGGGTGCCACGCCATCGCGTTCACGGTGAGGTCGCGCCGCGCGAGATCGCGCTCGATCTCGTCCGTGAACTCGACGAAGGCGGGGTGGCGCCCGTCCTCATAGGGCCCGTCGACGCGATAGGTCGTGATCTCCACGCCCTCGTGGCCGATGATGGCCGTGACGGTGCCGTGCGCCACTCCAGTCTCGCGCACGCGCAGGCCTGCGACCTCGAGCGCCGCCTCGCTCTCCTGCCACGGTGCCGAGGTGGCCACGTCCACGTCACCCGGCGCGTTGCCGAGGAGTGCGTCGCGCACCCAGCCGCCCACGATCCACGCCTCGGAGCCCGCAGCTTCGAGCGCCGTGAGCACGCGGCCCGCAGCCTCGGAGAGCCGTGTGGTGCCCAGCATGGCCTCGCTATACGCATTTTCCGTGGTCATGGCACAAGTATCGCAGAGCACGCCACGCCGCGTCGCCTCGTCACATGCGGGGAAGGCATGTGGCCATTGCGCACGAAAGTTGCCTCACGCGTCACGAACGCCGCCATCGCCCCTACCGCTCGGCAACGTGCGCTTCGCCGTCTCCACGCAAACCTATCATCACCCTCAAAACCCACGCCCAACTGCGAAAGGAATTGCCATGACCGAGAACATGAAGGCCTTCAACGAGGCGCTCTCCCAGGACGAGGATCTGCGTCGTGAGTTTGGCGAGCTTCTCGAGAGCCTGCGCACGAGCCGCATGGAGGCGATCCTCGGCTTCGCCGAGAGCCACGGCCTCACCCTCGCGGCCGAGGACTTCGTCCGCGAGCCCTCGGCGGAGATCTCCGAGGAGGAGCTCAAGGTCGTCACCGGTGGCATGGGGCTCCCGGGGGATCAGTGCAGCCTCTTCGGCGCTGACGACGAGCCCATGATCCTCTGGTACTAGCGCCTGATCGATCGATGGCGCGGGCCTCGCATCGGATTATCTCGATGCGAGGCCCGCGCTCAGATCACGCAATGCCCACACGATCGCCCTCCCCCACATGCGCTTTCGCTTGAAACAACCCTATCGCCTGCGGTCGTGGCAGGGTCT
>CANQFP010000016.1 GCA_947599965.1 uncultured Atopobiaceae bacterium | reverse complement strand
TGGCAGCGCCTCGACACCATCGAGCCCGTCGATGGCAAGCGCTACATCCACCACTACAACTTCCCGCCCTACTGCACCGGCGAGACCGGCCGCATGGGCGCGCCGAAGCGTCGCGAGATCGGCCACGGCAACCTCGCCGAACGCGCCCTGTTGCCGGTGATCCCCTCCGAGGAGGAGTTCCCCTACGCCATCCGCGTGGTCTCCGAGGTCATGGAATCCAACGGCTCCTCATCGATGGCCTCCACCTGCGGCTCCACGCTCGCGCTCATGGACGCCGGCGTGCCCATCACGCGTCCGGTGTCGGGCATCGCCATGGGCCTCATCCAGGAAGGCGACGCCTGCGTCGTGCTCTCCGACATCCAGGGCCTCGAGGACTTCCTCGGCGACATGGACTTCAAGGTCTGCGGCACCGAGCGCGGCATCACGGCGCTCCAGATGGACAACAAGGCCACCGGCCTCACCCAGGAGATCCTCGCCCGCGCGCTCGCGCAGGCCAAGGAGGGGCGCGCCTTCATCCTGGAGACGATGCTCGAGGCCGTGCCCGGCCCGCGTGAGAGCCCGAAGGCCACGGCTCCCCAGATCGTCTCCATCACGATCCCCGAGGATAAGATCCGCGACGTCATCGGAAGCGGCGGCAAGGTCATCCGCGGCATCCAGGACGACACGGACACCACCATCGACATCCAGGAGGACGGCACCGTCTTCGTGGCCGGCGTGGGCGACGCCTCGGCCGAGGCCATCGAGCGCATCAAGGCCATCGTCAAGGTGCCCGAGGTCGGCGAGGAGTACGTGGGCCACGTCGTGAACATCCAGCCCTTCGGCGCCTTCGTCGAGCTCCTGCCCGGCAAGGACGGCCTCCTGCACATCTCCCGCGTGGCCCAGGGCAGGGTCGATCGCGTGGAGGACGTCCTCTCCGTGGGAGACGAGGTGCGCGTGAAGGTCATCGAGGTCGACGAGAAGGGCAAGGTCTCGCTCGATCGCCTCGACAAGCCCGAGGTGAAGGGTGGCGGCAACGCCCCGAAGGGCGGCCCGAAGCGTCGCATGCCCTCCGGCCCCGGCCAGACCCGCACCCGCAGGCCCGGCGACAAGGGCCAGGGAATGGGCGGAAGCCCCCGGCCCCGTCGTCGCCACGAGTCCTAAGCCGAACACCCGCCGCATGGCGTGAACGAGACCCCCGCGCAACGCTCCTCCGCGCGGGGGTCTTCTCGGGAAACACGCCCCTCAGGCTCGGCCTTCTACCTGCTCTCTCGGCACCTGCGACCCGTACCTGCTACCATGGACGGGCCTCAAACGAAGATCAAACACGAAGGGAGCGTTAGCCTCCCATGGCGAAACGCAAACCACCTGTGCGCATCATTCCCCTCGGAGGCCTCGACGGCATCGGCAAGAACATGACCGCCGTCGAATACGGCTCCGATCTCATCGTCGTCGATGCGGGACTCATGTTCCCCGACGACGCGCAGCCCGGCATCGACCTCGTCCTTCCCGACTACACCTACCTCTTGGAAAACGAATCGAAGCTCAAGGCCATCATCATCACCCACGGCCACGAGGACCACACGGGCGCCTTGCCCTACCTGCTCATGGATCTGAAGGAGAGCGTCCCCGTGCTCGGCTCGAAGCTCACCCTCGGCCTCATCGAGGGAAAGCTCTCCGAGTTCCCGCTCGACGACGTCGACCTCCGGGAGATCCACTCGGGCGAGCGCTTCAAGGCCGGCGCCTTCGACGTGAGCTTCTTCTCCATGACCCACTCCATCCCCGGGGCCATGGGGGTCTTCATCCGCTCGCCCCAGGGCACGATGCTCTTCACCGGCGATTTCAAGCTCGACCAAACCCCCATCGATGGCGTCCTGCCCGACTACGCCGCGCTCTCCTCCTTCGGCGCCGAGGGCGTGGATCTCCTGCTCTCCGATTCCACCAACGCCACGAAGCCCGGCTTCACGCCCTCCGAGGCCACGGTGGGCGCGTCGCTTCGCCACATCATCAAGAACGCCGAGGGTCGCGTCTTCGTCGCCTGCTTCGCGAGCCACATCCACCGGCTCCAGCAGGTCTGCGACTGCGCGGTGGCCGTCGGGCGCAAGGTCGTGGTCACGGGCCGCTCCATGATCACGAACACCAAGATCGCGCGGGAGCTCGGCTACCTCGCCATCTCCGCCTCCGACATCATCGACGCCTACGACGCCGAGGAGCTGCCGGACGACAAGGTGGTCGTCCTGTGCACCGGCTCCCAGGGAGAGCCCCTCTCGGCCCTCGCGCGCATGGCGGCGGGAGAGCACAAGACCCTCGCCATCAAGCCCGACGACACGGTCATCATCTCCGCCACGCCGGTTCCGGGCAACGAGAAGAGCGTCCAGACGATCATCAACTCGCTCTCGAAGATCGGCTGCGCCATCTACGATCGCTCGCTCGCCAACGTGCACGTCTCGGGCCATGGCTCCCAGGAGGAGCTGAAGCTCATGATCGCCATGTGCCGCCCGAACTACTTCGCGCCGGTCCACGGTGAGGCGGTGCACCTCCGCGCGCACGCGGCCCTGGCCCACGACCTCGGCATTCCCGAGGATCACATCTTCGTGCTCACCAACGGCGAGAGCCTCGTCATGGAGAGGCACAAGGTGAGCCTCGGCGAGACCGTGGAGTGCGGCGTCGTCTACGTGGACGGGCTCTCGGTGGGTGACGCCGATCCGCTCGTCCTACGCGATCGCCAGAAGCTCTCCTCGGATGGCATCGTCACGTGCGTGGCCACCCTGGCCTCCAAGGATCACCAGGTGCGCGAGATCTCCATCACCGGGCGCGGCGTGAGCTTCCTCTCCGACGAGCAGCTGCTCGACGAAGCCGAGGACGTGGTGCGCCAGGCCATCAACAAGGCCTCCGGCCAGGCGGGCCGCAACGCCGAGACCACGAACAAGGCCGTGAGGAAGCAGCTGTCGAACTTCCTCTGGGCCCAGACCAGGACCCGACCGATGATCATCCCCGTGGTGATGGAGGTCTAAGGTGCCCAAGAACCGCAACGCAAACGCAGCCCAACGCACACCCAAGAAGGCCCAGGCACCGGCGCTCATCACCGACTCCGCCATCTCCGACATCATCGGCGTGGTGCTCTGCGTGCTCGCGCTCGCCATGGCGCTCGCCGTGCTCATTCCCCAGACGGCACCGGTCACGGCCGCCTGCGCCGAGGCGCTCGCCATCTGCTTCGGCGTCGGCGCCATTCTCGTGCCGCTGGCGCTCCTGGGGCTCGGCATCACCTTCTTCATCCCCACCTCGGCCCCGCTCTCGGCCCGCATGGCCACGGGGCTCGTGGGGATCGTCTGCGCCGTCCTCGCGATGTTCTCACTCGCCTATCCGCCAGCCGCGGCGGATCCCTCGATCCTCCTCACCGAGGAGGCCGCGCAGGCATCGGGTGGCTGGCTCGGCGGCGCCATCGCCTGGGCGCTCCTCTCGAGCGTCGGCCAGGTGGTGGGCTACGTCGTCCTCTCGGGCGTCATCGTCGCCGGCCTCATCGTGTGCGGCGTCTCGATCTCGGGGATCCTCGTCAAGGCGCGCCACGCCGTGGAAGGTGCCCGCGACAGGCGCCGGGAGCGCATCTCGTCCCGCGAGGGCGATACCGTGCGTCGCGGGGAGCGGGAGAGCGCCTCCGCGCTCCGCAAGACCCGCAAGGGAGGCCCCGAGGCAGACGTGGCCACGTCCTTCATCGGCGCGCGCAAGACGAGCGTCTTGAAGCGTGGTCGAGGCGCGGATGCGGGCTTCGCGGACGAACCCCTCTACGCGCCCTTTGCCGAGCCTCACGCGGAGCAGGGGGGCTACGGCTCCTTCGCAACCGCCGCCTTCGACGGCACCGCGGCCCTCGACGTCTTGGCCAACCCGGTATCCGAGCTCGGCGTTCCCGATTTCATCACCCGCGCGGCCCAACCGGAGACGAGCCGCGTCGTCGCGGCTGTTCCCGAGACGACGCCCCTGAAGCGCGCGAAGACGGCTCCCAAGGGCGCCGCGGTGGCCCGGCCCAAGCCCCGGAGGGTTTCGGCCACGGCGCAGGACCACGAGCTTCCGCCGCTTTCCATGCTCGCCTCGAATCCGCAGAGCGCCTACAGCGCCTCCGATGAGCGGGAGCTCGAGCAAACCGCCCGGCGCCTGCAGTCGACCATCGCCGAATTCGGGCTCAAGAGCCGCGTGACGGGCTGGATCTCCGGCCCGCTCGTGACGACCTTCGAGATCGCGATGGGCGAGGGGGAGCGCGTGAGCCGCATCACGAACCTCGAGGACGACATCGCACTCGCGCTCGCCTCCGATTCCGTGCGCATCTACGCGCCCATCCCCGGCACCTCGCTCGTGGGCATCGAGATCCCCAACCGCGCGCGCCAGGAGGTTCGACTGGGAGACGTGCTTCCGGAGGCCAAGGGCGGCCCGCTCGAGCTCGCCATCGGCCGCGACGTCTCCGGCAAGCCCGTCGTCGAGGATCTCGCCACGATGCCGCACCTGCTCATCGCCGGCGCCACCGGCTCGGGCAAGTCGGTGATGATCAACACCATCATCATGTCGATCCTCATGCGCGCGACCCCCGATGAGGTGCGCCTCATCATGATCGACCCCAAGCGCGTCGAGCTCGGCGGCTACAACGAGCTCCCGCACCTCTACGTCCCCGTGGTCACGGAGCCGAAGAAGGCCGCCGGGGCCCTCGCGTGGGCGGTGGGGGAGATGGACAGGCGAAATCGCGCCCTCGAGGCGCTCGGCGCGAAGAACATCACGAGCTACAACGCGCGCGTGGCCAAGGCGGCCGCCAAGGGCGAGGACGCTCCCAAGCCCATGCCCTACTTCGTCGTCATCATCGACGAGCTCGCCGATCTCATGATGGTGGCCGGCAAGGACGTGGAGGCGTCGATCGTCCGCATCGCCCAACTCGGGCGCGCTGCGGGAATCCACCTCATCGTCGCCACGCAGCGTCCCTCAACCGACGTGGTCACCGGCCTCATCAAGGCCAACATCGAGAGCCGCATCGCCTTCTCCGTGGCCTCGGGCATCGACAGCCGCGTCATCATCGACCAGTACGGGGCCGAGCGCCTGCTCGGTCGGGGCGACATGCTGCTCCGTCGCGGCGGCCACGGCCTTCGCCGCGTCCTCGGCGCCTACGTCTCCGAGGAGGAGATCGAGCAGGTGGTGGGCCACATCAAGGAGCGCAGCGTCGTCGACTACCACGACGAGGTGCTGAGCACGCCCACCGGCGCCACGGGCGGCGTCGTAGATGACGGGGAGGGCGCCGACGATCCGCTCATCTGGGAGGCCGCCCAACTCGTCGTGAAGAACAAGATGGGTTCCACCTCCATGCTCCAGCGCCACCTCAAAGTGGGCTACGCTCGTGCCGGCCGCATCATGGACATGCTCGAGGCCAAGGGCATCGTCGGACCGGCGTCCGGCTCGAAGCCCCGCGACGTGCTCATGAGCGCCGATCAGCTCGGCGAACTCATATCCGACTCGGCACTTCCGCAGGAGTTCTAAGTGAAACGGCCCCGCTTCAGCCAGACGCTCGTCACGCGCCGCCGGGATCTCGGTCTCTCCATCGAGCAGGCGGCGTCGGTGCTGAAGATGAAGGAGCAGGTGCTCCGCGCCTTCGAATCCGGCGACTGGCAGGCCATTCCGCGCGCGGGCTACGCACAGGGCATGCTCTCCTCATACGCGCGCTACCTCGGCCTCAATCCGCGTGACGTGGTCGACGAGTTCAAGCAGGACCTCTATAACTACACCCACGACGCGCCCGTCGTGGCCAAGGCCCCGTCCGACGATCGCGCGCGCAAGGGCTACGCCGACCGCTACCAGAGCCAGCCCGTGAGCAGGCGACCCACCGACGACATCGACCTCTACGGCTCAGCCGGGCCGGCGGGCTCCGTCTCCATGGGCGGCACCTTCGACGACGAGCTGCGCCAGCGCCTCGTGCGTGAGCGCGGCGGGCACCGCGGTGCCGGCTACTCCGAGCGCTACCTGCAGGAGCAGTCGAGCACGACCCGGCATCATCCCCGCGTGGAGGAACGCGCGGGGAGTCGTCGCTATACGAGCCGGGCGCCCGAGCGCACCCCCCGCACACCGAACCGGGAGGCTCGCGGACGCGCTCGTTCGAGCCGAGCTCGCGAGGAGGCACGGCGTCCGAGGGATCACGCGATCCGCGAACGGAGCGTGGCTGCGGGGCAGTATCGAGACGATCTCCGCTACGACGAGGCCGAGGCCTTCGAGGCCGCCTCCACCGAGCGTGGACGCCGGGCGTCCCGCCACATCGCCTCAACCGAACGCCCGAGGAGCGCGCGAGGAGGCGAGGGGCGTTCGCGCTCATCGCGATCGAGCCGCCAACCCACGATGGCTGAGACCCTCTTCACCTCGAGGAAGCTCATCCTCATCGTCGTCATCGGACTCTTCGTCATCGTCATGGCCGCCGTGCTCTTCACGGTGAACAGCTGCGTCTCCCACGTGACGAGCACCGAGAAGCCCGAGGTGCCCGTCTCGACCACGACCCCCGTGGAAGACGAAGGGGGAGCGGGGGAGACCACCGACCAAGACGAGGGCGGGGCGGGTGGTTCCGCGTCCCAGCCCGAGACGCCCCCGTCCGCGACCCAGACGACCCCCTCGCTCGTGACCATCTCCGTGGCCGACGGCCAGGTGAGCTGGGTGGAGGTCGTCATGGGAGACGTGAGCCTCGTCGCGCAGACGGTGACGGGTCCCTGGGAGAAGACCTTCACGCCCACCGCGGCCATGGAGATCCAGGCCTCCGACGCGTCGGCCGTGACGGTGACGGCCGACGGGAAGACCCTCTCCTTCGATTCCAAGGCCTCCGGCGTGGGCGTCATCACGATCCCCGGCCCCGATCAGACGCAGGGAGCGGGCGGCTCCGATACCGGCGACACCGCCCAGACCTCGGGATCAGGCTCCACGGGCGATGACGGCGAGCTCGGCGACGAGGCCCTCTCCTAGGTCATAATCCGTGGGTGCGGCACCCGCCCGCGCACGCTCGGCGGGTGACCTTTGACCGCCTTCGATGAGAAAGGCCGCCATCCATGGCCAAGGATTCCTCCTTCGACGTCGTCTCCACGGTCGACCTCCAGGAAGTCGACAACGCCTATCAGCAGACGGCTCGCGAGCTCACCCAGCGCTACGACCTCAAGCAATCGGGCGCGAAGATCGACTTCGACAAGCAGGCCAAGACCATCACCATCACCGCGCCGGCGGATTTCGTCGTGCGCCAGGTGGAGGACGTGCTCGGCGGCCGCCTCGTGAAACGCGGCATCGATCTCAAGGCCGTCGTGTGGGGCAAGCCGCAAGCCGCATCCGGCGGAAACGTCCGCGTGACGGGTTCCATCGTCATGGGCATCGACAAGGACACGGCCCGAAAGATCGCCAAGGACGTGCGCGACCTGAAGCTCAAGTGCAAGGTGCAGGTGGAAGACGACAAGCTGCGCGTCCAGAGCGCCTCGAAGGACACGCTGCAGCAGGTCATCGCCGCCTTGCGCGAGCGCGATTACGGAATCCCCCTGCAGTATGTCAACTATCGCTGAGTCATTGGCGAGGGGCTCCGGCGCGGCGGCCCCCGGCTTCGCCATCGTCACCGTCGGCTGCGAGAAGAACGAGGTCGATAGCGATCGCATGCGCGCGCGGCTCCTCGCCGCCGGCTACCGCGAGGTCGACGATCCCGCCGAGGCCGATGTCTGCCTCGTGAACACCTGCGGCTTCCTCGCCGAGGCGACGGGGGAATCCATCGAGGCCGTTCTCTGGGCCGCCGAGGAGGAGCCGGCCGTGGTCATGTGCGGCTGCGTCCCCTCGCGCTATGGCGCGGAGCTCGCGGCCGAGCTTCCCGAGGTGGACGCCTTCCTCGGCGTCGACGAGGAGGACCGCGTCGTCGAGGTCGTCGAGGGGCTCGTCGGGGCCGCGTCCGCGCCCTCCGAGGGACCCTCTGGACGCGAGCTCGACGAGCCGTTCGATCCCCGCGCCTGTCGCACGCTCGGCTCCTCGGTCGCCTTCGTGAAGATCGCCGAGGGCTGCTCGAGACGCTGCTCCTTCTGCGCCATCCCGCTCATCCGCGGCCCGCTTCGCTCCCGGGAGGCGGATGACATCATCGCCGAGGCCAGGGCCCTTGCCGAGGGAGGCGCCCGGGAGATCGTCCTCATCGCCCAGGACACGAGCGCCTGGGGCCGGGATCTGCCGGGAAGGCCGAGCTTGGCGTCGCTTCTTTGGCGCCTTTCCGAGGCGCTCCTCGATCTCGGCACGTGGATCCGCGTGCTCTACGTGCAACCGGAGGGCGTGGACGACGAGCTCATCTGCGCCATCGCCTCCGCTCCCGGCATCGTGCCCTACCTCGACCTGCCCCTCCAGCACGTCTCGAGACGCCTGCTCGCGTCCATGGGGCGCACGGGCGACCGCGAATCCTTCACGCGGCTCGTGGAGACGCTTCGAGCGCGAATCCCCGGGCTCACGCTGCGCACGACCGTCATCTGCGGCTACCCCGACGAGACCGACGAGGAGCATCGCCAGCTCCTCGATTTCCTCGCCGAGGCGGCCTTCGACTACGTCGCGGTCTTCCCCTTCTCCGCGGAGGAGGGCACGCGCGCGGCCACCCTTCCCGGCCAGATCGACGAGGAGGTCAAGCTCGCGCGCACCCAGGCCGTGCGCGACCTCACCGAGGAAATCGGCTTCAAGCGCGCGGCCGAGCGAGTGGGAGGCGTCGTCGAGGCCATCATCGATGCCGAGACGCCCGATGACGCCGATGGGGCCTTCGTCGCACACGGCGCGTTTCAAGCCCCCGAGACCGATGGGGTGATCCATCTCGCGGGTGAGGGGCTTGCCGTGGGCGAGCGCGTTAGACTCGAGCTCACGGATGCGTGGTGCTTCGACTTCGAGGGAGAGGTGCGCCATGGATGACGGAAGGCCGAGCAGGCGCACGGCCACCCGACGGACCTCGCGGGTGGCGGAGCCACGCCCCTTTCCAGCCGATTCCCTCCCGCGCGCAACGGCGGAGCGCAGGTCATCCGCGCAAAGGAGAGTCTCCGAGCGAGCCGGATCGCCGGTGCCCGCGGCTCCCCGGAACCTTCGGACCGCGGCGAACTACGTCACGTTCATCCGCGTCGCGGCCACGTTCGTCTGGGTCCTCATGGCCACGTTCCTGAGGCCGGAGGAGGGGGGCGGCTTCTCCTGGCCCCTCTTCCTGCTCGCGATCTTCTTCGCCCTCATCGCCTTCACGGATTCGCTCGACGGCTACCTCGCACGGAGCAGAAACGAGATCACCGACGTGGGCAAGTTCATGGATCCCATCGCCGACAAGCTCATCTGCATCGCCGCGCTCCTCGTGCTCTTCGGTTGGGATCGTCTGAGCATCTGGGTCCCCGTCGTCATCATCGGACGCGAGTTCCTCGTCTCCGGCCTGCGGATGGTCGTCGCGTCGAAGGGCGAGGTGGTGGCCGCCTCGATCATCGGCAAGTGGAAGACCGGCTTCACGATGGGCGCGATCATCGGCTACCTCGTGGGCCTCTCGCTCGCCGCCGGCGCCTTCCAGACCGTCATCCTCTCGGCCTCCTGGCTCGCGATGCTCGTGGCCGTGGTGCTCACCATCTGGTCGGGTGTCGACTATCTGCTTCAGTGTCGGGACTATCTCTCGTGAACGATCGCATCCTCGAGCTCGCCCGGGCCCTCGTCGAGGAGGGTTGCCTGCGCGGGCGCACGGTGAGCTTCGCCGAATCCTGCACCGGCGGCCTCGTATCGGGCGCCGTGACGGCCATAGCCGGCTCCTCGAAGGTGCTTTTGGGCTCTGCCGTCACCTACGCGCTCTCGGCCAAGGAGGGCCTTCTGGGCGTCTCGGAGGCGATCTTGGACGGTCCGGGTGCGGTGTCCTCAGAGTGCGCGGCGGCCATGGCCGAGGGATCGCGGCGGGTATTCGCCTCCGACGTCGCCGTCTCGGTGACGGGCATAGCCGGCCCCGGCGGCGCGGAGCCGGGAAAGCCCGTGGGAACGGTCTGGTTCGGCGTCTGCGCCGTTGGCACACTCCGCACCTGCCGCGAGCTCTTCGGGGGCTCGAGGGACGAGGTGCGCGAGCAGGCGGTGGCGCGTGCCCTCGAGATCGCCCTGGAGGAGCTCCGCGTGGATCGCAGATCCTAGCCACGCCGGGCGGTCCTGCGCGGCACGTTCGCGAGATGCGGGGTTCGGGCTCTGTGGAGGCTTTGTGCAGCCTCGTTCCGCACCCTTTTTGGGACGGACGTCGCCGCAGCTCAAAGGGCATGTTCGAGGGTTTGCTGGTTCGTGGTCGGCTCGTGGTCGGCCCCCGGTTGGATTCAGCGAAATCGTCGTGACGCGCACCTGCTAGGGTGCTCTCGTGCGGTTGACGATAGAACAGATGTTCGGCTAGGATCTAGCGCGGACACGCAGTGAAAAGGGAGCAGTCCATGGCCAAATCTCGAGACAAGAAGCGTTCCATCACCGTGCCGCAAACCGCCGAGGAGCGCGAGAAGGCGATCAAGTCCACGACGGACGAGATCTCCAAGCGCTTCGGCGAAGGCGCCATCATGAAACTCGGCGGCGAGGCCGATCTCGAAGTCGAGGCCATTCCCACGGGCTCCATCGCCCTCGACGCCGCCCTCGGCATAGGCGGCGTTCCCCGAGGCAGGATCGTCGAGATCTACGGTCCCGAGTCCTCGGGCAAGACAACGCTCTCCCTCGAGATCCTCGCCGAGGCCCAGGCCCAAGGCGGCACCGTCGCCTTCATCGACGCCGAGCACGCCCTCGATCCCGGCTACGCTGCCCGCATCGGCGTGGATATCGACGACGTCCTCATCTCCCAGCCCGATACCGGCGAGCAGGCCCTCGAGATCTGCGACATGCTCGTGCGAAGCGGCGCCATCGACGTCGTCGTGGTCGATTCGGTTCCCGCCCTCGTTCCCCGCGCCGAGATCGAAGGGGAGATCGGCGACGTCACCGTGGGCCTCCAGGCCCGTCTCATGAGCCAGGCGCTGCGCAAGCTCGCGGGTTCGCTCTCCAAGTCGAAGACGACCTGCATCTTCATCAACCAGCTGCGCGAGAAGATCGGCGTCATGTTCGGCAACCCCGAGACCACGCCCGGAGGGCGCGCCCTCAAGTTCTATGCCTCGGTGCGCATGGACATCCGCCGAGTGGACGCCATAAAGCAGAACGGCGAGCAGGTGGGCAACCGCGTGCGCGTCAAGGTCGTCAAGAACAAGATGGCCCCGCCGTTTCGCCAGGCGGAGTTCGACATCATGTACGGCACGGGCATCTCCAAGGAGGGCTCCATCCTCGACATGGGCGTCGAGCTCGGCATCATTCGCAAGAGCGGCCCGTGGTACACCTACGGCGACGAGCGCCTCGGGCAGGGAAGGGAAGCCGCCAAGGAGTTCCTGCGCACCAATCCGAGCCTGCTCGAGGCCTTGGAGCACCAGATCCGCGTGAAATCCGGCCTTGAATTCGAGGACGAGGACGAGCTGGAGGAATCCCTCGAAGACGATGCCGGCGCGCTCGACGACGATCTCTTCGAGGACGATATCGATCTCTAGGAGCGCGCTTTCCCATGGGGAGTTCCACGTGGTCCATAGCGGTGCCGAATCCCAAGAAGAAGGTGTATCCGGCATCGGGGGGCAGGGCGCTCCTCAGGTTCTTCGACGGCAGGGAGCTTCCGGTGGCGGCGGCCACCGGAAGAGCGCTCGCTGCGGCACGCCGTAAGGGCTTCGAACCGCTCGATGATCGCGAGCTTCAAGCGAAGTTGAGGGTCATCGATGAGGAGCGGGCGTGGGCCTGGCTGCTCGCCGCCCTCAACCGCCGCGACTTCTCGCGGTCCGAGGCAGGGGAGCGCCTCCTGCGGAAGGGCTTTCTCCCGGAGAGCGCCGAGCGCGCCGTGGCGAGGGCCGTCGAGCTCCGGTTCATCGACGATGCTCGCTACCTCGAAACCTTCACCTCGCAGAAGATCGCCCAGGGGTGGGGGAGGCAGCGCATCCTACGCGAGCTCGAGGAGCGAGGCGTCGATATTCCCCCGGAGAGCGCGTGGGTCGAGACGCACTTCGATCCCGAGAATGAGGAGGAGCGCGCACAGGGCCTTCTCGCGCGCAGAAGCCTGCCCGCGAAGAACGCCTACGAGAAGTGGGTGCGATTCCTCGTCACCAAGGGCTTCGACTTCCAAACGGCCAAGTGGGCCGCCCGGGCGGAGCTTCGACGCCGCACGGACGACGAGGAGGGTGAATAAGTCCATCAACCGTTCACACTTCGGATGGAGAGCCGGGCGGTTTCCCGGCGCCCCATTTGACTCGAGCGTTCGAGGTCGTAGGATGGAGTCGCCTTCAAGAGCTCTCTTCCGGTCGTTTCGACCGTTGTCATAGACCGTTTCGAGTTTTCATGCACGCCAACGGTAGCCTGCCGGGTTTGCTCCTGACGGCGCACCGCACGAGGCCCTCGTGGGTCGCGGTGCCACCCATAGACTGAACCTGTGAGGAGCTTCCGTGTCCATCGCCGTCATCATCGCCTGCGTGGTGATCGGCCTCATCGTGGGCTTCGTCGTGGCTTGGCTCGTCGCCAGCCGCGGAGCCGACAGCAAGATGAGCCAGGCCGAACGCCAGGTGGAAGAGGCCAAGCGAGATGCCGAGCGCATCACCGCCGACGCCCGACGCCAAGCCGAAACCAAGACCAAGGAGATCATGCTCCAGGCCAAGGAGGATGCCCTCGGCATCCAGCGCGCCGCGGAGCAGGAGGAGAAGCAACGCAAGAGCGAGATCTCCCGTCGTGAGAGCCGCATCGCCCTGCGCGAGGACGCCCTCGACGAACGCGGTGCCGCCCTCGATCGCAAGGAGCACCAGCTCTCGAGTTTCCAGGGGCAGCTCGATCGCCAGAGGAACGATCTCCAGAAGGCCATGGAGAAGGAGACCGCCGAGCTCGAACGCATCGCGAGCCTCACGAGCGATCAGGCCCACGACGAGCTCATCGAGCGCGTTCGCGCCGACAGCGTTCGCGAGGAGGCGGAGATCATCCGCGAATCCGAGCAACGTGCCAAGACCACGGCCGCCAAGACGGCTCGCGACATCATCACGCAGGCCATCCAGCGGTGCGCCGCCGACGTGGCCGGTGATGTGACCGTCACCACGGTGCGCATTCCCACCGACGACCTCAAGGGCCGCATCATCGGCCGCGAGGGTCGCAACATCCGCACCTTCGAGCAGGTCACCGGCGTGTCGATCAACATCGACGACACGCCCGAGATCGTGAAGCTCTCGAGCTTCGATCCGGTGCGTCGCGAGACCGCGCGCGTGACCATGGAGAACCTCGTCGCCGACGGGCGCATCCACCCGGTCCGCATCGAGGAGATGTACAAGAAGGCCAAGGAGCTCGTCGACCAGCGCGTCATGGAGGCCGGCGAAGACGCGGCCTTCGACCTCGGCATCCACGACCTGCATCCCGAGCTCGTCAAGACCCTCGGCGCCCTCAAGTACCGCATGTCCTACGGCCAGAACGTGCTCACGCACTCCAAGCAGGTGGCCGAGCTCGCCGCGCTCATGGCCTCGGAGATCGGCGCCGACACCGCGAAGGCGAAGCGCGCGGGGCTCCTGCACGACCTCGGCAAGGCGGTCGACCGGGAGATGGAGAGTCCCCACGCCGTCATCGGCGCCGAGCTCGCCCGACGCTATGGCGAGAAGCCCGAGGTGGTGCACGCCATCGAGGCGCATCACGCCGATATCGAGCCCACCACCGTCCTCGACTTCCTCGTGCAGGCCGCGGACGCCATCTCGGCGTCTCGCCCCGGCGCTCGTCGCGAGACGGCCGAGGAGTACGTGAAGCGCATGGAGAAGCTCGAATCCATCGCCAACGCCCACGAGGGCGTCGATCACACCTATGCGATGCAGGCCGGTCGCGAGGTCCACGTGATGGTGGAGCCCGAGCGCATCGGTGACGCCGAGATGACGGTGCTCGCGCACGACATCACCAAGGAGATCGAGGACGGTCTCGAGTATCCGGGCCAGGTGCGCGTCGTGGTCATCCGCGAATCCAGGGTCGTGGACGTCGCCAAATGAGCCGAGACGAGGCTCCCACGCCGAACGAGGGGCCGTCCACCGGCGCAACGGCGTCGGTGGATTTGGCGGCTTTCATCGATGAGGTGACCGGAGGCCCCGCCGATGGCGTCGAGGAACGCCTCGGCGAGGGCTTCGTCCGCTTGGACGTGGCCGAGGCCGAGCGGCGCCAGGCCATCCACGACGTCCGGTGGGTCGAAGACGCCCTCATCGAGCTCCTCCGCAACGCCCGCGACGCCCACGCGCGCTCGATTTACATCGCGACCACGAAGAACGGTGACGAACGATCGCTCGTGGTGGTGGATGACGGCTCCGGGATCCCCGAAGACATGCAGGAGCTCGTGTTCGAGGCGCGCGTGACCTCCAAGCTCGAGACCATGAGCCAAGACGAATGGGGCGTTCACGGACGCGGCATGGCCCTCTATTCCATCCGCGAGCGCAGCGACCGCTCCGCCGTCGTGTGGAGCCGCCCCGGCCTCGGCACCTCGCTGGCCGCCGACTTCGACGTCGCGACCATCCCCGAACGCGCCGATCAGTCGAGCTGGCCGACGCTTGTCTCGGCGGGGAAGGGCGAGGAGGGTGATACGCTCCGCGGCCCGAGGAACCTCATTCGCACCTGCTGCGCATTCGCCCTCACCCAGCCGTTCGGCCCCAAGGTCTACATCGGCAGTCCGTCCCACATCGTCGCCACGCTCCGCCATGCCGCCAAGGCCACGCACCGGGAGGCGGAGCTCATCTTCGAGACGGATTACGACCGCTTGCCGATTGCCCAGCAGCTCCTCGCGGCTCCCGACGCGGCCACGTTGGCCGAGCGCAGCACGAAGATCGGCCTCCCGCTCTCCGAGCGGACGGCCCATCGCGTTCTCTCCGGTGCCATACGGCCGGTGCGGAGCGTGATGGAAAGGCTCAAGCACAGCTCGAGCCCTCGCTCGTCGGAAGGCGTGGATCTCCTTCGCGATCGACGTCACTTCAAGCTCTCCGAAGCCGACACCCTTGAGCTGAAGTCGAGGCTTTTGAGCGCACTCGACCCCATCGCCGAGCGCTATTTCCTGCGGGTTTTGGAGAGTCCGACGGTCCGCCAAACCCCCGGAGCCCTCCACGTCACCTATAGGATCAGCCTTGACGAGGAGGGATGAGGGGGCTGGTAACCGCGCGCAAAACGTGTAGGATAGCCTTCGCTTCATCCACCGAACCGCAAACGCTCCAGTCCAAACCATCACGCAGCTAGACGAAGGCCACCCCATGGATTTCCTCAAGGTTTCGAGCAAGTCGTCTCCCGCTTCCGTCGCGGGGGCCATCGCCGGCATGGTGAAGGACGGGGCTCCCGTGAACCTCCAGGCCGTGGGAGCCGGCGCGGTCAACCAGGCCATCAAGGCCGTCGCGATCGCCCGCGGTTTCCTCATCCCGGTGGGCGTGGACATCTCCATCGCCCCGACGTTCTCGGACGTCTTCATCGACGGAGCGCCCCGCACGGCGATCCGCATCGCCGTCTACGTTCACCGCGTGCAGGCGCAGGGCATGTCGCTCGACATGGATTCCCATGAGGTGGGCGTGGCAGACGCCGATCTCAGCGAAACCGGCATCGGCTGAGCGTCTCCGTTGCCCGTGGCCGAACGCGCGAACCTCGAAGGTCTCACGTTTTGGGTGAAGACCTTCGGCTGCCAGATGAACTTCCATGAATCCGAACGCGTCTCGGGTCTCCTCGAGGCCGAGGGTCTCATGCCCGTGGGAACCCCCGACGAGGCCGATGTCTGCGTGTTCATGACGTGTTGCGTGCGGGAGAAGGCCGATACCCACCTCGCGGGGCAGGTCTCCGCCATGACGAGCGCGCCCGCGCCTCCCTCCGGCAGGCGCATCGTGGCCATCGGCGGCTGCATCGCCCAGCGTGACGCCGAGAACGTTCGCGCCGCCATGCCCAGGGCCGACATCGCCTTCGGAACCCAGGCGATCCCCAGGCTCCCCGGGCTCATCGAACGCGCCCTCGGGCAGAAGCCGGGGACGCTCATCGTGGACGTCGAGGAGCCCTACGACGCCTTCTCGGCCGATCTGCCCCAGCACCGCACCGATATGTGGCGCGCATGGGTGCCCATCATGTACGGCTGCAACAACTTCTGCACCTACTGCGTGGTGCCCTACGTGCGCGGACGCGAGCGGAGCCGTCCGGCCGCGGAAATCCTCGCCGAGTGCGAGCGCGTGGTGACGAGCGGTGCCCGGGAGATCTGCCTGCTCGGCCAGAACGTGAACTCCTACGGCCACGATCTCGAGAACGCGCCGAGCTTCGCCGAGCTCTTGGCCGAAGTGGCGAAGACGGGCGCGGACCGCGTGCGCTTCACGTCCTCCCATCCGAAGGATCTCACCGAGGAGACCCTTCAGGTCATGGCGCGAACTCCGCAGGTCATGCCCCATCTCCACCTCGCCGCCCAATCGGGCTCCGACAGGATCCTCGCCGCCATGGGCAGGCGCTACGGCCGAGACGACTACCTCGCGCTCGCCAGACGCGCGCACGAGGTGGTCGACGGCCTCGCACTCACAACCGACCTCATCGTCGGCTTCCCGGGGGAGACGGAGGAGGACTTCCGGGCAACGCTCGATCTGGTGGGGGAGGCGGATCTCCAGGGGGCCTTCACCTTCATCTACTCCAAGCGCGCGGGCACGAAGGCCGCGTCGATGCCCGACCAGGTGCCGGGCGAGATCGCCCACGAGCGCCTGGAGCGCCTGGCCGAGGCCATCCGCGACGTTTCGGCGAAGGCGCACGCAAGCCTCGTCGGGACGTCCGTGGAGGTGCTCGTGGAAGGTCCCTCCAAACGCGACGAGGGTGTGCTCGTCGGGCACTCGCCCCAGAACTTCACGGTCCACTTCCCGGCGAGCGCGGGCAGGGGCGCACGCGAGCTCACCGGTCGCATCGTGGACGTTGACGTGGAGGAGGCGCGCTCCTTCTACGTGCGCGGGCACGTGCGGGGAGAGCCTCGATGAGACCGGGGCCCGTCGTCTGCGTGGTCGGTCCGACGGCGACCGGCAAGTCCGAGATCGCCGATGCCGTGGCGGCTGCGCTCGGATCGCACGTGATCTCCGCGGACGCGATGCAGGTCTACCGCGGCATGGACATCGGCACGGCCAAGATGCCCGAGGCGAGACGCACTGCACCGCTCGCCCTCGTGGACATGGTCGATGTGGGCGAGGCCTATTCCGCCGCGCTCTACCAAAGGGACGCGCGCGCCGTCATCGACTCCGAGCTCCGCCGCCCTCGCACGCCCGTGCTCTGCGGAGGCACCGGGCTCTACGTGCGCGCCGCCGTCGACGAAATGGAGTTTCCCAAGGGCCACGGGACCTCCGAGCGCAGGCGCTACTGGGAGGCCCGGGCCGAGGAGATCGGCGAGGAGGAGCTCTGGCGCGAGCTCGACGCCAAAGACCCCGCGTCCGCGGCCCGCATCCATCCCCACAACGTGCGCCGCGTCATACGCGCCTTGGAAATGGCCGACGAGGGCGTGTCCTACGCCGAGCAGGCCTCGGGCCTCCACGAGCGCGTGCCCGTCTACGAGGTGCGCATGTGGGGCCTCACTCGCGATCGTCATCGGCTCTACGAGACCATCGACGATCGCGTGGACGCGATGCTCGCCGAGGGGCTCGTCGACGAGGTGCGGAGCTTGCGGGAGATGGGGCTGGAGAAGGCGCCGACCGCAGCCCAAGCCATCGGATACGCCGAGATCCTCGGCTATCTCCGAGGCGAATGCTCGCTCGTCGAGGCCTCCCGGGAGATGAAGAAGCGCACGCGCCATCTGGCCAAGCGCCAGTTCACCTGGTTCAGGGGAGATCGGCGCGTGCGGTGGCTCGACGTCGACGAGCTCGGCAGGGAGGAGATCGTTGATCGCATCCTCTCGGACGCGGCCCTCGGCCCCGCCGCGCCCGGCGAGGCCGAAGGCTCGGAGGTGCGCGCATGAGCCGCCGCTTCAAACCCCAATCCACGGCGCCCGTGCCCGAGCGCGCGCTTCTCGTGGGCGTGGATCTGGGGGAGCGTGACGAGTGGCCCCAGGATCGCTCGATGGCCGAGCTCGGACGCCTCGTGGAGACCGACGGAGCCGAGGTGGTGGGGGAGCTCACCCAACGTCTCGCCAAACCCGTGCCCAAGACCTTCATCGGCAGCGGCAAGACCGAGGAGCTCGTGGAGCGCGTGCGCGCGGAGAAGGTGGACGTGGTCGTGTTCGACGAGGACCTCACGCCCTCGCAGCAGTCGAACCTCGAGCGCGCGGTGGGCAAGGACGTGAAGATCATCGATCGCACGGCCCTCATCCTCGACATCTTCGGCCGACACGCCACCACCACCGAAGGGCGCCTCCAGGTGGAGTTGGCCCAGCTCCGCTACGTGCTCCCGCGGCTTCGGGGCATGTGGAGCCACCTCATGGGCGAGCAGACCCGCGGCGGCATCGGCAGCCGCTTCGGCCAGGGCGAGAGCCAGCTCGAAGTCGACCGCCGCATGGTGCGCAATCGCATCGCGCAGGTGCGCCGTGAGCTCGAGCGCCTCGACGAGCGTCGCAAGACGCAATCCAAGGCGCGCTGGGAATCGGGGGTCTTCCGCGTCGCGTTGGTGGGCTATACGAACGCCGGCAAGTCCACGCTCATGAACGCCCTCACGGGTGCCGACGTCTACGTGAAGGACGAGCTCTTCGCCACGCTCGACGCCACGACGCGCTCGCTTTCCCTCGAGGAGGGCAGGAGCGTCACCCTCACCGACACGGTCGGCTTCATCCAGAAGCTGCCGACGACGCTCGTCGAGGCGTTCCGCTCGACGCTCGCCGAGGTGCGCGAGGCGAACCTCATCCTCTGCGTGGCGGACGCCTCGGATGAGGCGTGGGAGGCGCAGGTGTCCTCGGTGACGACGACCCTCGGCGAGATAGACGCCCTGGACATCCCCCGCGTGCTCTGCTTGAACAAGATCGATCGCCTGGGCGAGGACGCCGTGGCTGCCCTACGCCTGAAGCATCCGGAGGCCCAGCTGCTCTCGGCGCTCGAGCGTCGCGGTCTCGCCGACCTGCGCCATCGCATCGCCACCGAGGCCGCCGCGACCGAGCAGACCGTGACGGCCCTCATTCCCTTCGACGAGGGACGGCTCGTCAAGCTCGTGCACGAGCGCTGCCAGGTGATTCGCGAGTCCTACGTCCAGGAGGGCCTTCTCGTGACCGTGAAGGCCTCGGAGGCCATGGCGCGCTCGCTCGAGCCCTACGCGAAGGCCGCCGAGGGCGTGGTCGCATGGGACGAGCCCGATTCGCCGTTCTCAGATGAGAAGCGGCCGGGAGATGACGGCTCCCACGAGCCAGAGCACGGCGAGGATGGCCACCTGGTGGAAGACGTAGATGACAAGCGAGTGCCGACCGAGGAACTCTAGCGGCGCGCACCGGACGCGCAAGAACCATTCCGGAGCGTTCTTCGAGCTCACGGCATGGCCCCATCCCACGCCGACGCCGTAGAGGAGCGCGTAGGGCAGAAGCGGGTAGTAGTCGCCGGAGGCGAAGGTGGGCCCGGGAAAGCCGAGCCAGGAGAGCCAGGGGGTGGCGTAGAGCTCCCGCGGAAGCGCCACGGACACGGCGCCGATGCCGATGCGCCCGTGCGGAACCTCCAGGCAGAGCAGGAAGGCGAGCGCGCAGCCGACGATGAACGCCGGATGCCCGAAGTCCACGCCGGTCTTCGCGAGCAGCGCGTAGAGGGCGGTCGAGGCCGCCATGCAGTAGATGATCCCGAAGCTGATGGGCACGTCCACGGCCACCACGAGCGTGACGACGAAGATGAGCGCCGCCGCGAGGGCGTAGCACCCGGCCCTTCGCCAGTTGTCGTGCGAAATGGAGAACATGCGCCCCGCGAGCAGGAGGAACGTCCAGGATATGGAAGCGCGCCAGACGTCTCCCGGCCACGACCAGAACCACGGCGCCTCGAGACCCTCATAGCACACGAGGTCGTAGACGGTGTGAAACGCGATCATCGACACCACGGCCGTGCCGCGGGCGATGTCGAATGCGTGGATCCGCCGGCGCTCGGCCACGAAGCTAGATGCCCGTGCGAAGGAGGCCCGTCACGCGCCCGAGGATGACCGGATTCTCGGCGTAGATGGGCTCCATGAGCGAGTTCTCCGGCTGGAGGCGCACGCGACCATCTTCCTTGTAGAAGGTCTTCACCGTGGCGGAATCGTCCACGAGCGCGACGACGATCTGGCCGTCCTCGGCGCTCTGCTCCTCGCGGACGAAGATGAGATCGCCGTCGAAGATGCCGGCGTCGATCATGGATTCACCGGAGACCTTGAGAAGGAAGCTCGCGCCATCGCCGACCAGGGAGGTGGGGAGGGTGAGCGTCTCCTCGATGTTCTCCTCGGCGAGAATCGGCTGGCCGGCGGCGACGCGACCCACGACGGGAAGCGTCGTGAGGCCGGTGGAGGGATCCTCCACGACGGGGAAGGGGATGACCTCGGCCGGCTTCTGCTCGGCCGCCGGGGCCACGGGCTGCGAGACCTCGCAGATCTCGAGGGCGCGGGGCTTGTTCGGATCGCGCTTGATGTAGCCCAGGCTCTCCAGCGTGCGCAGGTGCATGTGCACCGTGCTCGGCGAGCGGAGGTTCACCGCCTGGCCGATCTCCCGCACGGTTGGCGGGTAGTTGTGCTCCGCGGAATAGGCGCAGATGTAGTCGTAGATGCGCTGGACGCTCTTGGAAAGGGCTCGTCTGGCCATGGCAGCTCCTCTTCGTCTGCCCCATGGTACCAAACATTCGTTCTGAAAACACACGTTCGTGGGCATATGGTCTGCTATGATGCAAACACACGTTCGGTCGCAATTGTTGTGAAGTTCGTCTTCTAGAGTGGCGTCATGAAGTCGAGGGGAGGATCCATGGCACGGGCAGACCAGTCTCCGGACCTTGAGATGAGAGCCGAGCAGAGCCGGCGTGAATCCTCTCCCTTCGTGCTCTGGGAAGGCGGAGGAGCGCGGGAAGATTCGTCGAGTGCCGCCTCCTCAAAGCCCGCGCCCCGCTTCGCGCTTGCCGTGGAGGCCGAGCCCCTGCCCCTCGATTTCTCCGGCAGGCCCGAGGCGGAGCTCGCGCTCCCCGCCCGCCCCACGCATCTGAGCCCGAACACGGGCCTCGCCAAGTACGTGGCACTCGCCCTCGTCACGATCTCCTGCGCGCTCTTCTTCCTCCTCGGTTCCCTGGCCGAAGGCGCCGCGATCGAGTCATATCGCTCCGAGCTCACCTGGGAGCCCCATCGCGTCGTCGCGGGGGAGACATTGCGCTCGATCCTCTCCGAGCGCGAGCTGCCCCCGATGGAGAGCGGGCGCCTCATCCTGTGGGTTGAGGAGATGAACGATCTCGAGAACGCCACCATCTACGCCGGCCAGCAGCTCATGGTGCCGAGCTGGGCCGCCGTCTCCTAGCGCGCCAAAAGTCATACCCATTGTATTCGACAGGACATCGACCACCGTATGTGGTAGGGTCTAGCGGTAAGCCCGGCCGACGAAGGGTGTTCATGCGCTGTCCCGTGTGCGGATGCCTTGAATCAAAGGTGATCGACTCCCGGCCCTCGGAGAATGGCAGCGCCATACGCCGCCGGCGTCAATGCGAATCCTGCGGTCATCGTTTCACCACCTACGAGCGGCGCGAAGAGCAGCCGCTCGTCGTCGTGAAGCGCACCGGCGTGAAGGAGCCCTTCGACCGGGAGAAGCTGATGCGCGGGCTCGTCCGCGCCACGGTGAAGCGCGACATCGACATGGCTACGCTCGATCACCTCATCGACGAGGTGGAGGGGCGCGTTCGCGATTCGGGGATGAACGAGGTCCGCGCGTCGGATCTCGGCGACATGGTCCTCGAGAGCTTGCTGGACGTCGACAAGGTCGCCTACGTGCGCTTCGCCTCGGTCTATCGCCACTTCGACGACGTGGAGGAGTTCTCCCGGGAGCTCGGCCGTCTGTCTCGTGAAAGGGAAGAGGAAGTTCAGTGAGCGGAATCGAGTTGGAAGTCAAGCGCCTCGACCCCGAGGTCGATCTGCCGTCCTACGCCTACAAGGGCGATGCCGGCCTCGACCTTCGCTCCGCCGAGGACGTCGAGCTGAAGCCCCTGGAGCGCCGTCTCGTCTCCACGGGCATAGCCGTGGCCATCCCCGAGGGCTACGCGGGCTTCGTGCAGCCGAGGAGCGGCCTCGCCCTCAAGGAGGGCCTCTCCATGGCCAACACCCCGGGTCTCGTCGATTCGCACTATCGCGGCGAGCTCAAGGTCTGCGCCATCAACCTCGACCCCGATCGCAACCTCTTCATCTCCCGCGGAGAGCGGGTGGCCCAGCTGGTCATCCAGGAGGTCCCCCAGGTCTCCATCGTCGAGGTGGATTCGCTTCCCGAGACCGACCGTGGGAGCGGTGGCTTCGGCTCGAGCGGCACGCACTAGCAAATCCGGCCGCCCACCCCGCGCACGGGCAAGCGCGAGCGCGGCGTCGGCATGTGAAGGAGAGAGGACAGAACCTTCATGGACAGCTTCTTCCATCTGCGCGAGCGCGGCTCGTCGGTCGGCCAGGAGATGCGCGCCGGCCTCACGACCTTCCTCGCCATGGCCTACATCATCGCGGTGAACCCGGGGTTGCTCGAGGCCGCGGGCATTCCCTTCGCAGCGGGCGTCACCGCCACCTGCGTCGGCGCCGCCATCTGCACGTTCCTCATGGGCATCTTCTCGAACCGCCCGATCGCCTGCGCGGCCGGCATGGGCATCAACGCCGTCGTCGCCTTCACCCTCTCCACGCTCGATGGCTGCGATTGGCGCACCGCCATGGCCGTCGTCTTCGTCGAGGGCATCGTCATCCTCATCCTCGTGGTGTGCGGCTTGCGCGAGGCCATCATGGACGCGATCCCCGCGCCGCTTCGCCACGCCATCGCAGCGGGCCTCGGCCTCTTCATCGCCCTCATCGGCCTCAAGAACGGCGGCGTGGTCATCAGCGATGAATCGACGCTCGTCGCCCTCGGTGACGTGACCTCGCCCACCTTCCTCGTCGCGATCATCTCCATCATCGCCACGGTCATCTTCTACTGCCTGAACGTGCCCGCCGCCATCCTCCTCGGCATCATCGTCGCCGTGATCATCGGCATCCCGATGGGCGTGACCACCCTTCCCGACGGCATCGTCTCCGGCCTCGACTTCTCCACCTTCGGCGCACCCTTCATGGTCGGGCCGAACGGGCAGCTTGCCATCGTGGAAGTGCTCGTGAACCCGGTGCTCCTCATGTTCGTGTTCTCCTTGCTGATGAGCGACTTCTTCGACACGATGGGCAGCGCCTTCGCCGTGGCCAAGAGCGGCGACTTCCTCGAGGACGACGGCAGGATCAAGAACATCCGCGAGATCCTCGTCGTGGACTCCGCCTCCGCGGCCATCGGCGGCCTCGTGGGCTCGTCCTCCATCACCACGTACGTGGAAAGCGCCTCGGGCGCGGCCGACGGCGGCAGGAGCGGCCTCGCCTCCATCACGACGGCCGTCCTCTTCTTCGCCGCGGCCTTCTTCGTGCCGCTCATCTCCATCGTGAGCATGCCGTCCACCACCGGCGCCCTCGTGCTCGTGGGCTACCTGATGATGGACCAGGTGAGCGACATCGATTGGCAGGACAAGCTCGTCGGCATCTCGTCCTTCATGATCGTCGCCGGCATCCCGCTGACCTACTCCATCTCCACCGGCATCGGCCTCGGCTTCATCACCTACGTCGTCGTGTCGCTCTGCACCGGCCAATCCTCCAAGGTGAAGCCGCTCATGTGGGTGGCGGCCGCGGCCTTCCTCATCTCGTTCATCATCGCCTGAGAGAGCAGGCGCAACGCAATCGAGCGGGTGTGGCGGAACGGGTTCCGTCGCGCCCGCTTTTCCATGGCACGCAAGGGGTATCTATCGCTTCGTGAACCCCGTGGCGCCGTCTCGTGAAGGAGCATCGATGAGCTACAGCGACCTCGTCATCGTGGGAGCCGGCCCCGCCGGCCTCGCCGCCTCCATCTACGCCGATCGCGCGGCCATCGACTGCCTCACCATCGAGCAGGGCACGTTCGGCGGCCAGCTCGGCCTCACCGACCTCATCGACAACTACCCCGGCATCGAGGAAGTCACGGGCTACGAGCTCGCGGAGAAGATGCACGCCCACGCGGAGCACCTGGGGGCGCGTTTCGCGCTGGACGGTGTGGAATCGGTCTCCTGGGACGCCGAGACCAGGCGCTTCACCACCATCGGCTATGCCGAGAGCTATGAATCGAAGGCCCTCATCGTCGCAACGGGCGGCACGCCTCGGCCCGCGGGATTCGCCGGCGAGGAGACCTTCCGCGGGCACGGCGTCTCCTACTGCGCCACGTGCGACGGCATGTTCTACAAGGACAAGCTCTGCTACGTCGTGGGCGGCGGCAACACCGCCTGCGAGGAGGCCGAGTTCCTCACGCGCTTCGCCTCAAAGGTCGTGCTCATCGTGCGCAAGGACCATCTCCGCGCCCAGCCCACCCTCATCGCCAAGGTGGAGGAGAACCCCAAGATCGACGTGCGCCTCACGACGCGCATCCTCGCCCTCGAGGGCGCCATGATGCCCGAGCGGATCGTCCTCGAGGACACCGTCACGGGCGAGACCGTCGAGGAAGTCCACGAGCCCGGCTCCTTCGGAGTCTTCGTGTTCATCGGCAACATCCCCGCCTCGAAGCTCGTCGAGGGGCTCGTTGCCGTGAACGCCAACGGCGAGATCGAGACCGACGAGGCCATGGCCACCTTCACACCGGGCCTCTTCGCGGCCGGCGACGTGCGCGCCAAGCCGCTGCGCCAGATCGTGACCGCCGTGGCCGACGGCGCCATCGCCGCCACGTCCGCGGCCCTCTACCTCGGCACCATCGTCATCTGAGCCATCTCGAGAATCGAAGCGTCGGGGACGAACGAAACGACAGCGAGAGGCGCTGGGCTGCTCCGGATTCGTGGGATCTTGCGGCCGTAGCGTATCCAGTATTCCTCCTACAACCTATGGCGAATCGCAGGTGCGGCCAGACGACAGCGAGAGGCGCTGGGGTGCCCCAGATTCGTGGGATCTTGAGGGCGTAGCGTACTTCGCTACTCGAGCCCTC
>CANQFP010000015.1 GCA_947599965.1 uncultured Atopobiaceae bacterium | reverse complement strand
CCCTCGGCGAGGGTCTTCAGGGAATCGATGGCCTCGGCGACGGTGGCGGGCGCCTTGTCGGAGCGCTTGGACGCGCTCCTCTTCGTCGTTGACTTCTTGGTCGTCTTCTTCGCGGTGGACTTCTTCGCCTTCGACTTCGGCTTCTCGGCGAGTGCCCCGACCTCGGCTTCCTCGGACGCGGACGGCTTCTTGGAGCTCGACTTCCTTGCCGCGGGCCTCTTCGTCGTGGCTTTCGAGGTCTTCTCGGCCGCGGGCTTCTCCGCCTTCGCATCCTCTACGACCTGCTCGGATTCGGCGGCCTCGGCCTTCTCGGCCTTCGAGGCCGTGGCCTTCTTCGAGGAGCTCTTCTTGGCGGGGGCCTTCTTCGCCTTCGGCTTCTCCGCGGGTGCCTCGACCTCGGCGGCCTTCGGCTCGTCTGCCTTCTTGGAGCTCGACTTCTTCGCGGTGGACTTCTTCGCGCTCGCCTTCGCCACGGGCTTCTTCTCGAGCGTTTCCTCGGACGGCTCCGAAGGCGTCTCCGCCTGCTTGGAAGTCGTCTTCTTCGGCTTGTCTGCGGTCTTCGCCTTCGAGGCCGAGGCCTTCGCAGCGGTCTTCTTGGCGGGCTTCTTCGCGTTCGCAGGGCTCTTCGTGGATTTCTTCGCTTCTGTGGGGTTCTCAGCTACCTCGTCAACGGGCTTGGATGCCAAGGCATTTCCTTCCGCCGGGTTTCGAAACACTCTAGTTTACTCCGAGAAACGCTCAGCGACGCTCCTCGTTCCACGTCCTCACAGAAGCTTCCAACTCCGCCATGCGGCTCCTCAGCTGTTGCGCGCGGGCCATGAGCGTCGCGATCCGTCCCTCGTCCCCGGCGATCTCGGCCGCGTGAAGTTCGGCGGAGGCGACGCGGAGCTCCTCATCGAGCGACTGCGCTTCGACCTGGTCGACCATGAAGGAGGCTTCGTCTCCGCCCCAGCGAGCTCCCCTGCGATCGAACTCCGATGCGGCGAGGATCCGAGGCGCGTACGGGTCGATCGAGCGAGCCCGGGCGATGCGCTGCGAAGGTGACGCGGATGCGGCGTCGAGGAGCACGCGCGCGATGCGCCCGTGGCGAGGGTCGGCCCAGGTGAGGGAGCGGATGCGCTCGTCGCAGGCTGAGAACGCCTCCGGTTTCGCGGCGAGCATGGAGAGGAGCTCGCGCTCGGAGAGGATGCGGGAGCGCTCCCGACCGCTCATGCGATCGAGGTCGGGAAGCGGTTCGGCGAGGGTCTCGGGCCCTTCCCGCCCGAGGGTGGGAGTTTCCCGCGAGGGAGCGATGCGACCCGCCTGCTCGAAGGCCCCGGCCCGGGCTGCTCGACGAATGCGCTCCATGAGCTGCGCCTCGTCGAGCGAAAACGCGTCCGCCACGAAGCTCGAATACGGGCTTATCGCGAGCGGCTGGTCGGCGAGCGGGGCGAGCATGGAGCAGATCTCGTCGAGGATGGCCTGGCGCTCCCCCACCGAGGCGCTCCTCGCCTCGGCGATGTTGCGCTCGAGCACGAAGAGCACGAGGTCGGAGGCCTCGGAAATCCGCGCCATCATGGCCTGGGGGCCGTAGGCGGCGATGTATTCCGCCGGATCCTTGCCCTCGGGCAAGATCACGCAGGAAAGCTTCGCCTTCGTCTTCGCGATGAGGGCGACCATCTTCGCCGCGGCTCGCCGGCCCGCCTCGTCGCCGTCGAGGAGCGAGACGATCTCCCGAGGTCGAAAGCGATCGAGGGCCTTCAGGTGGTCCTCGGTGAGCGCGGTGCCGAGGATGGCCGCCGCGTTCGTCACGCCGGCCTCGTGGAGCGCGATGGCGTCGGTGTAGCCCTCGACGATGACGGCGCGCCCGGTGGCCGTGATGGAGGCCTTGGCGCGCTCGAGGGCGTAGAGGTTCTTGCGCTTGTGGAAGAGCGAGGTATCGCGGCTGTTCAGGTACTTCGGCAGCGAATCGTCGATCACCCGGCCGCCGAAGCCGATGACCGAACCGGCCACGTCGCGGATGGGAAACATCACGCGGTTGTAGAAGCGATCGCGAAGGCCGTTCGGGCTCTCGACGCCGAGATCGGCCGCAACGATCTCCCGACGGGAGAAACCCTTGGACAGAAGGTGGTTCACGAGGTCGCCGCGACCGATGGAGTAGCCGAGGCCCCAGCGCAGGGCCACCTCGTGGCCGAGGTCGCGTTTGCCGAGATAGCGTCGCGCGCGCTCGCAGGCACCCGCCGGATCGCGCGTCTTCAACAGCAGGTGGGCGAAATGGCGCTGGGCCTCCTCGAGGCAGGCGACGAGACGCCCGCGCCCGGGACCACTCGAGACGCCGCCGCGCTCATGGAGCTCGATGTGGGCGCGGTCGGCGAGATAGCGCACGGCCTCGATGAAGTCGAGGTTCTCGCGCTTCTCCACGTAGTCGATGACATCGCCCTTGGCGCCGCACCCGAAGCAGTAGAAGAGCCCCCGATCGGTGGTGATGTGAAACGATTCGGTGCGTTCCTCGTGGAAGGGGCAGCGACCCCAGAAATCCCCGGCCGTCTTCTCGTGGAGCTGCACGGTCTCCGCCACGAGCCCCACGAAATCGGTGGCCTGGATGACCCGCTCCTTGTCCTCCGGGGGGATCACTCACGCCACCCTCTCGCCCGACGCCCCGAGCAGACGCTCCACCTGGGCCAGGTTGGACTTCACCGTGTCGACGAGTTCGGAGACGTCGTCGAACTTGCGCGAGCCCCGCAGGCGCTCCACGCAGATGATGGCGAGCTCCCGATCGTAGAGGTCGCCGGAAAAGCCGAGAAGCGAGGCCTCGGCGAGCCAGCTCTCGTCGCGTTCGGGCTCCTCGTCGAAGGTGGGAGGCTCCCCGAAGTTGATCGCCGCGGGATAGGCGATGTCGTCCGCGAGCGCGATGCCGCAGAAGACCCCGTCGCGCGGGAAGGCGTAGGCCCGGTCGAAGTGCACGTTTGCCGTGGGAAAGCCGAGGGAGCGGCCCTCACCTCGGCCCCTGAGCACGCGGCCGCGCACGAAGGGGTAGCGTCCGAGGAGGTCGGAGGCGGTGCGGATGGCGCCCTCATCCAAGAGGGCGCGTATGCGCGTCGAGGTGACGGGCTCGCCCTCCCACTCGATGAGCGGATGGCCGAAGAGTTGGATGCCGTAGGCGCCGGCGAGCACGCTCAGCGCCTCGACCGTCCCCTCGCCGCCGCGTCCGAGCGAGAAGTCGCGCCCGACGTGGACGGCGAGCGCGTCCACGACCCCGAGGAGTCGCTCGGTGAAGAAACCGTCGTAGCGGATCTTCGAGAAGGTCCGGTCGAAATCGAACGCGACGATGGCGTCGGGTTCGAGCGAGGCGAGCGCACGGAGGCGGTCGGCGGCGGAGAGGATCATCGCCTTCTCCGCAGAGGGCAGGAGCACGAGCGCGGGATCGGGCACGAAGGTCACGATCACGAGGGGCACCCCGCGACGGCGAGCGTCATCCGCCGCCTCCGCGATGAGTGCGCGATGCCCGATGTGCACGCCGTCGAAGGTGCCGATGGCGACGACCGCGCTCTCGCCCACCCTCCATCGCCCGGTGAGGTCGTAGCAGGTGGCGCCGCCCTGCCGCACGGGATCCGGCAGCGTCGTCTCGAGGAAGAGCGCCTGCTCGGCGATCTTGGCGACGATGCTCTGCTTGGGCTCAGCGTCCATCTCGTCCTCCGAGGACCACGCCATCGGGCATGTTCGCCTTGCAGCGAAGCTCGCCCGCCTTCGGTTCCCACACGCCGTGGAGAAGCCCGTCCCACACGATGCCCACCTGCGCGCCGTCTTCGGGGCGAAGGGTGAGCGCCTGCCCGTGGATCGCCCGCACGATCTCCTGGCCGCTCAACTCGCGACGCGAGAGTCCGGCGACCTCGAGGGGGTCGAGGGATGCCGGGAGCGCCGTCTCCCAGCCGCCTTCCTCGAGGTGGTGCAGGCTCACGCACCGGCTGAGCGTGACGGAGCCGGAGGCACTCCGCCGAAGCGAGCCCACGTGGGCGTAGCAACCGAGCTCCCGTCCGAGATCGCGCGCCAGGGACCGCACGTAGCATCCCTTGGAAACGCGGAGGAAGACCGTGGCCACGAGCTCGCCGCCGCGCATCGCCGAGCCGATGAGCTGGGCCTCGAAGACGCGCACTTCGCGCGGTTCGAGCTCGAGGGCCTCGCCTGAGCGAGCCGCCTTGTACGCGCGCTTGCCGCCCTTCGAGACGGCGGAGACCCGCGGCGGGATCTGCGAGGTCACCTTCGTGAGCGAGGCGATGGCCCGCCCGAGGTTCTCTTCGGAGAGGAGGTCCTTCGCAACGGGCGCTTCGTGAAGCACCTCGCCCTCGGCGTCATCGGTCGAGGTCTCCGAGCCGAAGACGAACTCGGCGACATAGGACTTCTCGGCGAGCGTGACGAATCCGAGGAGGCGGGTCGCCTGCCCGAGTCCCAAGATGAGCACGCCCGTAGCCTGGGGATCGAGCGTCCCGGCATGGCCGACGCGCCGAAGGCCGAGGGAGCGCCTCACACGCGCCACGACGTCGTGGGAGGTGAGCCCTGCCGGCTTGTCCACGGCGATGAGGGCGCCGGGTTTGGGAGCGGGGCCATCCATGCGCTAGCCCGCATCGACGAGTTCTTCGAGGAGCGGGAGCACGCGTTTCCCGGCCTCGTCGATCGTGCGCGCGTCGAGGGTGAAACCGGCCGCCGCCGCGTGGCCTCCTCCGCCGAGCGCGCAGGCGACCTTCGAGACGTCGAGCTCGCCCTTCGAGCGCAGGTTCCCGCGTATCTCGCCCTCGGGCGTCTGGCGGAGGAGCAGCGCCACCTCCGCACCGTCCACGCAGCGCACGATGTCCACGAGGCCCTCGGCCTCGTCCTCGGCGGCGCCGGTGGCGAGGAAATCCTCCCAGAGCACCCAGGAAAGCGCGATGCGCCCCTCCTCGCGGGTCGTGATGCGCCCCATGACGAGCGATTCGAGCTTGATGTAGGTGAGGCTCATGGACTGGTAGACGTGGAGCGAGATGAGCGAGGGATCGGCTCCCGCCGCCACGAGCTCACCCGCGGCCCAGAACGCCTCGGAATCGGCGTTTTGATACTGGAAGCGGCCGGTATCGGTCATGACCGCGCAGAAGAGAAGGTTCGCCACGTCGCGCTCTACGGGCACGCCGAGCCACCGGGCATATTCGAGCACCATCACGCCGCAGGCGGCCGCCTCCGGGCGCGTGAAGCCGTGATCTCCAAAGGGGTGCTCGGTGGGGTGATGGTCGAGGACGAAGACCTCGCGGGCGGCCTCCATGATCGAGCGCGCCGAGGCGAGCCGCGAAGCCACGGAGAGATCCACCGCGATGAAGAGATCGGGGGCCGAAACGACGCCATCCGGCTCGCGCAGCTCGTCCACATGGGGAAGGAAGCGCAGGTGGCGGGGCACGGGCTTGGCATCCGCGAGGTACGACACGACCTCTTTTCCCGGCCAGCGCCGGCGAATGATCTCCGCGAGGGCGAGCTCGGATCCGAGCGCGTCGCCGTCGGGCGAGGTATGGGAGCCGATGGCGATCGTCTCGGCACGCTCGATGGCCTCCGTGAGGCCCCGAAAGCCGCGCTCCTCTTCCTCCAGATCACGTGGGGAGACGCCGATCATGGGCACTCCCCTTTCCCGCCCGCGCCCGGCTCGTCCGCACCGTCCAGCGGATAGCCCTCGTCGTCTTTGGCTTGGGCCATCGTGGGCGGCACGTGCTTCAGCGCCTCGGTGATGCGCTCGGCCTCCTCGGTCGAGGGGTCGACGCGCAGATCGAGTTCGGGGGTCACCCGCCAGCCGAGCGCCTGGCCGAGGAGACGGCGAATATGGCCCTTCGCGCGTCCGAATGCCTCGGCCACGGCCTCCTCGTCGCCTGCGGGGCAGGCGACGTAGGCGCGGATGAAGGAGCGATCCACGGAGACGTCGCAGCCGGTCACGACGACGCTCGCAAGCGCCGGATCCGCCACCTTCGTCTGGAGGATGGCGGCCAGCTTCTCGCGTGCGATCTCGGCCGAGCGACGCGTTGACGGTGAGCGCTTCACGGCTCGCTCCCTCGCCTAGCTCGTGCGAGCCACCTCGACGATGCGGTAGGTCTCCACCACGTCGCCGATGTGGAAGTCCTGGAAGTTCTCGAAGGAGAGGCCGCATTCGTAGCCGGCGCGCACGCTCGTGACGTCGTCCTTGAAGCGACGCATGGAGGCGAAGGCGCCGTCGTAGACCACGACGCCGTTGCGCACGATGCGGACGCGATCGTCGCGCGAGATCTCGCCGTTGGTGACCATGCAGCCGGCGGCCACGCCGACCTTCGGCACCTTGAAGGTCTCGCGCACCTCGGCCTCGCCCGTCTCGCGCTCCTCCTCGGTGGGCCGGAGCATGCCGATGCGGGCGGCGTCGATGTCCTCGATGGCCTGGTAGATGACCGAATAGGTGCGGATCTCCACGCCGTCGCGCTCGGCGAGCGCGCGGGCCTTGGCCTCCGGGCGAACGCCGAAGCCGATGATGACGGCATCCGATGCCGAGGCGAGGATGACGTCGGTCTCGGTGATGCCGCCGACCGCGCCGTGGATGACGTTGATCTTGACCTCGGACTGGTCGATCTTGGCGAGGGCGTCGCGCAGGGCCTCGATGGAGCCTTGCACGTCGGCCTTGACCACGAGGTTGAGCTCGGCGATCTCGCCCTCGTCCATTGTCTCGAAGAGATTCTCGAGGGTCACCTTGCGGCTCGCGTTCTGCTCCTCGATGCGCGCCTTGAGGGCACGCTGCTCGGCGAGGTCGCGCGCGTCGCGCTCGTCTTGGAAGACCCGGAACTCGTCGCCCGCAGCGGGCACGGAGGAGAGGCCGAGGATCTCCACGGCATCGGAGGGGCCGGCGCTCTCCACGGCCTTGCCGTGCTGGTCGAGCATGGCCCTCACGCGGCCGTGGCTCATGCCGGCCACCACGGCGTCGCCCACGTGGAGCGTGCCGCGGTTGACGAGCATCGTCGCCACGGCGCCGCGGCCGCGATCGAGCTTGGCCTCGAGCACGTAGCCGGAGGCGAACGTGTTCGGATTCGCCTTGAGCTCGAGCACGTCGGCTTGGAGGAGCACGGTCTCGAGCAGCTCGTCGATGCCGATCTTCTGCTTCGCCGATATGTTCACGAACATGTTCTCGCCACCCCACTCCTCGGGGATGACCTCGTATTCCGTGAGCTCTTGGCGCACGCGCTCCGGATTGGCGTCTTCGCGGTCGATCTTGTTCACGGCCACGACGATGGGCACGCCGGCTGCGCGGGCGTGGTTGATGGATTCGACCGTCTGGGGCATGACGCCGTCGTCAGCCGCCACGACGAGGATGACGATGTCGGTCACCTTGGCGCCGCGGGCGCGCATGGCCGTGAAGGTCTCGTGGCCGGGCGTGTCGACGAAGGTGATCGAGCGGCCGTCGATCTCCACCTGGGAGGCGCCGATGTGCTGGGTGATGCCGCCGGCCTCGGAGGCGACGACGCCGGTATCGCGGATGGCGTCGAGAAGCGACGTCTTGCCGTGGTCGACGTGGCCCATGACCGTGACCACCGGCGAGCGCGGCAGGAGGTCGGCCGGGTCGTCGTAGAAGGTGAAGGAGTTCTCCTCCTCCTTCGTCATCACGCGAACCTCGCGACCGAGGTCGTCTGCCACGAGCTCGATGAGGTCATCGGTCATGGATTGGGTCATCGTGAGGGGCGTGCCGAGCAGGAAGAGGCGCTTCACGATGTCGGAGGCGTCCACGCCGAGGAGCTCGGCGAGCTCGGCCACCGTCGAGCCCTGGGGCACCTTCACGGTGCCCAGCTGGGAGACGTCCTGGTCGTTGGCGAGAGCCTCGGCTATCGCGCGCTCCTCCTCGCGCTTGGCCTGCTGCTGCTTGCGACGCTCCTTGCGCTTCTTGCGGCGACCGGTGGAGGCGCGGTTGGCCTCCTCCACCTGGGCGCGGGCGTCCTCGAGCACGCGCTCGCGGTTGTACTCCTCGGCGGCGCGGGCCATGCGGGCGTAGCGATCCTCGTTCTCCTGGCCCTTGCGACGGCGTCCGCCGCGTCCGCGACGGTCCCCGCCGCCGCGATCGGGCTCGGGCATGGGAGCCGGTCGATCGTTTCGGGGCTGGCGCGGGGTGCTCTGGCCCCGGGCGGCTTCCTTGGCGCGGGAGGCGGCCTCGGCTTGCTGCTTCAGGACCTCCTCCTGCTGGGCGATCTGGGAGAGCAGGCTGTCGAAGGAGGGGGAGAGCCTCGGCGCGTTGTCGCGCACGCGGTTGCGCTCCTCCTCGGCCTTGCGCCGCTCCTCCTCCGCCTTGCGCTCGGCCTCCAGGCGCTTGCGCTCCTCCTCGGCCGCCTTGCGCTCCTCGGCCCTGCGGCGCTCGACCTCGAGGCGCTCCGCCTCGCGACGCTTGCGCTCCTCCTCGGCCTGGCGCGCGGCCTCGGCCTCCTCCGCCTCCTTCTGGGCGCGTATCTCGTCTTGGCGCGCCTTCAGGATCGGGCCGAGCTTCTGCTTGGCCATGGAGACGTAGGCCGGCACGAGCCCCGAGGAGGGCGATTTGGCCGGGATGCCCATCTCGGCGAGGTAGCCCAAGAGCTCCTTGCTGGACATGCCGAGGTCTTTGGCGAGCTTATGGACGGGCGTGTTTGCCATCGAGGGGGAACCTTTCCACAGGGTCTTGGTCGGACGCGGCTCGCCTTAGACGAGATCGAGGGCCGCGTCGGCGTTTTCGTGGATGCCGCAGTAGGCGGAGCCGGGGCGCGCCATGTTGCGGCAGCGCACGCCGTCTTTGCTCACGTACTCGCAGCGATGGGCTGTCTCGCCGTCCAGGAGGTCGTCGGCCTCGTCGGCCGGCGCCTGGGCGAAGAGCCCCTGGGCGAGCGATTCGTTCTTGATGTCGATCTTCCAGCCGGTGAGCCGGGCGGCGAGGCGGGCGTTCTGGCCGTCCTTGCCGATCGCGAGGGATAGCTGGTCGTCGGGGACGATGACCGTCGCCCGATGCCCCTGCTCCTCGATGAGCACGCGGTTCACCTTGGCGGGAGAGAGCGCCTCGGCGACGCAGCGGGCGGGGTCGTCCGACCACTGGACCACGTCGACGCGCTCACCGCGGAGCTCGGAGACCACCGAGCGCACGCGAGAGCCGCGGGGGCCGACGCAGGCGCCCACGGGATCGAGGCGACTGTCGATCGAGGCGACGGCGACCTTCGAGCGCACCCCGGGCTCGCGGGCGATGGAACGGATCTCCACGACGCCGTCGTAGACTTCGGGCACCTCGAGCTCGAAGAGCCTGCGCACGAAGTCGGGGCTCGTGCGGCTCACGATGATCGTCGGACGGGAGCGGCGCGTGGGCTCGCCCTCGTTGGGGTTCTTCACGTCGACGATGACGGCCTTGAGGCCCTTGTCCTTGGTCATGTAGCGCTCGCCGCGGGGGCGTTCGTTGCGCTCCGCGGGATAGCGGCGCGTGTCGAAGTGCGGAAGCTCCGCCTCCACGCCCTTGCGGATCTGCAGGATCGTGAAGTCGAGGGTCGATTGGATGACGTCGCCGGAGATGAGATCGCCGATGCGATTGGAGAACTCCTCGTAGATGTGCTCCTTCTTCACCCTGTCGACGATGGCCATGATCTCGGCCTTCGCGTTGTGGGCGGCGATGCGGGAGGTGTCCTCCGGGGTCACGTCCACGTAGTCGAACTCCGCGTATTCCCCGGTCTCGGGGTCGGGCTCGCCCTTGGGCACGATCTTCGACACGTAGATGTTGCCGGTGGCCTTGTCGATGGTGACCTCGGCCCCGTGCTCGAGGCCCAAGATGTCCTCGTAGCTCTTGGCCAGCGACTTCTCAAGTCGGTCGATGAGATAGTACTGGTCGATGCCGCGCTCCTGGCAAAGGGCCATCAGCGCTTCCATCATCTCTGACGCCATGAGTTCCTCGCGCTTTCTCGTCGCCTTCGGATCCGCTTCTCGCCCGCCCTCGACCTAGAGCTCGTCGAACGTGGGCTGGAGCTGGGCCTTCTTGATGCCTTCCAAGGGGATGTCGACGCGCTCGCCGTCCACGGAGAGCGTGAGTGTGCCGCCCGCCACCGAGAGGATCTCGCCCGTGAAGGAGCGCCTCCCCTCGAAGCCGGCGAGCCGCACCGTCGCGCGATCGCCGATGAAACGCTCGAAATCGCGGGCGCGCCTGAGGGGCCGGGCGAGCCCGGGGGAACTCACCTCGAGGGTGAAGGAGCCACCGAAGAGGCCCGCCTCCTCCACGGCCGCGTCGACCCAGGCGTTCGCGCCGGCGAGTTCGTCGAGGGTGATGGGGCCCTGCCCGGGATCGGCATGGTCGAGATAGACCCGCAAGAGCGGCGCCTTGTTCCCGCCCGCGATCTCGACGTCCACGACGTCGAGATCAGCCGGGACCGCCGCCTCCAGGGCCTCGATCGCCCGTTCCCTCGGATCTGCCACCGTCTCGCCTCCCCTCTTCCAACAAAAAGGAAGCGGGGCGAAAACTCGCTCCACTTCCTCGCGGAAGACCTTGTCAATCGGTGGCCCAAGTATGGGGTTCCCCGTCGAGATTCGTCAAGGGAGGCGCCCTCGGCGCCTACATCATCGCTTCACAGTCTACTGGGCGACCTTGAAGTAGGGCACGTCGGTCTGCTCGTCGTAGAAGTCCACGAGGCCGCCCTCGTCGTCGAAGGTGAGGGTCACCGTGCGCGTGTCCTGGGAATTCGACGCTCCGGCGCCCGGGAGGCCGGTCCAATCCCAGTTCACGGTGATGGTGGCCTGGACCTGCCGGGTATCGGGGTTGACGGAGATGGTGGAGGAGACGAGCGAGCGTTGGAGTTCCTGCAGCTCGTCGGGCTGGTCGTTGAAGAGTCCCCCGCGCTTCACGAGGTTCCACCAGATATCGTGCGAACTCGCGTCGGCGTAGCGCGAATCCTCGGCGAGGAGCGGCTTCAGGGCGTTTCCGACGGCGTCGCCGGCGGGGTTCGTGTTGTAGATGGCGTTCAGGACGGCTTCCGTTGCGTTGGTGTAGACGTCCGTCGCCGAACGCGCCACGCTCGCGAGCACCTCGCTTCCCACGGGCACGGACGCGCCCTCGGCGGGATCCTGGGCGACGATCGTGCCCTCCTTCTCACCGTCTTTGGCGATCACGTCCTTGGTCTTGAGCGCCAGATGGTCGACGACGAGCTTGCTCGCGGCCTCGTCGGGCGTGAGGCCCACGAGGTTCGGCACGCTCGGACGCTTCGCCACGATCACCTGCACCACGGTGTCCTTGCCGATGGGCGTGCCGGAGGCCACGTTGGAGGAGATGACGGTGTCGTTCACCTCGTCGGAGAGCTGCTCGGTGACCTCGTAGGCGATGCCCGCGGAATCGAGCATGGGGCGCACCTCGGCCCACTGCTTGCCCACGATGTCGGGCATGGCGATGGAGCTGCTCACGCGGATGATGACCTCGGAGTAGGCGGGGCGCGTGGTGCCCGCGGGGGGATCCTGCGCCACGACGATGCCGGAGGAGCCATCGGTGGATAGCACGTCCTCGACGACGGGGGTGTAGCCCAGATCGGCGAGCTCCTCCTCGGCGCGCTCCACGCGCCAACCGATGAGATCGGGAACGGCGAGCTCGGGCTCGGTGCCGAAGCCGCTCGTGGCGTAGGAGAGGAGTCCCGCGAAGGCGACGATGAGGATCACGCCCACGAGCAGCTGCAGGTAGCGGCGCTTTCTACCCTGCGTGTTGCCCTTGCCGATGCCCGTCAGGCCCTCGACGTTCTTCCTGGAGGCCGCGGCCTTGGAGCCGCGGATGGAGTCGGTGGGGTTGGCCAGGTTCTCCCCGCAGTGGGGACAGCGGGCGGGGAGCATCCCCTCGCCCAGATATCGCCCACATTTGGGACAGTCCATCGATCCTCCCGGCCTCGTGCCCGCCTTGGCGGCTCGCGCCCCGTCGCGGGCGCCCGCGGTGGCACAGTCTAGAGCGTCAGCTCGCCACGATGTTCACGAGACGCCCCGGAACGGTGATGACTTTGCGGATCGTGAGGCCGGCGATGCGATCCGCCACGGCCGCGATGGCGCGCTCCTCGAGCTCCTCCTTCGCCAGATCGCGCGGCACGGTGATGCGCGCGCGGACCTTGCCCTTCAGCTGGACGGCGATCTCCACCTGCTCGGTCGCGGCCTGCGCCTCGTCGAAGACGGGCCACGGCTCGTCATAGATGGAGGTGGTGAAGCCGAGGGCCTCGTGGTAGAGCTCCTCCGCCACGAACGGGCAGATGGGAGCGAGAATCGCCACGAGGTCGCGGGCCACGAGCGCCATGAGCGCCGCGTTGCGCTCGCCCTCGCCGACGGCGGCGAGATAGCTCGTGGCGGCATTCGCGAGCTCCATCATCGCCGAGATGGCGGTGTTGTATTGGGCGCGCTCGAAATCGCGCGTGCAGCGCAGGCCGAGGCTGTGGAGCGCGTGGTTGAGCTCGGCGTCGGCGCCGGCGAGCTCTTCGGGCGAGATCTCGCCGTGCTCCGCCTCGAAGCCCTCGCCGGCGAGCTCGAAGACGAGTCGCCAGACGCGCTTGATGAAGCGGTTGCAGCCGGCCACGGCCTTCGGATCCCAATCGAAATCCTTCACGGGCGGAGCCACGAAGAGGACGGCCATGCGCATGGTGTCGGCGCCGTAGGGCCCGATCACGCTCGCGGGCGCCACGACGTTTCCCTTGGATTTGCTCATCACGTCGCCATGCTCGTCCTTCACCATGCCCTGACAGAGCAGGTTCGTGAAGGGCTCGGAGAACTCGACCATCCCGAGGTCGCGGAGCACGCGGGAGAAGAAGCGCGAATAGAGCAGGTGGAGGATGGCATGCTCGATGCCGCCGATGTAGTTGTCCACCGGCATCCACCGCGCGGCCGCCTCCTTTGAAAACGGCGCCTCGTCGTTGTGCGGGTCGCAGTATCTGAGGTAGTACCAGCTGGAATCGCAGAAGGTATCCATCGTGTCCGTCTCGCGACGCGCGGGGCCGCCGCACACGGGGCACGTGGTCTCGTAGAACTCGGGGCACTCGGCGAGCGTCTCCCCCGAGGCGAGGTCGAGCGCATCCGGGAGCACCACGGGCAGGTCCTCCTCGGGCACGGGCACGATTCCGCAGGTGGGGCAATGGATGGCCGGGATCGGCGTCCCCCAGTAGCGCTGCCGCGAGATGAGCCAATCGCGAAGGCGCCACTCGACCTTGGCCTCGCCGAGGCCGCGCTCGGAAAGCCAGGCGATGATCGCGGAGACGGCCTCGGAACCATGGCCGCCGACGAGCCCCGTGAAGGGGCCGGACTGCACGAGCCTGCCCTCGGCCGCCATGGCGTGCTCCCAGGGGACGTCCATGACCTTGAGCTCGCGCTCGTCCTTGAGCTCGGCGTAGAGCGGGTCGTCCTCGCCCACCACGACGGGCGGGATGGGCAGGTCGTATTTGCGGGCGAATTGGAAGTCGCGCTCATCGCCCGAGGGAACGCCCATGACGGCGCCCGTGCCGTAATCGGTGAGCACGTAATCGGCCACCCACACGGGAAGCAGCCGCCCGTTCACGGGGTTCACGGCGTAGCGCCCGGTGAAGGCGCCGTGCTTCTCGCGCTCGGTGGCCTGGCGCTCGAAGGCGCTCGTCCGGGCGGCGAGCTCGCAGAGGGCCTTCACGTCCTCGGCCTCTTCGGGGGCCACGATGTCGAAGAGCCCGGGGTATTCCGGCGAGAGCAGGAAGAAGGTCGCGCCGAAGAGCGTGTCCGGGCGCGTCGTGAAGACGGTGAAGGTCTCTTCGGTGGGCTTTCCCGCCTCATCCGCCAGGGCGAAGGTGATGTTCGCGCCCTCGGAGCGGCCGATCCAGTTGCGCTGCATCTGCTTCACGCGATCGGGCCAGCCGGTGAGCTCATCGAGGCCGTCCAGGAGCTCCTGGGCGTAGTCGGTGATCTTGAGGTACCACTGCTCGAGCTCGCGGCGCTCCGGCACGCTCTCGCACCGCCAGCACACGCCATCCACCACCTGCTCGTTGGCGAGCACGGTCTTGCAGGAGGGGCACCAGTTCACCGGCGAGGTGCGGCGCGTGACGAGCCCCTTCTCCCACATCTTCAGGAAGAGCCATTGCTCCCAGCGGTAGTAGGAGGGGTCGCAGGTGCGCACGAGCCGGTCGAAGTCGTAGGAGAAGCCCATGCGCCGCATCGTGGCGAGCGAGGTGGCCATGTTCTTCTCGGTCCAGGTGCGGGGCTGGGTGTCGTGCTTGATCGCGGCGTTTTCCGCGGGCAGGCCGAAGGCATCGAAGCCCATGGGGTGGAGCACGTCGAAGCCTTGCATGCGCGCCTGGCGCGCCATGGCGTCTCCCATGGCGTAGTTGCGCGCGTGGCCCATGTGGAGGTCGCCCGAGGGATACGGGAACATCTCGAGCACGTAGCGCTTGGGCTTCGCGGGGTCCTCCTCGGTCTTGAAGAGGCCCGTCTCCTCCCAGATGCGCTGCCACTTGGTTTCGATGGCCTCGGCGTCGTAGGCCGGGATTTGCTTGGCGGAGGGCACGACGATCCTTTCGACCGGGGTGAATCGGGAACTGCGGCGAGGGTGCCGCCCGAACGTTCGACGCTATGAGCGGAAGTTCGAGCCCACGCTCGTCACGGCGTCCTTGAGGACGACGTCGTGGGCACCGCCCTCGACGATGGACGTGGCGCTCACGAGCGTGAGCTTGGCCTTGGCCTTGAGCTCGGGGATGGTCATGGCGCCGCAGTTGCACATCGTGGAGCGCACCTTCGCGAGCGAGTTCTGGACGTTCTCCTTGAGCGGACCGGCGTAGGGCACGAAGGAATCGACGCCCTCCTCGAAGGAGAGCTTCGCCTCGCCGCCGAGGTCGTAGCGCGCCCAGTTGCGCGCGCGGCTGGAGCCCTCGCCCCAGTACTCCTTCATGTAGGACCCGTTCACGTTCACGCGCTGGCCGGGGCTCTCGTCGAAGCGCGCGAAGTAGCGCCCGAGCATGAGGAAATCCGCCCCCATGGCGAGCGCGAGGGTCATGTGGTAGTCGTAGACGATGCCGCCGTCGGAGCACACGGGCACGTAGACGCCCGTCTCCTCGGCGTAGGCGTCACGCGCCTCGCAGACGTCGATGAGCGCGGAGGCCTGGCCGCGGCCGATGCCCTTCTGCTCGCGGGTGATGCAGATGGAACCGCCGCCGATGCCCACCTTCACGAAGTCGGCGCCCGCATCGGCGAGGAAGCGGAAGCCCTCGGCGTCGACGACGTTGCCGGCGCCGACGAGCACCGAGCCGCCGTAGTTCTTGCGAATCCACGTGAGGGTGCGCTCCTGCCACTCCGAGAAACCCTCGGAGGAGTCGATGCAGAGCACGTCGGCTCCCGCGTCCACGAGCGCGGGTACCCGCTCCTCGTAGTCGCGGGTGTTGATGCCGGCGCCCACGAGGTAGCGCTTCGACCCGTCGAGGAGCTCGAGCGGATTCGACTTGTGCATGTCGTAGTCCTTGCGGAAGATGAGGCCTCGAAGCAGGCCGTCCTCGTCCACCAAGGGCAGCTGGTTCAGCTTGTTCTCCCAGATGATGTCGTTGGCCTCGGAGAGCGTGAGGTCGGCCGAGCCCACGATGAGGCGATCGAGCGGCGTCATGAAATCGGCGACGCGCTTCTTGGGATCGTCTCGTGAGGGGCGCCAGTCCCTCGAGGTGACGATGCCGAGGAGCCGGCCCGAGGCCGTGCCGTCATCGGTGACGGGCATGCAGGAGTGGCCGGTCCTCTCCTTGAGCGCCATCACGTCGGCCAGCGTCATGGACGGCGTGAGGTTGGAATCGGAGTTCACGACCCCGGCCTTATAGGCCTTCACCTCGCGCACCATGGCCGCCTCGTCCTCGGGGGTCTGGGAGCCGTAGATGAAGGAGATGCCGCCCTCGCGGGCAAGCGCGATGGCGAGCTCGGGCCCCGACACCGACTGCATGATGGCCGAGGTGAGCGGCACGTTCAGGGTGATGGCGGCCTCTTTGCCGACGGGATGGCGCACGAGCGGCGTCTTCAGCGAGACGTTCTTCGGGATGCACGACGAGGAGGAGTAGCCGGGAACGAGGAGGTATTCGGAGAAGGTGTGCGAGGTACCGGGGAAGAATTCAGCCAACGTCTCTCCTCTTCGCGTCGATGGCGACAGGCGACGGCGCGCTCGGCCGTCGAGGTCGTGTCTCGGAGCGTGCCCGAAGCGAATTATAGGCCGAGTGCGAAGGCGGCCTCGAACCTCGCGACCTCAGTCCTCGGTTCTGCCCACGACGTCCTCGACCGAGTAGGCGAACTCGTGCTTCGTCGGGATCCACTCGACCTTCTTGAAGAGCGCCACGACGCAGAGCGGCACGTAGGTGAACTCGAAGAGGGGAAACGTGAAGAGGTTCGCGATGAGGCGCCAGGGCCGGCGCGTGTGGATGTGGCTCCGCTCGGAGATCTCCGTGACCACGGCGAGCACGAAGAAGACGAGGTAGAGCGAGGCGAAGCTCGCGATGAGGGAGCCGAGCGCCATCATCATCTCGGGTTCCGTTGCCAGAAAGCCGTGCGAGAGCGAGCCGAGGGCGAGATAGGCGCCGTTCACGATCACCGAGAGCAGCGTGAGGATCATGCCCGGCGCGATGGTCATGAGCATGTCGTAGGAGGAGAAGAGGCCGCCCCCGATGCCCTTCAGAAGGTCGAGGCCGTAGGAGAAGAAGACCTGGTAGAAGCCCTTGGTCCAGCGCATGCGCTGGATCCACGAGGCCTTGAGCGTCACCGGCTGCTCGTCGAAGAACTCCGCCGGCGCGTAGCCGATGCGCACGTTGTTGGCGGCGCAGAAGGTGGAGAACTGGATGTCCTCCGTGAGCGTGTGGAAATACCAGCCGTCCATGGCGCGGATGATCCTCGAGGAGACCATCCAGCCCGAGCCCGAGATCGCGCAGCTCGTGCCCAACATCATGCGGGAGTTGTTGAGGAAGCGCGCCTCGCGGATGAACCACGTGGTGTAGGCCGCGCTGATCCACGAGGAATCGAAGTTCTTGGAGTTGCGATAGCTCGTGCCGGCGAGGTAGCCGAGGTCGAGGAGCTTGTTCATCTCCGAGACATAGCCCCTGGAGAGCAGGTTGTCGGCATCGAAGACGAGAAACGCGTCGTAGTGGTCGTCGCCGTGCTCGTCGAGGATCCGGTGGAAGCCCAGGTCGAGCGCCCAGCTCTTGCCCTTGCGCGCGAGGTCGTCGCGCTCGTAGACGAAGGCGCCGGCCCCTCGGGCGACCTCGGCCGTGGCGTCGGTGCAGGCGTCGGCCACGACGAAGACGTCGATGAGCTCGGCAGGGTAATCCTGCTCGGCGATGGAGCGGATGAGCTCGCCGATCACGAGCTCCTCATTATGGGCCGCGATGACGACGGCGAAGCGATGGAGGCTCCGCGCCTCCGGCAGCTCGACGACGCCTCGTCTGAGCCCCACGAGGAGAAAGACGATCTGATAGAAGAACGCCACCGTGAAGAAGAGGAAGAGCACGATGTTGAAGACGACGATGGGCGTGAGGCCGAGGGCCGTGAATTGAAACATCAGGCCTCCTCCCCCGAGAGCATCCCCGAGACCACGCGGGCCATGGCGGCCTCGTCGCCGAGCAGGGCGTCTCCGAGACGCTCGCCGGCGGCCGTGCGCCCGAGCGAGCGATCCGCGAGGCCCTCGAGCGCCGTGGCGAGATCTGCGGGCAGCGGATCGACGAAGGCGAGCCGCTCCCCCGTTTCCGGATGGTCGAAGGCGAGGCGCCAGGAGTGCAGGAACTGGCGATCGAGCCCGAGGTTTCTCCGCGCGTCGCCGCGGCCGTAGACCGGATCTCCCACCACGGGATGGTTGATGTGGTCCATGTGGACGCGGATCTGGTGCGTGCGCCCGGTGTAGAGGTGGCATTCGAGGAGCGTGTAGCCCTCGTCTCTCGAAAGCGCCTCGAAGCGCTCGAGCACGACGAAGGTGGTGATGGCCTCGCGGGCGCGCTCGCCATCCGAGGCCGCCATGCGCTGGCGATCCTTCCGCGAGCGGGCGATCCCCACGTCGATGAGTCCGCTTTCGGGGGCCACGTAGCCCTGGACGAGCACGGCGTAGCGCCTATCGAGATCGCGGAGGCGGATGAGATCCTGGAGGGCGCCCTGGGCCTCGTCGGTCTTGGCGGCGAGCATGAGCCCGGTCGTGTCGCGATCGAGCCGGTGCACGATCCCCGGGCGATCCTCGCCCTGCAGCGTTCCGAGGTTCGCGAGGCCATAGCGGGCGACGAGCGCGTTTGCGAGCGTGTCGTCCTCGTGTCCCACCGCCGGGTGGCAGACGAGCCCCGCCTGCTTCGAGAGGACGATCACGCCCTCGTCCTCGAAGCGCACGTCGAGGGGGATGTCCGCGGGCGCGAGGCCCTCCTCGGCGTCCCCCGACCGCCCTTCGGCGGCCACGACCACGCGATCTCCGAGGGCGAGGCGACACGCCTTCTGCGTGCAGCGCCTCCCATTCAATACCACGGCCCCCTCGCCCACGAGCCTCTGCGCCGCGCTTCTGGAGAGCCCTGGGATCTCACGCGCGAGCCAGACGTCGAGGCGCTCGCCATCGGCGAGCTCGTCCACGAGCAACTCCTCGAGCATCGCCACGGCTAGCCCTCATCCCCCGCGCTCGGAGAGCCGTCGCGCTCCCGCTTCGAATCCCAGATGAGATAGCCAGTGAAGCCGAGCACGATACCCACGTCGATGCAGATGTCGGCCACGTTGAAGATCGGGAAGTCCATGAAGGCCGTGGCGAAGAAGTCGACGACGCCTCCCGAGGCCACCCGATCGATGAGGTTGCCGACGGCCCCGCCGGCGATGATCCCGCAGAAGACGCAGAGGTGGATCGGCAGGTCGTCGCTTCGCCACAGGGCCACGGCCAGGGCCACCACCACGACGATCGCGATGATGGCGAAGAGCCATGAGAAGCCCTCCCCCAGGGAGAACGCCGCGCCGGTGTTCACCGTGAGCTGGAGGTTGAGGAGCCCCGGGATGAAGGGCACCGACTCGCCCGGTACGAGATAGAGCCGCGCCAAGGCCTTCGTGGCCTGATCCGCGATGACGCAGACGATCGCCACGAAGGCGTAGATGGCTTCACGCCGGATGGGCGAGCGGGCGACGGCCATGGCCTAGGCGTCCTCGAGCCCGTCCACGACGCTTTGGCACCGAGCGCAGAGATGATGCTCGTCCAGCTCGCGCCACATCCAGCAGCGATCGCAGCGCTCGCCGTCGGCCGCCTCCACGACGACCTCGAGCTCGTCGGCCTCCTCGAAGGTCACGGCGGAGCAGACGAGCGTCTCGGCGACGTCGAGTGCGTCCACGGCCTCGATCCGCTCGAGCATCGCCTTGGGAGCGCGGATGACGGCGCGAGCGGCCTGCGTCGTCTTCTGGGCGATGACGCCCGCGCCGAGCGCCTCCTCGTAGGCCTTGGTGAAGGCCTGGCGGATGGCGAGCAGGTCCTCGTAGACGGGCAGGAGCTCCTCGCGCGCCGCCTTCGGCACCGGGCTCTCGTACCAGCCGAGCAACGCCGCGTACTCCTCGCCGTCGCGCAGGCCCTCGGGCAGATGGTCGAGCACCTCGTCGGCGGTGAAGCAGAGGATGGGCTGCAGATCGCGCACGAGCATGGAGAGGAGCTCGGCCCAGGCGCTCTGGGCGCTGCGGCGCGCGAAGGACTGCGTGCCCTCGCAGTACATGCGGTCCTTCGTGGCGTTCAGGTAGCCGTTCGAGAGCTCCGTCGTCACGAACGAGTAGAGCTGGCGATAGACGGCGTTGAAGCGGTAGTCGCGATAGGCCTCGGAGACGGCCTCGTGGACCTGGGCCGCCCGAGCGAGCACGAGCTGGTCGTTGGGCAGGAGCTCATCGAAGGTGAGGGCGTCTTCGGCGGGGTCGAAGCCCTCCTCGAGCTCGCCCAAAAGGAAGCGGTAGGTGTTGCGGAAGCGGCGGTAGGCATCGGAGACCTGCGAGAGGATGTCCTGGTCGCAGGGCATGTCCTGGTAGCTGTCCACCGACGCCACCCAGAGGCGGATGATGTCGGCGCCCATCGTGCGCATGACCTCGTTGGGGTCGATGGTGTTGCCGAGGCTCTTGGACATCTTTCGACCTTGGCCGTCCAAGGTGAACCCTTGCGTGAGGACGGCGCGGAAGGGCGGGCAGTCCCACGCGCCCATGGACGTGAGGAGCGCCGCCTGGAACCAACCGCGGTGCTGGTCGGAGCCCTCGAGGTAGAGGTCCGCCGGGAACGAGAGCTCGGGGCGCGTCTTGAGGACTGCGGTGTGGGAGACGCCGGAATCCCACCAGACGTCGAGGATGTCGCGATCGGGCTTGAGCTCGTGGGAGCCGCAATGGTCGCAGACGCAGGCCTCCCCCAGGTAGTCGGCCGGATCGTCGGTGAACCAGGCGTCGGAGCCCTTCTCGCGGAAGAGCTCCTCGACGGCCTCGAGGGTGGCCTCGTTCATCACCTTCTCGCCGCAGGAGGCGCAGGTGAAGGAGGGCACGGGCACGCCCCACACGCGCTGGCGGGAGAGGCACCAGTCGGGGCGACCCTCCACCATGGAGCGGATGCGCTTGGCGGAGGCTTCGGGATACCACCGCACCTCGTTGTCGATGGCATCGAGCGCCCGATCGCGCAGGCCGGTGTCGTCCATGGAGACGAACCACTGGCTGGTCGCGCGGAAGATGACGGGGTTCTTGCAGCGCCAGCAGTGCGGATAGGAGTGGGTGATGGAACGCGACGCGATGAGCGTGCCGCGCTCCCGCAGCCATTCGATGATCCGGGGATTGGCCTCGGTGACCTCGACACCCGACCACGGGCCGCCCGAGCCGAAGCCCTCGCCCACGAGGAAATGGCCGTCGTCGTCGACCGGATTCACCACGGGGATGCCGTTGTCCACGCCCACGTAGAAGTCGTCCGCGCCATGGCCGGGCGCGATGTGGACGAGGCCGGTTCCCTCGTCGGTGCCCACGTAGTCGGCCACGATGACCTTCGCGTCGTGGTAGTCGTCGAAGATCGGGTGGGCGTAGGTGAGCCCCGCAAGCTCCTCGCCGGTGGCGGCCCACGGCTCGCCGTTCACGTGGACGAGCTCACCATCCCAGCCCGCGATCTCGGCCAGCGTCTCGGCAAGCTCGTCGATCACGATGGCGGCACGCCCGTCGTGGGCGAGTGCCACGTAGCGGCCGTCGGGCTTCACGGCCACGGCCCCGTCGGCGGGCAGCGTCCAGGGCGTCGTCGTCCAGATGGCGAGGTCGACCGGCCCCTCGAAGCCCTCGAGCCCCGCCGGCTTGGTGTGCAGCTCGAAGGCGACGTAGATCGAGGGACCCGTCACGTCGGCGTACTCGATCTCGGCCTCCGAGAGTGCCGTGTGGCAGTGGGTGCACCAGTGCACGGGCTTGCGGCCTCGGTAGATCGCGCCCGTCTCGAAGAAACGGCGGAAGATCTCGATGTCGGCGGCATCATGGCTCTTGTAGAGCGTGAGATAGGGATGCTCCCAATCGCCCAGCACGCCGAGGCGCTTGAAGCCCTGGCGCTGGAGGTCGATGTTCTCCACCGCGAACTCGCGGCAGATGCGACGGATCTCCTCGGGCGAGGTCTCGTTGAAGCGCTCGGTGCCGAGGGTCTCCTCCACCTTGTGCTCGATCGGCTGGCCGTGACAATCCCAGCCGGGCACGTAGGTGACCTTGCGACCCTGCATGATCTGGTAGCGGTTGATGATGTCCTTGGTGATCTTGTTCAGGGCGTGCCCGAGGTGGATCGGCCCGTTGGCGTAGGGCGGCCCGTCGTGGAGCACGAAGGGCTCGGCGCCACGCTCCTCGGCGCGCTTGAGCGCGAGCTCGTAGACGCCCGCGTCCTCCCACCTCTTCAGGCGCTCGGGCTCCCGCGAGGCCAGCGAGGCCCGCATGGGAAAGCCCGTCGTGGGCAGGTTCATGGTCCGGCGATACTCGTTTGCCACGGTCGTCTCCCTCGTCCCTGATCGTCCGAGGGGCAATGCTACCACGGTGAAGGCCCCGTCCCCGGGGCCTTCACCTCTTCGCCGAGAGGGCTGAGTCGCCGTGCGACCTCTCGGCCTCGATATGTCGAATGGGGCCGACTTGCGCCTAGAGCCTTCCGTAGAGACGGATGGCGTCCTTGGCCTCGCCGTAGCTCATGCCCACGGGTATGCGGATCTGCCGCACCCCTCCCCGCTCGCGATCGTGCACGCGCTCGTCGAAGGAGGCGTAGGAGCGTCCGCGGTTCGAGGCCATGGAGACGGGATCGTCGCAGACCGTATAGCCGTTCTTCCCGTTGCCGACGAAGCTCACACGCCTGCGCACGATGACCTTGGTGTCATCGTTTGCCGCGTAATCGCCGTTGAGCACGATCCAGGCCATGGTGCGCCTCCCTGCCTCGTAATTGAAGCGACCTGCCGGAACATGCAGATCACTCTAATTCACGGTCATTAAAGGCAAAGACAGGGCAAAAAGATATGCGATTTCTCCCAATGGAGCCGCAGCGCGCGGTTTTCCTCGGCGAATGGCGGGACGTGCCGCGCTCGTCGGGCCACTCAGGCGATTCCGAGCGCCACGAGGGCGTTCAGCACGCCCTCCTCCTCGCACCCGCTCGTGACGTAATCGGCATGCGCTCGCACCGCATCCGACGCGTTCCCCATGGCGATGCCCACTCCGGCCGCCTCGAGCATGGAGATGTCGTTTCCGCCGTCGCCGAAGGCGAGACTTTCCGCTCGGGCGGCGCCGAGCTCGCGGAGCACGGCGTCCATGCCCACATCCTTGCCGCCGTCTGCGGGGATGACGTCCATGAAGGCATCGGTCCATCGCGCGCTCTTGAGATGCGGTGTGGCGGCGAGGTACTCGTCGTCGCGCTCTGGCGGGCAGACGATGTTCAGCTGGTAGACGGGCTTCTCGCCAACGGAGAGCCTCGAGGGATCCATCTTCGGCCAGCCGAGCCAGAACCGCTCCGCCATCTCCCGTTGCGCATCCACCACGCCCACCTCGAGATCATGGGCGTACGTGACCGCGAGCGGATAGCGTCCCGCCGCGGCTCCGGCCACCACCTGGGCCACGTCCTCGGGATCGAGCGTCGCCGCCCGCACCACGCGTCCATCGAGGAGGCAGTAGCTGCCGTTTGCGCAAAGCCAGCCGTCGAAGGTCGCGTAGCGCTCGATCTCGCGGGCGAAGTCGAGGTGGCGTCCGGTGCAGATGACGAGCTTCACGCCCCGCGATCGCAGGATCTCGAGGGCGCGCAGGGTCGAGGGGGGAATGCCCCGCTTCCCCAGGGGTTGCAGCGTGCCGTCGATATCGAAGAAGGCCACGCGGGCGCGTCGAGCGCGCATCCGGGAGACCGCGCTCGCCGGCTCCGGCCAGACGGGCGCGCTCACGCCTCGAGCTCCTCCTCGGAAAGCTCGACGATGAGGGAATCGTCGGCCCAGACGGCCTCGACGAGCCCGACGTAGGCGGTGTGGAGCGGTGCGGTGCCCCCGTAGACGCGATCCCTCACCGACGGGTCGCGGAAGCACCCCTCTTCGAAATCCTGGGCGTAGATGATGCGACAGCAGATGACGAGCTCGGCCTCCTCGAAGCCGACCGCGCCCTCGAAGTCCGTGGGCGTGAGCCCGCAGGAGGTCTTGTCGGTGTCGCGGCCGGAATGGGAGCCGCAGAACGAGAGCTTGTCTTTCTGCTCCTCGTCGAAGAAGGCGATGGTGAAGCGATCGGAGCGCTCCATGAACTCATGGGTGTGGCGATCCGGGCGCACGTAGACCGTTGCCACGGGACGGCTCCAGAGCGTGCCGAGGCCGCCCCAGCCGATGGTCATGGTGTTCCAATCGCCCGGCGTTCCCGCGGTGAGGAGGGCCCAATCGTCTCCGAACGCCTCGAAGCAGAAGAGGTCGAGGTCTTTCGGGTCAATGCTTCGAAACGCCATGGATCCTCCGATCGTAGGGGGTGGTCTTCGGCCGGCACGACCTAACGCGGGATGTCGGCCGCGTTCTCGACGGTCTTCTCGGCCTCGGCGGCGACTTCGGCGTCGATCTTGGCCTTGCGCCGCTTCTCGCGCTCGTCGCGACGGCGTTCCCGGATGTTTCTGCCGAAGCGACTCTCGCCGGCGGGCAGTTTCTGGAGGAAGCCCGCGGAGCGGATCGCCTTGGCGCGCTTCACGCACCAGGTGGTCACGCCCATCTTGATGACGAAGTTGATCCATTCGAGCGCGTCCGTGCGGTTGTCCGAGTTCGTGCCGAGATGGAGCGCGAGTGCCATGCGCAGGACGTTCTCCGAGGAATAGAAGAAGCCCTCGACGAGCTCGTAGGCTTCCCGCTTCTTGCCGTCGCGCTCGAGGGAGAGCAGATGCGAGAGCTTCTCGAGCGTGGGGATCTGCGAGGTGAACTCCTCGGGGACCTCGGCCGCCGGCACGCTCTCGAGGTAGGCGATCTCGGCATCCAGGCTCTGGAGGCGCCCTTGGTCGAACGCACATCCGGCCAGGAGCAGGTGGTGGAGGAACTGCGCTCGTGCGTCTCCGAGGAGCCCGTAGTCGGCGAGGTAGCTCTCGAAGAGCGAGCGCGCGTCCTTCCAGCGCCCCTGCCAGCGAAGCCCGCGCGCGTAGTTCGAGATGGCCACGGTCATGTCCTTCGGATCCTTCGCCCGGAGATACCCGAGGTAGCGAAGGCAGTAGGTCTCGGGATCGCGACCCGCGTCCAAGACGGCGGCGATCTTTCCGTAGATGCGCTTGCTCGTGATCATCACGAGCACGAAGACGATCACGGCCGCCAGCGCCACGAAGGAGGCGAGGTAGGAGGCCACGATTCCGATGGTGGCGATGCCGCGGTAGTTGCCCACGACCACACCGCCCACGGAGAGGATGAGCGCGATGAAGAAGGCGATCGTCATGCCCTGGACCTTGGACACGTAGTAGTGCTGGATCCAGTCGTCGGCCTCGTCGTCCACCACGTCGCCCGTGTGGTCGGAGATGTAGAGGAACGCCTCGCGTTTCTCGGCACCCTTGCGGAAGAACTGGTCGCGCCAGGAGGGCTTGTCCTCGTAGCTGGAGGACGTGGGCGTGATGCCGAGCCGCTTCGCCTGGGCCTCGTCGTCTGCGAAGGTGCGCTCCCCTTCCGAGGCCTCCTCGGCGCTTAGGAGGGCACCCTCCTCGAGCTCCGCGACGTCATCGACGTGGAGTTCGCGCTCGGGCATCTCCGGCATGCGCCGGGGCCTACGCTTCTTTTTCGCCTTTGCCATGGAAATCCGTTCGAGTGGGGGGACGCTTAGCGGCCGTGCGGCGCGGGGGGCGGCGCGTCGGGCCCGAAGACCTCGGCGTACACGTCTCCGTAGCGCTCACGGTACTTCGCGCAGTCCTCGGCCCAGGTCTCCTTCGTTTCCTTCACGATCACCGCCATGCGCTCCTCGAGCGTCACCTCGAGTTCCGTGCGCTCGGCGGGCATGTCGCGCATGCGGTGCTCGTAGCCCCTGCGAAAGACCGAGAGCGGCATGCCGAAGCGTGCGTTCGCGAGGTGCGCGGCGTAGAGCCGTCGGGCGCGATCGAGGTACACGTCGAAATAGGGCAGCTGGGTGATATCGGTCGAGCAGCCGAAGAAGTTCTCGCCACGCGCCGAGAGCACGAAGCGGTTGTAGTCGTCCGCGGGGCACGTCTGCGCGATGTAGCCGGTGTTGTTGCATCCCATGCGTTCGACGAGCGCCGTCTCGAGGGCCACCTCCCAGATGCGATCGCCCTGATCGGTGCGCACCTCGACGCTCGTGTCGAAGAGCCGATAGGTGCGGCGATGCCTGTCATGGTCCTCCTCGGTGGAGACGTCCTCCACCGCGTCGAAGTGGTGGTGGCGCTCCTCGCGAGCCTCGGTCGTGCCGTTCGCGGCGTCTTTCGACCCGCCCTTGCCAACGCGCTTATTGAAAGGCATCCGACTACCCTTCGATCGGTCTCGATGATCGCGTGAATAGTGTTACATGAAACGCGGGAACGTGTGCCAAACCCACCATAACCACAGCCTCACGCCGCGGGCTCACTTCGATGTCGCCACGCAATCTCCACGCTCCTCGCCGCCCACCCGACGGCCCCGCAAT
>CANQFP010000014.1 GCA_947599965.1 uncultured Atopobiaceae bacterium | reverse complement strand
AACATGTCGGGGCCCACGCCGCAGACGGGGCAGACGTAATCATCGGGAAGCTGGGGCTCGTCGATGGTCACCTCGTAGCCGCAGACGGTGCAACGGAATGTGTAGGTCTTCTTCTCGTCAGCCATGTTGGCTCCTTTCACGGGCTCCGATTCGAGCATGGGGAACAAAGCTTAGACGTTCGTACCCAATTTGCGAGTGAAAACGCGACTCACAGGTTCGGCCAAACGTCAGCGAGGCGGTTCAGGGTGCGTGAGATAGGCCCGATCGTGAAGCCGTAGCGCAACTTCGCTACTCGAGGCTTCAGGATCGGGCCTAGATTGCGTGCACTGGGCCGCCGCAGCGTCGACTACGAGGCGACGTATGACGCGGCCTTCGGCGGAGTCTTGCCCTTGAGAACCTTGTGGTAGTAGCTGTAGCTCATCGGAGGCTCTTCGCCGAGATCCTTGGTCTCCTGGACCTCGCCGATGAAGAGCATGTGGGTTCCCACGTCGATGGACTGGGAGACGGCGCAGGAGACCATGCCGCAGGTGTGGAGCGGGGTGTAGGGGTCGCCGAACTCGTCGTACTCCACGGGGATGTCCGCGAACTTGTCGAAGTCGGCGGAGGAGCGGAAGCCGAAACGCCCGATGAAGGGCATGTCGGCCGTCTCGTCGAGGATGGCGAGGGCGAAGTGCCCCGAGGCGAGGATGCGCCCGCAGGTGACGTTCTGCTTGTTCACGGAGATGATCACCTGGATCGGCTCGGCCGTGACCTGGGTGGCGGTGTTGATGAGGCAGGCGGCGTAGCCCTCATCGGTCTTGGATGAGACGATGTAGAGGCCATAGTGGTGCTTGAACATGACGGTGGGATCGACCATGGGAGCTCCTTTGCTCGGGAAGGCTCGCGAACGTCGCCATTGTCGCACCGCCCGCGTCCGCCGGGCGCGCCCTCTCCGCGGACGCGCGGCGATGCCCAGCGACTAGCGGTTGCGTTCCTTGATGATGCGCTGGAGCTCGCGATCGCTGTCTCGCTTGGCCATGGCCTGGCGCTTGTCGTAGAGCTTCTTGCCCCGGGCGAGCGCGATGGTGAGCTTCGCTCGATTATGCTCGTCGAAGTAGAGCTGGAGCGGGATGAGCGCCATGCCCTTGGCTCGGAGCTCCGCTTCGAGGGTGCGGATCTGGCGCTTGTGGAGCAGGAGCTTCCGGCGACGATCGGGGTCGCGATTGGCGATGTTGCCGTGGGAGAAGGGCGGGATGTGGAGGCCGATCACCCAGGCCTCGCCGCCGCGGATGAGGCAGAAGGCCTCCGCGAGCGAGGGCGGGCGCTCCCGCAAGCTCCGCACCTCGGTGCCCGCGAGGACGATGCCCGCCTCCAAGGTCTCGAGGATCTCGTAGTCGTGGCGCGCCGCGCGATTCTTCGCGATGACCTTGATGGGGCGATCAGCCATCGAGCTCGTCCAGGGGCTCGTCGGAGGGGATGGGCGGCTCCGCGGCCTCGGTCTCCTTGGCCGCGAGCTCGGCGTCGGCCTCGGCCACGAGCTGGGCGAGCGCCTTGCACACCTCCTCGCCCACGAGGTCGCGGGCGCGCATGACGAGCTCGCCGGCGGCGCGATCGTCGCCGAGGGCGCGCGCGTCGGAGGCGCACATGATGAGGCAGATGGCCACTTCGGCGTTGGCCCCCTCGGGGATGCCGGCCTCGCCGAGCAGACGCGAGATGTCCTCGTCTGCGAGGCGCTTCGGGTCGGCCTCGGTGCCGGCGGCCTTTGAGATGAGGGCCGCCACCTCGGCGTCTTGGGTGCCGAGGCGCGCGGCGCAGGCGAGGCAGGCGGCTTCGAGCTCACGCTCGCCGGTGGAGGCGAAGTGTCGCGCGAAGTTGGCGTAGGCCCGCACGAGGTGCTCGCGATGGCTTGCCCGCTCGAAGACGCTGTGGGAGAGCCCGAGCCACTCGCGCTCATCGCCCAGGGCGAGGCAGAGCTCGGCGAGATCGAGCCGCCACGCGCACTCCATGGGATTCCAGCGGATGGCCTGGGCGAGCGCGGCGCGGGCCTCGTCGTAGCGCCCCGCGCGCACGAGCGCGAGGCCGAGGTCGGCGTAGGCGCGATCGTAGGGCTCGCCCACGTCGCGTATCTCCCTGGGATCGCTCTCCACCCGGCGGTAGCAGAGCCGCTCGAAGAACGTGGGGAAGCTGAACCACTGGAGCTCGTCGGTGGTGGGGCAGTGCTCGGCGACGTAGGCCTCGATCTCGCCGGTTAGGCGGGTGAGGTCGTCCACGGCCGCGGCGATGTCGTCGGCCTGGAGCTTGAGCTCGGCGTTCAGAAGCCGCGTGACGAATCCCTCGGGCGCCTCTGCCATGGCTAGACCTTGAGGTAGCGGCGCATGGCGATGGCCGAGCCGAAGAGGCCGATCACCACGCCGATGGCGAGCAGGACGAAGTACGTCCCCACGACCACGGACGGCTCGATGGTGAGCGTGAGGAACTGCAGGCTCTCGGCGAGGCGCGGCATGAGCGCGGACAAGCCGATCTGCAGGCCGATGATCGCGAGGGCCGAGCCGATGAGGGCCTCGATGATGCCCTCCATGATGAAGGGCCCGCGAATGAAGCCGTTGCTCGCGCCCACGAGGCGCATGATCGCGATCTCGCGGCGCCTGGCGGAGATGGCCAGGCGGATCGTGTTGTTGATGAAGACGAAGGCCACGAAGATGAGCATCACCACGAGCACGAGCGCGATGATGCGGATGTAGTTGGCCACGGAGAAGAGCCGCTCGACGGTCTGCTGGCCGTACTGGATGGAGAGCTGCACGTTCTCCGGATCGTCGCAGATGCTCGCAAACGAGGGATCGGCCGCGAGCTTATCGGCGACGCCCACCACCTCCTGCGGGTCGGTGAGCTGGATCACGAGCGACGCCGGCACCGGGTTCTCGCCGTCGAGGGCCTCCACGGCCGCGGCGGCGTTCTTGTTGGACATGGTGGAGCGGTACTCCTCGAGCGCCTCCTCCTTGGATTTGTAGGTGACCTGGTCCACGTAGTCCCACGTCTCGATGGAGCTCTGGAGCTGCTCGACGTCGGCCGAGGTGGCGTCGTCGGAGAGGAAGGCCTGGATCGTCACCTGGTCCTCGACGCTGCCCACCATGTTGGTGATGAGCGCCGAGCCGAGGATGAAGACGCCGATGATGAAGAGCGAGAGGAAGATCGTGACGATGGCCCCGAGGGCCGTGGACCACCCGCGCAGGATGTGGTGGCCGGCCTCGCGGAGCGCGTAGCCGAAGTTAGAGGGCGCCATAGTAGCCGTAGCCTCCCCTCTCCTGGTCGCGCACGAGGTGGCCGTTCTCGAGCGCCACGACGCGCTTGCGCATCGAATCGACCATCTCGCGGTCGTGGGTGGCCATGATGACCGTCGTGCCGTTCTTGTTGATGGCCTCGAGCAGGCGCATGATGCCGAGGCTGATGGCGGGGTCGAGGTTGCCCGTGGGCTCGTCGCAGATGAGGAGCGGCGGACGGTTCACCATGGCGCGGGCCACGGAGACGCGCTGCTGCTCGCCGCCGGAGAGCTGATCGGGGAAGAGATCCATCTTGTCCTCGAGGCCCACGAGGCGCAGCACCTCGGGCACCTGCACCTCGATGACGGCCTTGGGCTTGCCGATGCACTCGAGGGAGAAGGCCACGTTCTCGTAGGTGGTGCGGTCTTGCAGGAGTTTGAAGTCCTGGAAGACGCAGCCGATCTGGCGGCGCAGGAAGGGCACCTTCCAGTTGCGCATCTTCGTGAGGCTCTGGCCGGCGACGAGGATCTCGCCGGACGTGACCTTGAGCTCGCGGGTGAGCAGGCGCAGAAACGTCGACTTGCCGGAGCCGGAGTGGCCGACGATGAAGACGAACTCGCCGGGATAGATGTCGAGCGAGACGTCCTCGAGCGCCGGCTTGTTGGGCTGCGCCGGATAGATCTTCGTGACGTTGCGCATGGAGATCGTGGGTTCGAGGTTGCGGTTCACCTGCGGCGCGTTCTCCTCGGAGCCGAGCGAGCTGTAGAGGCCGTGGGGCGTGTAGCCGAGATCGGCGGCCTGGGCCTCGGGCGAGACGCTCGCCGTGACCGCTCGGACCGGGCCGGGCTGGGCGGAGACCTGCGGCGCGGGCCGCGGCGCGACCGGCGGGACGGATACCTGCGGGCGGACGTCGACCACGGGCTGCGGCGGCATCTGCGACACGGGCGCGTAGCTCGCGGGATCCACCGCAACCGGGGTGACGTCGGCCATCTCGACCACGGGCGCGGGCTCGGGGGCCGGCGCGGGCTCGGGGGCCGGCGCGGGCTCGGCCGCATCGATGAGAAACGTCGGCACGCCGAGCGCGCCATCATCCGACGACGCCGCGTGGGCCCCGCGAGGCGACTCGGCCGCGTCGGGGGGCAGGTGCGCCTCGATTGCCTCCGGCATGGGCTCTGCGGAAGCGGCCTCGCCGCCCCCGCGTAAATGATCTGCCACGATAGGCTCCTTGTAATCTGCGATTACGGACAGTCGAAAAGAGTATAGCGGAGGACGCACGATCCCCTAAAACCTGCATGGTACGCTCACGTTTGCCCTCGCCTCATCCACCGGCTCCGGAGCCTCGAAGCCGCCCGCATGCATCGAAGGAGAACATCCATGGCCGTCGATTACTTCGCGCAATCCCTCGAACTCCACGAGAAGCTTCGCGGAAAGCTCGAGGTGAAGCCCCGCACCGGCGTCTCCACCACCCACGAGCTCTCCCTCGCCTACACCCCCGGTGTGGCCGCGCCCTGCCTCGCCATCCAAAAGGACCCCGAGCTCTCCTTCGAGCTCACCCGCCGCTGGAACACCGTGGCCGTCGTCACCGACGGCAGCGCCGTGCTCGGCCTCGGCGACATCGGCCCCGAGGCGGGCATGCCCGTCATGGAGGGCAAGTGCGTGCTCTTCAAGGCCTTCGGCGACGTGGACGCCCTGCCCATCTGCGTGCGCACCCACGACGTCGACGAGCTCGTGCACGCCGTGAGCCTCATCGCGGGGAGCTTCGGCGGCATCAACCTCGAGGACATCAGCGCGCCACGCTGCTTCGAGGTGGAGCCCAAGCTCCAGGAGGCCGTGGACATCCCCGTCTTCCACGACGACCAGCACGGCACGGCGGTGGTCGTCGCGGCCGGGCTCATCAACGCCCTGAAGCTCGTGGGCAAGGACCTCTCCGAGATCAAGGTCGTGCAGAACGGCCCCGGTGCCGCGGGCACGGCGATCATCAAGATGCTGCGCTCCCTCGGTGTGGAGGACATCGTCGCCGTGGACCGATCCGGCATCATCGAGGCATCGAGGCCGGCCGGCTGCCCCGGCTACAAGGCGGAGCTCGCCGAGATCACGAATCCGCGGCACCTCACGGGCGGCCTCGCCGAAGCGCTCCACGGCGCGGACGTGTTCATCGGCACGAGCGCCCCCGGCACCCTCGCACCCGAGATGGTGAAATCCATGGCGAGCGATCCGATCGTCTTCGCCTGCGCGAACCCCGACCCCGAGATCAAGCCGGACGACGCCCTCGCCGCCGGCGCCGCCGTCGTCTCAACCGGCCGCTCCGACTACCCGAACCAGGTGAACAACGTGCTCGTCTTCCCGGGGCTTTTCCGCGGAACGCTGGACGCGCGGGCAAGCCGCGTGACGGACGGGATGAAGATCGCCGCGGCCTTCGCGTTGGCGGGGCTCGTCTCAGACGAGGAGCTCTCGAGGGACTACATCATCCCCCGGCCCTTCGACCCGCGCGTTAGGGATGCCGTGGCCACGGCCGTCTTCGAGGCCGCCCACGAAGACGGGGTCGCCCGCGCCTGATCTGCGCCCCCGGGGCCCCTAGCCACCGAGGACGGAGCCGTCGGCCAAGGTGAGCGTGTGGCCGTCGAAGATCACCGAGCCGTGATTCTCGAGCGTCGTGACGGTGGAATCGGCCGTGAGCTTCCACGTGCAGCCGGCATCGACCACGACGTCGAGCGTGCCGGCCTCATCGCCGGACCCCTCGACCGCGGCCGCCCCCTCGAGCGACGAGCCCTCGGTGAGGTGCACGGAGAGCTGCGAGATCCGATCAACCTCGAGGTTGCCCGCCAGATGCTGGCGGGTTGCCGTGAGCGTCGCGGCGCCGCCGTTTGCGCCCGCCTCGCCCCAGCCGAGCGAGCCGTCGTTGCCCGAAACCCGCACGAGCGCCGCCTCGGGGTCGGCGTTCTGCACGCGCACGCCGCTGAGGGAGATGTCGGCGGTGACGTTCGTCACGAAGATGAGATCGCCCGAGTTGTTGGTGAGCGAGCCGCCGGAGAGCGCGAGCTTGGCGCTCTCCTCGGCGCTCGAGCGCTCGCCGAAGACGAGGATGCTCTGCACGTTCAGGGGCGCACGGGTGCCGCGGCCCCGGTCCATGGAACTCGCGATGGAGCAGTCGGCGAGGCTCGCGTCGGCCCCGCCCGAGAGCACGAGGGCCTCGGCATGGGCGGCCGTGAGCTTGGCCCCCTCGGCGGAGAGCCTCGCCGAGGCCTCGACGGTGGCGGAATCGAGGCCGTTCGTCACGAGCTCGCCGCTCGCGAGGGTCGCCGAGCCGTCGGCCGTCGTCCGGATCGCCGGAGAGGCCACACCCGAGGTCGTGAGCGTGGCGCCGTTGCTCTCGAGCGCGCCCCGTGCGCTCGCAACGGCTGCCGGAGCCGAGGATTTCGTGGTCGTGACCTCGGTCTTGTTGAGCATCGCGAGGGAGTTCTCGCCGTAGGCGAAGAGCCCCGCCGCGCCTTCCGCCGAGGAAGTGACCGAACCACCGTCGGCCGTCAGGCGCCCGCCGTGGGTGACGAGGAGCGCCGATCCGAGGCCGAAGAGCCGCGCCTTCGAGGCGTCCGTCGGGGCGCCCGCCTGCTCGATCCGGCAGTCGACGAGGACGACGTCGGGAGCCGTGACGCGCACGACGCTCTCGTCCTCCCCGTCGCCGGTGAGACGTTGGCCGACGAGCCGCTTGGCCTCGGCGAGGTCGGTCGCGGCGGTGCCCTGCTCGGCCGCCACGCTCTCGGGATCGCGGGAGACCGTGATGTCGGTGGCGCCGTCTCCTCCCGCCGTGAGCGTGAGGACGTCGTCGGTGGCGATGTCGGCCGAGGTGAGCCGCTCGCCCGCGTCGGAGGCGATGGTCGCCTTGGCGAGGTCGACCATGATCACGTCGCTCGTGCGGCGAAACTCCCCGTCTTCCGTGGTGCCGAGCGCGATCTGGAGCGTGTCCCCGTCTATGCGGGTCACCCGCCCCTGCACGGTCTCGCCCGCCTGGAGGCGGTTTTGGGCGCCACCGCAGGCGGCGAGGCTGCCGCAGGCCACGACGAGGACGAGGCAGAGGGCGAGCGCGGCCGTTCCGAGAATGAGCGCCCTCGCCCGTGCCCTGCCCATGGTTCTCCTCAAGACGCCCGCCTTCCGAGGTGCCGCGCGGGGCTCCTCGCTCCCGCTCCAAGTATGGGGCAGCGGGCGGGAGACGGCGGCCGAAACCCCCGGTCTCCCACATATCGATTATCTTCAATGTTTTCCGATCGGCGGGAACTTCGGCCACGCATCGGCCGGATGCGGCGAGCGGGCGCGAGGCCCCTACGCTGGGATCCTCCACGGCAGCGGAATCTTTCGAATGCCGTCCCGCACGCCGTGAGCTGCTGGTTAGATTCTCGGGTACGCGAAACCGCGCTCGCCAATTCTCCGACCACTCATATTCGCATTCCTCGATAGCTTCGCCTTCCCCAGCGCCCATTGGGCGGAAGGGCGCGGGTGCTAGGACCCGCCGTTCCACCGCCTCGACATAGAGGAGGAGCCATGTCGAGCCACCCAAACGCCAAGCGCACGTTCACCCAGCTCGCACGAGCCATGGAGCTTTTGGGCCATGGCTCGATGAACGAACTCAGAGAGCTGGGGTTCACCACCCGCGCGCAGACCATGGATCAGGCCCTGGCCCTCTTACCTCCCACGTTCGCCATCGACCCGCGTTGCGGATTCGGCACCTCCGAAGACGCGCCTCTGGGCGATGAGCGCCTCGGCGAGATCTCACGTGAGGACCCCGAGCTCGTGCACGACGTCATCCGCGTTCTCTTCGAGCGCGGCGACGTCAGGGGAGCCGGCGCGCTCCTCGAGCGGGTCATGGGAATGGTCGAGGTGGGCGATCTCGTGATCGCCCATTGCTTCGAGCTCATCGACCGCGGATTCGTCGCGCTCGTCGAAAACCACGTCTTCGACGCGGCGTTCGGCGCTTCGCGCGAGGTGAGGGACCTCGTCTCCGCCGTGCTCGACCTTCTTCGCACGCCGTCCGAGCTCTTCGGGCGGGCCCTGAAGCGCACCCTCATGACCCTCCGCTCCCTGGAGGACGAGCTCGCCGACGGACGCCCCGCACGCCGTGACTTCGAGCTCAAAGCCCAGGCCAAGGCCCTCCTGGCGCTCGTGTTGGCGTGGTCCACGAGCACGGAGTCACCCGCAAAGGGCAACGCCGCCACCCGGGCGTCCGAGGAAGGTGGATTCCTGCGACGGATTCGCCAGATCGGCGCGGTCCACGACCTCTGCATCGAAGGCCGCTATGAGCGGGCCTACGAGCTCCTCCGGCACACCGACCACGGCGCGGGGGACGTCTCGCTGCTCTCGTCGCTTCTCGCCGCGCAGTATTTCCTCGTGCTCCTGCTCACCGGCCGCTCGATCCACGAATACGAGCGTCGCATCTTCCGACGCTCCCTCGCCTTCCTCGACGTCCATGGGTTCTTCGTGCTCAGCCACTCCGTCGAGGGCTACGCGCTCGCGGTTCTCGGCTTCACGGGAACCTACGACGCCGTCGAGCCCGTGCGAGATTCGCTCTGTCGCCTCGTGCCCCATCCCGACACCCGCCTGCGCTGCGCGCTCTCGGTGGCGCTGGCCGCGATGCTCGTGCGCCGCGGTTCGTTCTTCGCCGCGTTCTCCGAGGTGCGGGACATCGAGCGGGAGCTGCGCGACGTGGGCTCCGGCGATCTCTCGCTCACCGCCTACGTCGTGGAGGCCCTCGCGCGCGAGCTCATCGGCGAGGAGCCGATCGACCTCCCGGCCCATGGGGAAGGCACCCGGAGCGATCTCGTGTCCCTCGCACGACTCTTCCACTCCGTGGCCTCCGATCCCACGCCCTGGGTGAAGGGCAGGCGGAAGTTCGTGCGCGACCTCTTCGGCAGCAGACTGCCCTCGCTCGCGTCGGAGACGCTCATGCGGCTCGCCGTCGACAGTCCCTGGAAGAAGTCGGGAATCTTCCGGAGGCTGCTCCCCGCCACGTGGGTCGTGCCGTCGGCGGAGGATGCGCGGGACGCGTCCGCGGGAGGGGACGACATCGAATCCCTCTTCCCCCGCCAACGCGCAAACCGCCTCGAGCAGGAGCGCTCGTGGCTCAAGGACTCGCTCGAGGACGATCCGGGGCTGCACGCGGTCTCGGACGCGCACGCCCTGCCGCTCCTTCGCCTCACCTCGCCGGCGAGGGGCGATGGCGACGAGCCCTCGGCCCTGCCGCACCTGCGGCTTCGGCTCCTCGGGAACTTCCAGGTGATCGTCGGCGACCACGTGATCGAGGAGACGGCGTGGCGGCGCAAGGCCTCGCGCTTCCTCTTGGAGCTCCTCGCGATCGTCCCCTCGCACTCGCTCTCACGCGCCGAGATCTGCGAGCTCATCTGGCCCGACCGCGACTTCTTCCTCTCGAGGAGGAGCCTCTACTCCGTGGTGAGCTGCGCGCGCGAGACGCTCGGCTGCGAGAAGGACGGCCCCTCCTACCTCACCCTCGCCTCGGGGCGAATCGCGCTCAACCCCACCTACGTCTCGGTGGACGTGGACGAGTTCGAGAACCTCTGCAAGGACGTGCTCGCCCACGCGGGCGACAGACCCTGGCGCCTCGCCGTCTGCAGGCATCTGAACTCGGCCTACGCGGGCGGCCTCGTCGTCCCCGCGCAAGACGTCCGCGGCGATTTCGCAGCCAAGCAGCGCATGCTCCAGGCGCTCTTCGTCGACGTGAAGGTGGAGGCGAGCGATCTCGCCCTCAAGGAGGGACGCTCCAAGGAGGCGCTCCAATTCGCCCGCGAGGCCCGGGAGGAGGAGCCGCTTCGCGAGGATGCCGTGGCGGTCTACCTGCGCGCGCTCGCCGCCGACGGCCGGGGCGCCGAGCTCGAGGGCGTCTACGGCAGCTATTCCACGCGGCTCAAGCGCGAGCTCCTCATGGCACCCTCGACCCACATCGAGGCGCTCTACCGCTCGCTCGAGCGCTGGGTCGAGCGCGAGGGCGTCCGCGAGGTCGCCGGGGTTCTCGACCCGCGCAACGGCGAGATCCTCGCCGAATCGGCGTAGCGCCGCCCGGAGCGCCTCCCCGCGCGATCTCCGCTCTTTATGTGGGATCGCGAGCGGGAGGGAAGGGGCTGCGTAGCGCGTTGGTATAGTGATGCGCGGCCCGGCCGCAAGCGCCGGGCGTTTTCCGCCTGGGAAAGGGAAGGCATGCCCGGTCTCTTCTCGAAGATACTCTCCATCGGCTCCGACAAGGAGCTGAAGGCATTCCAGCAGGTAGCGGCCCGCGTGAACGATCTCGGGCCGAAGTACGGCGCCATGGGCGACGCCGAGATCGCCGCCGAGACGGCCCGCTTCAAGGAGCGGCTCGCCGCCGGCGCCACCCTCGACGACCTCATGCCCGAGGCCTTCGCGGCCGTGCGCGAGATGAGCGAGCGCGTGCTCGGCATGCGCCACTTCGACGTGCAGGTGGTGGGCGCCGTGGCGCTCCACGAGGGCATGATCGCCGAGATGAAGACCGGCGAGGGCAAGACGCTCGTCGCCACGCTCGCCGTCTACCTGAACGCCCTCGCCGGCCAGGGCGTCCACGTCGTCACCGTGAACGACTACCTCGCCAAACGCGACTCCGAATGGATGGGCCGGCTCTACAAGGCCATGGGGCTCTCGGTCGGCCTCCTCCAAAACGGGATGCCGCTCCAGACCAAGCACCCGGCCTACGACGCGGACGTCACCTACGGCACGAACTCCGAGTTCGGCTTCGACTACCTGCGCGACAACATGGTCATGCGCCCCACCTCCCGAGTGCAGCGCGGCCACCACTACGCCATCGTCGACGAGGTCGACTCGATCCTCATCGACGAGGCGCGCACCCCGCTCATCATCAGCGGCGCCGGGACGCGCTCCGCGGCCACGTACCGCGACTTCGCCCGCGCCGTCCGCGGCCTCGTGCGCGACGTTGACTTCGAGATGGACGAGGCCAAGAACACCATCAACACCACCGACAAGGGCCTGAAGCGCGTCGAGCGCGCCCTCGGCATCGACAACATCTACGGCGACATGGCCGGCCAGCTCGTGAACCACCTCCAGCAGGCACTCAAGGCCGAGTACCTCTTCCATCGCGACCAGCAGTACGTGGTCATCGACGGCGAGGTGAAGATCGTCGACGAGTTCACCGGCCGCATCATGGAGGGCCGGCGCTACTCCGAGGGCCTCCACCAGGCCATCGAGGCCAAGGAGGGCGTCTCCGTGCGCGAGGAGAACCAGACCCTCGCCACCATCACCCTCCAGAACTACTTCCGCCTCTACGAGAAGCTCGCGGGCATGACGGGCACCGCCATGACCGAGGATTCCGAGTTCCGCCAGATCTACCACCTGCCGGTGCAGGAGATCCCGCCCAACCGCCCCGTCATCCGCGAGGACCACGACGACCAGATCTACCGCACCGTGGACCACAAGTTCGCCGCCGTGGCCGAGGACGTGGCCGAGCGCCACGCCAAGGGCCAGCCGGTGCTCGTGGGCACCGTCTCCATCGAGAGCTCCGAGCGCCTCTCGCGCACCCTCGCCCGCCGCGGCATCCCCCACGACGTGCTGAACGCCAAGCAGCACGCCCGCGAGGCGCAGATCGTGGCCCAAGCCGGGCGCGAGGGTGCCGTGACCATCGCCACCAACATGGCCGGCCGCGGCACCGACATCCTGCTCGGCGGCAATCCCGAGCAGCTCGCCGCCGACATCCTCGTCTCCCAGGGCATCGACCCCGAGGAGGCGTCGGAGGCGGATCGCGCCGCCGCCCTCGACGAGGCGCGTTCCATCTGCGCCGTCGAGCGCGAGCACGTGGTGGCCGCCGGCGGCCTCTGCGTCATCGGCACCGAGCGCCATGAGGCGCGCCGCATCGACAACCAGCTCCGCGGCCGCTCCGGCCGCCAGGGCGACCCCGGCGAGACCCAGTTCTACCTCTCGCTCGAGGACGACCTCATGCGTCTCTTCGGCGCGGACAAGATGGAGCGCATCGCGGCGATGATGGAGCGCGTGGACCTTCCGCCCGACGTGCCCATCCAGGCGAAGATGGTCTCCAAGGCCGTGGAGAGCGCGCAGCGCAAGGTCGAGGAGATCAACTTCTCCATGCGCAAGAACGTGCTGGATTACGACGACGTCATGAACCAGCAGCGTCAGGTGATCTACGAGGAGCGCAACCGCGTCCTCGACGGCAAGGACCTCGTGGGGCACCTCGACGAGGTCATGGACCAGACCGTCCGCGAGGCCGTGGCCGAGCGATGCCCCGGCCACGCCGATCCGAGCGAATGGGACCTCGAGGGCCTCGATCTCTGGATGCGAAACCTCACCGGCGCCCAGGAGATCCCGAGCCTCGCCGGCTCCACCGACGCGGCCGCCGTGGAGGAGCAGGTGCTCGCCTTCGTGCGCGAGCGCTACGAGGCCAAGGCGAACCTGCTCGGCCCCGAGATCATGGACCAGCTCGCCCAGCAGGTGATGCTCCGGGTGATCGACTCCCGCTGGATGACCTACCTCCAGGAGATGGACTACCTGAAGACCGGCATCGGCCTTCGCGGCTTCGGCCAGCGCGACCCCCTCGTGGAATACAAGACCGAGGCCTTCCACGCCTTCCAGCTGCTCGTCTCCGCCATGTACGAGGACTTCCTGCGCACCATCCTGCGCATCGAGGTGAACGTGCAGGTGAAGGCGCCCGAAACCGAGGCCCCGGGGGCGCTCGCGGGCGCCACCTACTCCGGTCCGGCCGAGGTGGACGGCGACGGCGGGAGCGCCGGGGGGCTGCCGCGCTCCCAGGCCCGGCCCGTGCCCGCGGCCGTCGGCGCCGCCGTGGCGCAGACGGCGGGGCGCCAGCCCTCCGTGGCCTCCAAGCCGCGCACCTACCGCAAGAGCGAATCCGGCGACCCCTACGCCAACGTCGGCCGCAACGACCCCTGCCCCTGCGGCTCCGGCAAGAAGTTCAAGAACTGCCACGGACGGAGGAGCTAGTGGCCGAGACGGCCGCCCCAACCCTGCGCGAGCTGGAAGCGCGCCTCGCCGAGATCGAGGGCTACCTCCACGCCGACGAGCTGCGCGAACGCGTCGCCGCCCTCGAGGCCGAGAGCGCCGCAGCCGGCTTCTGGGATGACGCCGACTCCGCCCGCGCCACGATGACCGAGCTCGCGCGCCTGAAGGAGGACCTCGCGAGCCTCGACGCAGCCGCGTCCTCCCTCGCCGACGCCCAGGCCGCCGCCGAACTCGCCGCCGAGACCGGCGACGCTGATCTCGAGGCCGAGGCAGCCTCCTTGGTGGCCTCGGTGAACACCGCCCTCGGCGAGCTCGAGCTCGCGAGCTGGTTCACCGACGACCTCGACCACGGAAACGCCATCGTCACCATCAAGCCCGGCCAGGGCGGCCTCGAGGCCCAGGACTGGACCGCCATGCTCCTGGCGATGTATCTGCGCTACGCCGAGCGGCACGGCTGGAAGGTGACGGTGAACGACGCGCCCGCGGGCGAGGTCATCGGCCTCGATCGCGCCACGTTCACCGTCTCCGGCAAGAACGCCTACGGCATGCTCAAGGCCGAGCAGGGCGTCCACCGGCTCGTGCGCATCTCCCCCACCGACGCCAACAAGCGGCGCCAGACCACCTTCGCGGGCGTCGAGGTGCTTCCCGATCTGCCGCAGGAGGTGGAGGTGGAGATCGACCCCGCCGACCTGCGCATCGACGTCTACCACGCCTCGGGCCCGGGCGGCCAGGGCGTGAACACGACCGATTCCGCCGTGCGCATCACGCACCTGCCCACGGGAATCGTCGTGACCTGCCAAAACGAGCGCTCGCAGATCCAGAACAAGGCGAGCGCCATGCGCATTCTGCAGGCGCGCCTCCTCGAGCTCGAGCGCGAGAAGCGCGACGCGGAGATCGCCGAGCTCAAGGGTCCGAAGCGAGACATCTCCTTCGGCAACCAGGCGCGCAACTACGTGCTCTTCCCCTATCGCCTCGTGAAGGACACCCGCACGGGCCATGAGACCGGCAACGTCGACGCCGTGCTCGAGGACGGCGACCTCGATGACTTCATCATCGCCTATCACCGCTGGGCCACCTCTGAACGTTCCGTGGGCGACGGGGCTCTACAGTAGAATGGATCCCACGGTGCCCCACCCAACCGGCCGCGCGTTGAACGAGGGGGATGTGTGCAGCTCACGAGCCTCATAGACCCCGCATACGTGCTGCTCGGCGTCGAGGCGGAGAACTGGCGCGACGCCGTGCGCAGGGCGTGCGAGCCGATGGTCGCGGCCGGCGCCTTCGCCCCCGCCTACGTGGACGACATCATCGCCGCAGCCGAGGACATCGGCCCCTACTTCGTGCTCACGAGGGGCGTGGCCCTTCCCCACGGCCTGCCCGAGACCGGCGTGCTCGCGCCCGCCCTCGGCATCTGCCGTCTCGCCGAGCCCGTGGAGTTCGGCTCCGCGGCCAACGACCCCGTGCGCTACGTCCTCGCCTTCGGCTCCGCAGACCCCGAGGAGCATCTCGAGGCCCTCACGCTGCTCACCGAGCTCATCGGAGACGCGGCGTTCTTCGAAACCATCGACACCGCGTCGTCACCGGACCCGGTGCTCGCCTATGTGCGACGCGCCGAGACCGCAAAGGAGGAAGTGTGATGTACCACGCACTCGTCTGCTGCAGAGCGGGCATGGGCAGCTCCATGATGCTCAAGATCAAGGCGGACCAGGTGATCAAGGAGAACGGCTATCCGATCCTCACGCGCCCGGGCAACCTGAAGGCCCTGAAGGCCTTCACGGGCGATCTCCTCATCACCATGAACGACCTCGTGGACGAGGCCGAGGGCGATGGCATCTACGCCGTGGGCGTGGACGACATCCTCGACGTGCGCCAGATCAAAGAGGGGCTCGAGGCGTTCCTCGCCTCCAAGGGCTGGGAGCCCTCCGAGGCCACAGAACACGCGGAGTAAGCGGGAGCAGCACCGTTTCGGAATGGCCGAGAGGCCGGAGAGGACGATTTCATGAAGTTCTTCATCGACACCGCCGACATCGACGAGATCAAGAAGGCGCTTTCCTGGGGCTGCCTGGCCGGCGTGACCACGAACCCCAGCCTTTACTCCCGCATCGGCGGCAAGCTCGCCGACTTCGAGGACCACATGGCCAAGATCGCGAAGCTCTGCGAGGGCCTGCCGGTCTCGGCCGAATCCACCGCCACCACCGCCGAGGGCATGATCGAGGAGGGCAGGCACCTCGCCTCCCTCGCCCCGAACATCGTCGTGAAGCTGCCCATCGGCGAGGCCGCCCTCGAGGCCACGCACGCGCTCAAGGCCGAGGGCGTGAACGTCAACATGACGCTCATCTTCTCCGCGCCCCAAGCGCTCCTCGCCGCCGCCGCGGGCGCCCGCTACGTCTCGCCCTTCGTCGGCCGCTTCGATGACATCGGAGACGACGGCATCGCCCAGCTCGGCACCATCGTCGCCGCGGTGAAGAACTACTACGGCCCGGAGCAGTGCGAGATCATCACCGCCTCCGTGCGCACCCCCTACCACGTGACCCAGGCCGCGCTCCTCGGCGCCGACATCGCCACCGTGCCCCTCGGAGCCCTCGAGAAGTGCCTCAAGCACCCGCTGACCGAGCAGGGCCTTGCCGCCTTCGAGGCCGACTGGAAGAAGGTCACCGCCGAGGCCTAGGGCCCGGCACCTCGGCCGACGCGCCCCGGCGCGCCCGGCCCTCACCGTCCACTTCGCTTCGAGGAGAGCGTCATGCCCACGCCAACGCGGCCCACGACCAAGGAGCTCAAGCTCCGGGCCAACGAGATGCGCCACGACATCATCACCATGCTCGAGGCCGCCGGCTCAGGCCATCCCGGCGGTTCGCTCTCGGCCACCGACATCCTCTGCGCCCTCTGGTTCTCGGGCGTGATGGTCTACGACCCGAACGATCCCCGCTGGCCTGCGAGGGATCGCCTGATCCTCTCCAAGGGCCACGCGGCTCCCGCGCTCTACGCGGCCTTCAAGCAGGTGGGCTGGGTGGCCGAGGAGGAGCTGCCGACGCTCCGCCACCTCGGAAGCCGCCTGCGCGGGCATCCCGATTCGCTCGTGCTCCCCGGCGTCGAGGTGTGCTCCGGTTCGCTCGGCCAGGGCCTCGCCATCTCCCTCGGCATCGCCATCGGCGCGAAGCTCGACCGGAAGAGGAACGGCGGCGAGCTGCCCCACGTGTGGTGCATCGTCGGCGATGGCGAGATGCAGGAGGGCTCCAACTGGGAATCCCTCATGTTCGGCGCGCATCGCAAGCTCGAGAACGTGACCTTGGTCGTGGACCTCAACGATCTTCAGATCGACGGGCACGTCTCCGAGGTGAACTCCCTCGGAGACATCGACGCCAAGCTGGAGGCCTTCGGCTGGCGGGTGCGCCACATCGACGGCCACGATCTCGACGCGCTCGTCGACGCGCTCTCCTGGGCCCGCGCCTACGCGGACGGCCCCACGGCCGTGGTCTGCGACACGGTGAAGGGCAAGGGGGTCTCCTTCATGGAGGACGCCGTCAACTGGCACGGCGTGGCCCCCAAGCACGACGAGGCCGAGCGCGCGCAGGCCGAGCTTGACGCCGAGCGCGCCTCCATAGAAAGCGAGGGCTAAGCCATGGCAGATCGAGCGACCCGCGCGGCCTTCGGCCCCACGCTCATCGAGCTCGTCAAGGAGGGCTTGGACATCATGGCGGTGGACGCCGATCTCGCGGGTTCCACCACCACGGCCCAACTCGGCTCCTTCGACCCCGACCGCCTCGTGGACGTGGGCATCGCCGAGCAGGACATGATCGGCATCGCGGCCGGCCTCGCGCTCATGGGCCGGATCGTCTTCACCGGCTCCTTCGCGGCGTTCGGCACCGGCCGTTGCCTCGACCAGATCAGAAACACCGTGTGCGACACGAACCTCAACGTGAAGATCTGCCCGACGCACTCGGGCGTGACCGTGGGCGAGGACGGCGCCACCCACCAGGCCCTCGAGGACATCGCGCTCATGCGCACGCTGCCCAACATGCGCGTGCTCGTGCCCGCCGACTACTATGCGGCGGCAGCCGCCGTGCGCCTGGCCGCGAAGACGGACGGCCCGCTCTACGTGCGCATGGGCCGCTTCCCCGTGCCCGAGGTCTACGACGAGGACTTCACGGGCGGCCTGCCCTTCGCGGGCGTCGTGCGCGAGGGCACCGATCTCACCATCTGCGCCTGCGGCCTCGAGGTCTCCATGGCCCTGAAGGCGGCCGACGCGCTCGCCGCGAGCGGCATCTCCGCCGAAGTCATCGACGTCTTCTCGGTGAAGCCCCTGGACGAGGACGTGATCCTCGGTTCCGCCGCCAAGACGGGCCGCGTCCTCACGTGCGAGGAGCACAGCGTCCTCGGCGGCATGGGCTCCGCGGTGGCCGAGCTTCTGGCCGAGAAGCTCCCGACGCCGATGGAGTTCCTCGGCATGCACGGCTTCGGCACCTCCGCACCGGGCGACGTGCTCCTCAAGCACTACGGCCTGGACGAAGTGGGCGTCGAGGCGGCCGCGCGCACGCTCCTCGAGCGCTAGTCGAAGCTCGCATACCCGCACTTCCGGCGCCCCGCTGCCCTCGCGGCGGGGCGCCTTCGCATGCGCACGATGTTCGGAGGTCGTGGAGGCGCAAGCCTTCCACCTCGGCTTTGTAGAAAACTTCGTCCGTTTGTCTGCTATCGATGAAAATCGATATTGTCGGTGGGCGGTTGCAAGGTTTTCGGCCTTCCCCTCCTCGATAGTGGGGCTCTGCGACGTTTCGCATCCGCTTCGAGAAGGGAGTTTTCGTGAGTCGAATCTCGAATGGACGACGCCACGTCCGTCAGGGCGCGCTCGCCGTGCTGGCGCTTCTGGCCACGACGATCGGCTGCGTGCTCGGCGGCCTCGGATCCACGACCGCGGAGGCGGTCGCCTTCAGCTTCCCCAAGCCCACCATGATCCAAACGGACGAGACCACGCTGAAGCCCGGTGAGATCGTCCACTGGACCATCAGCCAATCCATGGCGGGCGTGGATTACGACAAGATCACCCAGTTCAAGTTCTACGTCCCCTTCCCCGACACCATCGAATACCCCGCCGGCAACATCTACTACGATGGCGAGCTCAACAAGGATCGCGATGGAACGATGCGCACCGAGGAGCACGCCTGCACCTACACCTTCAGCGCGGATGGCCTTGCGGCCATCAAGGAGAAGCGCCCCTCCGTCATCGAGTTCCGGGTCAGCGGCACCATCAGCTCAAAGCTCGACGTGGCGAACGTCATCAGCGTCGTCGGCTACGTGACGATCAACACCGAGACGCAGGACACCATCCCGGTGGAGACGCACGTGGGAGGAGACCCCTCCTACACGCTCACCAAGACGGCCGACAAGGAGCAGGCGGCCAAGGGCGAGACGGTCGCCTACACCGTCACGGCGAAGAACACCGGCGAAGGCGACGGCAAGCAGGTGGTCATCGAAGACGAGCTCGCGGATGGCCTGGAGCTCCAGACGGGTTCCGTGAAGGTCTCGGGCATAGACGGCGGCTCCTACACCATCGACCAGGATTCGCTTTCGGCGCACCCCGCCACGGTCAAGGTGACGATCCCCGTCTTCAAGGTCTCCTCCACGGCCACCATCACCTACAACGCCACGGTCACCTCGACGGCGGGCGAGGGCACCAAACTCCAGAACACGGCCGAGCTCGTCGACGACAGCCACCGGCAGACCTCGGACGATGCCACGGTCACCCTCACGCACCCCGGGCTCTCGCTCACCAAGGACGCCGATCGCGAGACGGTGAACGAGAACGAGAAGGTGGGCTACACGCTCACGCTGAAGAACACCTCGACCTTGGCCACCGCCGCTAACGTCGTCGTGAACGACGCACCGCCCACGGGTCTCGCCATAGAGCCCTCCACGGTTCAGATCCAGGGGGCCGACGGTTCACCGCAGCAGAGCGTCACCGTCTCCTCCCTCAAGGTGGAGATTGAAAGCCTCGCGCCCCAGAAGACGGTGACGATCACCTACCAAGCAACGGCCCAACCGAGCGCCGTGCGCGAGCAGGCGCTCTCCTCGGCCGCCACGGCGAAGGCCGACGGAATCTCCGACGTCTCGGACGGAGCCGAGGTAAAGGTGAACACCAACCCGCACTTCGCCTTCACGATGACCGGCAGGGCCCCCTCCGACGGCAGCGCGCAGGTGGGCTCGTCGGTGAGCTTCGACGTCACCATCACCAACGACACGCCGCACCCCATCAAGGAGGTCACCCTCGAGAACGCCCTCCCGAAGGGCCTGATTCTCGCGAAAATCCCCGAAGTCTCCACCGATGGCGGAGAACGGGTGGCATCCGGCGACGTGGAGTTGGATGATAATACGTTGACCGCCAAGGTCCCTGAGCTCGGGAGCAATGCCTCGATGCATCTCAGCTACAGCGCGCTCGTCACAGAGGAAGCGGAGGACAGCGTCACCAACAGAGCAACGGTCTCTGCCCAGGGTGCTCAGACCCAGGATCAGAGCTACACGTTCTCGGTGACGAGGGCCTCCACGCCGCTCCCTCAAACGGGTGTGCCGTCTGTGATGGCATTGCTCACAAGCGGAGGGGTCGTGTCGACGGCGGGATTCGCGGCGTCACGCGGGCTCGACGCTTGGCGGCGTCAGCGCAGTCGACACTAACCTCCGGGTGCTCAGTCATGGGGCTCTATACTGAGCCCCATGACTGCAGCATTCCCTCAAGCCTTCGCCGCCCTCGGCCTCTCCGACGACATCGTCCGGGGAGTCGGCGCCCTCGGCTTCACCGAACCCACGCCCGTCCAAGCCGAATCCATCCCCCTCATCCTCGCCGGGCAGGACGTCATCGCCAGCGCCCAAACGGGCACTGGCAAGACCTGCGCCTTCGTGCTGCCACTGCTCCAACGCATCGCATCGCTCAAGGGCAAGGGGCCGCATGCGCTCGTGGTCACCCCGACCCGCGAACTCGCCCAGCAGATCGATGACGTGTGCAAGGTCGTCTGCGCCGAGACGCACCAGAAGGTGGCCATCGTCATGGGCGGGGCCAAGTTCAAACCGCAGATCAGCGCACTCGAGAAGGGCGTGGATCTGCTCGTGGCCACGCCGGGGCGCCTCATCGACCTCATGGATCGCAAGGTCGTGAACCTCTCCGGCGTGCGCGTGCTCGTCCTCGACGAGGCGGATCGCATGCTCGACATGGGCTTCTGGCCGAGCGTGCGCCAGATCGTGCGGGCGTGCCCGAAGAAACGCCAGACGCTCCTCTTCTCCGCGACGATCCCGCCCTCGATCAAGCCCACCGTGGACGCCATGCTCGACAACCCCGTCTCCGTGGCCATCTCCACCATCGGCGAGACGGCCGAGACCGTGGACGAGGCGCTCATGCCGGTGGTGCCGGGCCAGAAGACCTCGCTCCTCGAGGCCCTCATCGCCGAGAAACGGCTCGGCCGCGTGCTCGTCTTCTGCCGGACGAAGAGCCGGGTGGACCAGGTGGCGGACGCGCTGCGCAAGCGCGGGCTCACCGTGGGCGTGATGCACGCCGATCGGCCCCAAGCGGCGCGTGAGCGGGCGCTCGAGCGCTTCCGCGACGGCAAGCTCGCCGTGCTCGTGGCAACGGACGTGATGAGCCGCGGCATCGACGTCTCTGGCATCGATGCCGTCGTGAACTACGACGTGCCGCTCGACCCCGAGGACTACGTCCATCGCATCGGCCGCACCGGACGCGCCGGCGCCGTCGGGCAGGCCTACACCTTCATGGGCCCCGACGAAGTCGGCCCCCTCCGCGAGATCGAGTACTTCACGAAGAAGATCATCCCCGTGGTCGATCTCGAGGGATTCGACTACTCGGCGGGTAGGATCGTGCCGAACGCCCAGCGGAGCTCCGTGAAGACGAAGCGCACGATGTTCAGCGGCTCCCGCTCCCGCGGACGCGGGCCCATGGGCGGCCGCTACGGTCGTCACACCTAGGCCGCGCGTCCCCGAAGCTTGATCACGAGGGCGACCGCGCCCGCGAGGCTGGCCGCGCTCACACCGGCGAGAACCGCCGCCGTGGCCTTCACGCCCGCGCTCTCCGTCCGCGCTCCCGCGGAAGCGGGCTCGGAGACGCTCGCCGGCTCCGGCGTCGTGGGAGTTGCCAGGATTCGGGGTTCGGCGTTCGGATCGCAGATCTCCGGACCGTCCGCGAGCGGCACGTCGTCGGCGTTCGGGCCGGTGGTGCCGCGTGCGCCGCTCGCCCGGCTCGCCGTCGCGCCCGCTGCGCGCCCGCTACCGTCGGAGGTCGCGCCGAGGTCATCTGGCGTTTCGGCGCCGGCGGCACCGCTCGGGCCCTCCGAGCTCGGAGCATCCGTGCTCGTGGTCGGCTGCGCGCCGGCCTCGGGCGCCTCGCCTCCGGTGCCCGTCTCCGGCGTGTCGCCCGTGGTGGCGTCACCCGTGGTGTCATCCGTGGGGGTATCGCCCGTGCGGCCGTCTCCTGTGGGGGTGTCGTCGCTCGGTTCGGTCGTCGTCGAATCGCCCGTACCCGGCTGGCCACCGGCGGAGCCGCCCGTGGCGGGTGCCGTCACACCGCACAGCCGGCACACGCCGTCCACGTAGTCGTGCGGCAGCGTGGCCAGAGTGGTCACGTCCTTCGTCGCACCGCAGCGCTCGCAGTGGATGGACTGCGATCCCTCATGGGTGCAACTCGCCGGCTCGTCGACGCGAGGTTCCGCCTCCCAGGCGTGCTCGAAGGGCAGGACCTCGTCGATGGTCTCGCCACAGGTTTCGCAGACGCGTCGGCGAAGGCCGCTCGCCTGGGTCGCGCAGTCGCCGTCGTGGAACACGGTCCACGCGCCCCAGTTGTGGCCGGGAGCCGTGATGGTCTCGGTCGAGCGCACCTGCTTCTCGTGGCAGCGCACGCAGGTGTCGAGGTGTTCGATCACGCCATCGTCAACGCAGGTGGCGGGCACGACGCGCAGATTCTCGTCTTCGCCCTCGCCGTCGTCTGCCGCCTCCACGGCGTTCGCGAATTCGTGGCCGAGCGCCGGCACGACCCGCTCCTCCACGACGTCGCAGGCGGAGCAGCTCCGCTGTTCGAGCCCGTCGGCTGTGCACGTTGCGGCCTTGCCGGGCACGGTTTCCCAGTCGCCCCAGCTGTGATGCGATTCCGCTCCGGTTTCGAGCCCCTCGTATTCCACGTAGCCGCAGGTTTTGCACACGCGGCTCCGCACCTTCGTGCCCTGGCAGGGATTCTCCTCGGCCTGGCTCCACTGGCCGAAGGCATGGCCCGTCGCGGGCAGCGTCACGAGCTCGGCGCCCATGTCCGCATCGCAGTCGACGCACTTGTAGGCGACGAGCCGATGGCCCTCTTTGGTGCAGGTGGGAAGCGTCTCCTCGACGACCTTGCCCTTGTCGCGCCCGTGGGTCCAGCGCGCGTAGAGCGTGGTCGGGCCCTCGTGGGTGCCCGCGAGGAGCTCGCCGAGCGCCTCCCCCTGGAACTTGTCGTTCTCGTACCAGCCGAGGAACTGGAAGCCCTCGCGCGTGGGCGTGACGAGGCTCACCGTCTCGTCGAGCGAGCGGTGATCTTGGTAGCCCACGGGCAGCTTCCCGCCGTTCGGCCGATAGTTGATCCAGTAGTTGCCCTGGGACCATTTGGCCCAGTAGCTCACGTCGCCCGACGCGGAGGCGGGCACGGCCTTCACCGAGGTGCCCGTGCAGGCCTCGTTGTCGAACCAGCCGACGAAGGAGTAGCCGGTCTTCGTGACGTTCGTGGGCAGGAAGGTCTCGGCGCCCGCCACGTAGCCCTCGACGGCACCCGCGTTCACGGTGCCGCCGTTGGCGTTCAGCGTCACGAGCCCGCCGCGCTTCACGTAGACGCCCGGCACGCTCGTCGTCTCGTCGTCCGCCTCGGCGCCCTGCCAGACGAGGCTGAGCGTTCCCGTCTCCCCCGCAAGCCGCACGTGCTCGGCGAAGTCGACGCCGTCGAAATCGTCCACCCGGGCCACGGGTTGCGTGCGCCCGAGGTCCGCCACCTCGAAGCTCGGCGAGCCGGCCATCCACTCGTCTTCGATCTCGACCGTGGACGTGCCCATCTCGGCGATCACGCCGCTGACGGAACTCGGCGCATCGGTGCCGAAGGACGGCGCGAGGCCGCTCATCACGTTTCGCCCGTTGATGACGCAATCCTCGAGGTCGGCGTTCAAGACGAGGCGCCCCGAGGCGATCTGCACCGCGCGATGCCCCTCGCCCTCGCTCGCCGAGAGGTCCGCGTCGGCCGCGAAGGCCGAGGTCTGAGCCCCGTTGGCGAGGTAGAGCGCATCACCCGCAAGGGCCGTGTTGTCCGCGACGAGCGTGCGCGTGCCCTCGGAGTCGTCGAGGGCGAGCCCGCGATTGCCGAGGCTCGCGTCGATGCCGCCGCCGTACTTGCCGGTGTTGCCGGTGATGGTGCAACCGAGGAGCGCCGTCTGGCCCTCGAGGGAGAGGGCGCCGCCATAGACGCCGGTGTTGCCGGTGAACGTGCAGCGGATGAGCGTGAAGACGCCGCCGGAGTAGTTGCGGATGGCGCCGCCCTGGTCTCGGGCGGTGTTTCCCGTGAAGGTGCAGTCGGTGAATTTGACCGTGGCCCTGCCCGCCACGGCGCCGCCGTCGAGCGCCGAGTTGTCCTCGAAGGTGCAGCCCGAGAAGGAGACGACGGGCTTCGCCTGGCTCACGTTCACCACGCCGCCCTGCCCGGCGTTGCCGTCGGCCGCGTTCACGAAGTTCCTGAAGGTGACGTCGGTTGCGGTGAGCATGCCGCCGTTTTGCGCGAAGAGGATGGCGGGGCCCGCGCCCTCGGCGAAGAAGCCGTCGAAGACGAGCGGATGCTCGGCGCTTCCCTCGAGGGTGAGCTGCCCGGAGCCCGCCACGTCGAGGATCGGCTCGGCGCCGGCGCGCGAGATCGTGATCGGCCCCTCGCCCGCCGCCGCGAGCGTGACGTTTCCGAGCACGGGGATGTTCGCGCCGAGGCAGTCGGCGACGACCTCGATGCGCGTGACCGGCGGGTTCTCCCGCTCGGCGCTCTCGATGGCCGCGGCGAGGCTCTCGAACTCGCGCGTCGTCTGCGTGGATGCGCCGGTGCCGTCCGCCGCCGGCACGTCCACCGTGTAGCGCGCCACGACGCCAGCGGGCTCGACCGCCTTCACGGCGGAGTACGCGGATTCGTGGAGCGAGCGATCGAGCGCCTTCGCGCGGTACTCGAGCGCACCGCCGGCCGCCTCCGGCCGCTCGTCGGTGAAGACGCCGCCGTGGGTGGAGCCGGCGAAATCCCACGCCACCTCGTCACCCGAGCCCTTGGCCCGGCTTTCCACGAGGTAGCAGAGGTGCATGGGGTCGGAGCTCTTCTCGAGGACGACGTTCACCACGTCCTTCTCGGTGGTGGTCTTGTCCTCGTTCACTACGGTCTTGGTCGCCTCGACCACGTGGTGGATCACGGGCGCGCCGTCATCGCCGTGGTAGATGCGGAGCTGGTCGCGATCGGCGCCCACGCCGCTCACGGCGCCGTACTCGGCGCGATCGAGGTACCAGAGCGGCAAGTCGTCCACGGGCTCCTCGAAGCCTTGCACGCTCTTGGAGATCTGCCCCGCAGCCTCGCGCGCGGCGAAGAGCTGCTTGAACGTCGCACTCGCCGTCTCGGCCTCAAAGCGCGGATCCGCCGCGTCCATGTTGAGGCCCCAGCGCTCGTACCAGGGGCGCAGGTCGTAGCCCGCGGCCACCGACGCGTAGAGCACGAGCCGCTCGGTCTTGTTCAGCTGGTCCTTGCCGTTCACGTAGCCGTTCGTGGCGTCTGTGGGCTCATAGCGGTAGAGGTTCTCCACGCGGCCCCACCAGCCCGGCCAGTAGCTCTCCACGAGCCAGAACGGCATGAAGTTGAAGCGGTTCTCGTTGAACTTCGTGCCGCTCGCGTAGCCCGGCTGGCCCATCTGGTGGGCGCGCTCGATGTCCTGGGAGTTGCGCTCGAACTCCGGGCAGAAGGTCGATTCGTAGTACGCCGGCATGTTGTTCGTGGTCTCTTGCAGCGTGCGCGCCGGGATGTCGATGGAGTGGCCCCACTCGTGGATGAGACCCCAGTTCGGCGCGATCTTGCTCTGGCCGTAGGAATCGAGCGGGTCGATGAGCACGTCCTGGGCATCGCCGCCCGTGTAGACGCCGATGTGCTCGCCCGCGGTGAACATCCAGCCGTAATCCCAGACCTGCGAGACGCGATAGTTCTCGTTGAGGTACGCGTTGCGCTGGTCGTAGTGGGGCTCACCCGGCGTGAACTCGATGCCCTCGAAGGCGAGGCAGCGGTGGATCGTCGTATCCCAGCACTCGAGCGCCTGCTTGGCATCGTGCCCGTGCGCGCCGTAGATCTCGTCCGCGCGCGTGGCCTGCACCGTCATCATCACGTGCCCGCTCACGATCTCGGTCACGTCCATCTCGGAGGTGTGGTCCGCCCGCACGCGATCGGCTTGGGCGCGGAGCTCGGCCATGTAGGGCTCGATGTCATCGCCGAGGCGATAGACCGGGAACGTGCGACCGCCCTCGAAATACACGTTCACGAGACCGGGCTGCTCCTCCTCGGTGTAGGGGTTCTCGAGGTAGGCGGCGCACCCGGCCACGATGTCGTAGGTCTTGTAGTCGATGGTCTTGTAGTTCGGCACGGTGATGAGGTTGAGGCCCTCGACGAGCTGCGTGGCGTTGCCCTGCCAGCTCGCCCAGTAGCCGTAGGGCTGGGCCCAGCGCACGATGGGCAGCGGGTCGTCGGGGTTCTGGCGCTCGACCCAAATCCGCGCCGTCTCCCCCGCCGGGTACCACACGCCCGTGACCTGCCGGTTCGTGGTGTTGTTCGAGAACTTGAGCGTCTGGCGCGCGTAGCCGGCCACGTCACCCACGCGCGTGATGGCACTCGTGGTGCGCTCGCTCGGCTGGCGATCGGCCTGGTTGGAGAGCTCGAGGCGCGGGTTCGTCTCGAGTATGCCCTCGGCCGCCGCCTTCACGCGCTCCAGCTCCGGCTCGTAGATGTGCTTGTAGATGGCCCGGTAGGAGGGGTTGCTTCGCACGGCGGCGATGCGCGCCTGCACGCTCTCGAGGGTCACGCCGTCCTTGAGACGGGTGTGGTTGTAGTTGTCCCAGAGGTCGTCGAGTACGTGCTCGGCCGGGTCGGCCTTGTAGAAGCGCAGCGTGCGGCAGCTGGGATAGTTCTCCTTGGACTGCCGGAAGGTGAAGCGCACGCGCCTGGCCGAGAGCGAGGTGTTCTCGGGGCAGGCGTCAAAGGCGCAGAGCGAGGAGGTCGGCGAGCCCGTGCCGTGGGTGACCGTCCGCCAGTCGGCGTCGCCCGAGGCGCTCTCGGAGATGGCGAGCTCGAACTCCGTGGGAAAGCCCTTGAGGCCGGCGTCTTTGCGCGAGCCGTAGACCACCCACTGGAAGGTCTCGGGCTCGTCGAAGGTGACGGTGATGGAGATGTTCGAGGGGTTGGCGTTTCCGGCGGGCTCCCAGAAGGCATCGGTGTCGTCCGCGAGGTTGGCGGCCACGTTCTTCTGGTAGTTGCCGTTGGTCGTGGTCACTTGGCCGCCGGTGAAGGAGACGCGATAGGCCTCGTCGTAGGCGGTGAGCGCGCCCTCCTCGTTCGCGAAGGCGTCGAAGGCCCAGGGTTCGAGCTCCGTCTCGAAGGGGCCGCTCGCCGGTTCCCCGGAAAGCGATTGCGCCTCGTCGGCAAAGGCGGGCGCGGCCCCGCCAAGTACGAGGACGCAGAGCGAGACGGCAAGCAATGCCTTCAGTTTTCGGGCGAGCGCGTTCATCTCTCTACCTCACAGCGACGCTCGGTGCGTTTGAGGGGCGTAGTGCAGTCTGCCGTGGGTGCAACCTCGGGTTTTTCGCTCTGCGGCGCGCCTCGATCTCTCAAGGAGCCCTTGAGGGCGATCCGCCGGGGCTCTCAGTGTACCCATGTTTTTAGCTATGTCTAGCTGGGATTTTCAGACTTTGAACCTCAGGTCGAACGTTATCGTTCCGAGGTCTTCTCGGCCCCTCGCCCGCCCGGTTGGGAACCCTTCGGCCTCCCCTGGCGCCGTGAGCGGAAGAACGAACGCAGGAGTTCGGCGGATTCGTCTGCGCGGACCCCCGCCGTTACGGCAAAGGCGTGGTTCAGCCGCTCGTCGTGGGAGAGATCGTAGAGCGTGCCGAGGGCTCCGCCCTTGGGGTCGCTCGCCCCATAGACGCAGCGGTCGATGCGCGCGTTCACCATGAGCCCGGCGCACATGAGGCAGGGCTCGAGGGTCACGTAGACCGTGCAGCCCGTGAGGCGCCATCTGCCGAGCTCGCGCGCCGCGGCCTCCATGGCCAGGAACTCCGCGTGGGCGGCTGGATCGCGGTCCTCCTCGCGACGATTGTGCGCACGGGCGATGACCTCGCCGTTGCAGACGACCACGGCCCCGATGGGCACCTCGCCCTCCTCGGCGGCGAGGGCGGCCTCCTCGAGCGCGAGGCCCATGTGGAAGTCGTCGAGCTCGGCCTCTCGAGCGCGCTCGCCCACGGCACCCCTCTTCGTCGCAACGGAACGTGTGCTGGTAGCATAAGACAGCGCGGAGGGATGGCAGAGCGGTTGAATGCGGCGGTCTTGAAAACCGTTAGGCGGTAACGTCTCGGGAGTTCGAATCTCCCTCCCTCCGCCAGTTGACCCGGAACGTCCTTCTTGGACGTTCCGGGTCAACTGCCCTGAAGAGAGAGATTCGAACTCCCGGAGGGCGCGAGGAGCCCTTGCGGCTCCTCGCGGGCTGAG
>CANQFP010000013.1 GCA_947599965.1 uncultured Atopobiaceae bacterium | reverse complement strand
GTGCTTGCGGTCGGCGCCCACGAGGCCGCGGACCACGAAGGGGTCGCGCTCCGAGAGGCGCTCGCAGATGCCGCGCTTGATGCGGCGATAGTGCTCGGGGGTCATCGGGCGGTTCACGGAGCCCCAGGCGATGCGGTTGTGGACGTTGGGCGTATCGCAGATGAAGCGATCGTTGGGCGAACGGCCGGTGCGCTCGCCGGTGAGGACGACGAGGGATCCGTTGGATGAGAGCTCGCCCTCCTTGCGCGCGAGGGACTGCTCTACGAGCTCGGGGACCGAGAGATCCCAGTGGACGTCCTCTTCCTGAACGCGAACGCCGACTTCGGCCAGCTTCTCGTCAAACATCAGACCTCCCACGGGCGGCGACGGTTGCGCCATCCCGTTTCAGAGAAAATGCCCGCGACGGGGCATCGGTCGTGGCTTGGGCTGCAGGCTGCGTTGAGAGGACGTTTTTCGACTGCGGCTCCCAGTGTAGCCTCTGGGGGGAGCGCTGCCAAAACCGGCAACAAACCTACAACTCAAGCACCGCGGCGCCGAGCGCCGAGACGTCATCGGCCTCATGGGTGGCGATGATGAGGCTCCGACCTCGAAGTTGCCTGCGGATGAAGGCGATGGCGCTCTCCCGGGCGGCCTCGTCGAGGCCGGTGAAGGGCTCGTCCATGAGCACGGCCGCCCCCGGGCAGAGCATCGCCCGGACGATCTCCACGCGCCTTCTCTGGCCTCCCGAGAGCTCGGACACCGCCCGTTCGGGCTCGACGCCGGGAAGGAGCTCGGCCAGGGCCGCGCGCACCGTCTCCCGAGGGGTGCCGCACGCCACGAGCCGCACGTTGTCCTCCGCCGAGAGCGCCTCCACGAGCCGCACCTCCTGGAAGACGGCCGAGGCGCGATCGGGACGCTCGACGCGTCCCGCGCTCGGCCGCACGAGCCCGAGGATGGCGAGGATGAGCGTGGTCTTGCCCGCGCCCGAGGGTGCCCTCAGGCAGAGGATCTCCCCGCCGCCCACCTCGAGGTCCACCGAATCGAGGACGATCGTGCCCCCGCGTTCGACGCGAAGATCGGAAACCCTCACGGTCGGATCCTCCGAGACCGCGCAATCCCGAGGCTCGCTCGGCGCGCTCGAAACGGCGAGCGAGAGCGCGGCGGGGCCGCTTGCCGCGAGGAGCCTCAGGAACGCCTTCTCGCAGAGGAACGCGAGGAGGATGATCGTCGCCGTCCAGGCGAAGAGCTCCGGGGTTTCGAGCAAGAGCTTCGCCTGGTAGACCTTCTCGCCGAGGGTGTCGAGGGCCATGGCGATGAGCTCGGCCGCCACACCCGCCTTCCAGGCCATGCCGACGGCGTTCTTTGACGTGGCCTGGAGATAGGGCAGCACGCTCGGCCAACCGTGGGCGAGCCAGAGGCGCACCGGCCCCACCCCCATCACGCGAAGCGCGTCCGCGACCTCGGGCCGCACCTGCTGCACGCCCTCGAGCGTGGAGAAGTAGTAGGCCGGGGCCACGACGAGCGCCACCGCGGCCACGGGCACGCCCTCGGCACCGAGCCAGAGGAGGAGCACCACGACGACGCAGGCCACGGGCGTGGCCTTCACCACGAGCGCCAACGGGCGCACGAGATCGGCGAGGAGCGGCCTCGTCGCCGCCAGGGCCCCGAGCGCCGTCGCGCAGACGAAGGCACCGAGGAATGCGCAGACGATGGTGGCGAAGGAGGCCCAGACCGAGAGCCAGAAGCTCGCGGTGCCCACGAGCGAGGCGAAGGCCGTGAAGGTCTCCCACGGGCCGGGCACGAGCAGCGGCTGGCCCACGATGAGGGCCAGCGCCTGCCAGATTCCGAGCCAGAGGAGCGCGGCTCCGAGCGTGCGGAGCCGCCGTGCGCTCACCCGATGCTTCCCCACCCTAGCCCACGGAGTAGTAGAAGGAGGCGTCGGGCACAGAGCCGCCCACGCTCGCGGGATCGAAGCCGTCGAGCACCTCGAGATAGCCCTCGAGCGCGCTCTTCATGTCGGATCCCGAGATGCAGACGAGCGAGCACTGGCCGATGGCCTTCTCGGCCACCTGGGCGTTCTGGATGATCCCCTTGTCGACCACCATCTGCGCGAACGCAGCCGGGTCGGCGAGCACGGCCTGGACGCTCGCGGTCTGCTCCTCGACGAAGCGGGTCACGGCCTCGGGGTGGGCCTCGGCGAACTCGTTTCGGACGATGGTCACGCCGGTCACGAGCTCGGAGCCCGCGGGCGCGACCTCCTTCCACACGTCGCCGAGGTTCGCCACGAGCTTGAGGTCGGGGGACTTGGCCATGGCGGCCGTCGCGAAGGGCTGCGGCAGGATGGCGATGGCGCTCGGATCGCCCGCGAGCGTCGCGGCCACCTCGGTGGCCTCGCTCTTGAACTCGAGGTTCACGCCCTCGAGCTTCTTCTCGTCGATGAGGTAGCGGGTCACGTATTCGGGCGTCGTGCCCTTGCCGGTGAGGTAGACGGTCTTGCCGGCGATGGAATCGAAGCTCGTGATCTCGGGGTCCGCCGTGACGAGGTTCAGCACCGAGAGCGTGTTGATGTCGATGGCGGAGACGGCGCCCTCGGTCTTGTTCCAGAGGATGGAGGCCACGTTGGCGGGCACGAGCGCGATGTCGACGTCGCCCGAGACGACCTTCGTCGTCACCTCGTCGGCCGTGCCGACGATGTCGAAGGTGTAGGCGTCGGCGGTCTCGCCCTTCTCGGCGCGCTCCATCACATCCATGAGGCCGATCGAGGTGGGGCCGGTCATCGACATGACCTTCACGTCGACGGGGCCCTCGCCCTCGGTGGCCGGCTGGCTCTGGCCGCCCGAGCACGCCGAGAGCGCGAGCGGCGCGAAGAGCGCGCAGAGGACGCAGAGGAGGAGCAGGAACGCGCGAGTGCGCGCGGGGCGAGGCACGGGATGGGTCTCCGTGCGACGGAAGCGGTCCATGGATGATCCTTTCCAGAAGACGGCGGAACGGCGGATCGTGCAGGAGATCGCCCCGGTGCGGCCTTCGGGCGCCGGAGCCTAGCCGCGCACCTCGGCGGGGTCGGTGGGAAAGACGATGCCCTCGCGATAGCGGATGGTCTCCATGATGCCCGCGACCACGAGGCTGTCGCGGTTCGTGGGTTCGACGTCGAAGGAGCCCGCCATGGCGGCCGCGAAGTCCTCGATCTCGTAGACCATGTTGAGCCCCTCCTCGAGGACGTCATCGCCCACGGAGAAGACGGTGCTCGCACCGTCGAGGTCGGTGAAGGTCACCTCGCGGGGCCTGCCGAGCTCTTCCCAGGTGAGCGTGCCCCGCTCACCCTCGATCTCGCAGCCGAGAACATCCCGGGAGACCTTGCCGTAGGCCACCTCGGCGACCATCCCGCCATACGAGAGGAGCGCCGAGCCGAGGAGGTCGATGAGATCGCCTTGGCCCGTCACGTCGACGGTGAGGCCCATGCAGGCGAGATCGTCCGGTTGGCCGAAGAGGCGCACGAGCGCGTGGAGCGGGTAGACGCCGAGGTCCATGAGGGCGCCCGTGGCGAACTTCGGATCGAACATGTTCGTATGCTCGCCCCGCCTCACGAGGTCGTAGCGGCTCGAATACTGGCCCTTGCGGAGGCTCACGCGCCGCACCTGGCCCACGCGGCCGAGCTCATCGGCGAGCGCGAGGAACCCGGGGTCGTGGGCGAGGCGCATGGCCTCCATGCAGACGACGCCCGCATCGCGTGCCGCGTCGAGGACCTTGCGGGTCTCCTCGAGGTTGGTGGCGATGGGCTTCTCCACGAGCACGGCCTTGCCGGCGGCGATCATCCGGAGCGCCTGGGGCGCGTGGAGGATGTTCGGCGAGGCGATGTAGACGGCGTCGATGTCGGAGGACGAGGCGAGATCGTCGAGGTCGTCGAAGAAGAGCTCGGCGCCGCGCGGCTCGCCGAAGGCCTCGGCGTGCTCGAGATCGCGCGAGTAGACGCCCGCGAGCCGCGCCCCCTCGGCGAGCTCGAGGGCTCGGGTGAAGGCCTCGGTGATGATCGACGTTCCGATGGTGGCGAAGCGCACCTCGCACATGGTTCTCCCCGCTTCCCTGAAAGGGCCCGACGTCCGCCGCACAGTGTAGCCGCGCGGGGCGATCTCGCCCCCGCCGAAGCCCCTATTCGGTGCGGAGCGCCTCGACGGGATCCTTGTGCGCGGCGGAGGAGGCCGGGATGAGGCCGGCGATGAAGGAGAGGCCGACGCTGATGAGCACGAGCACGATGGCCGCCACCGGCGAGAGCTGCATGATGTTCGGCACGTCGAAGGTGTCGAGCACGATGATGTTCACGAAGATCGATGCGAAGAGCGTCACGCCGACGCCGAGGATGCCGGCCGCGAGGCCCTCGATCACGGTCTCGGCGTCGAAGATGGCCGAGACGTCGCCCCGCGAGGCGCCCATGGCGCGCAGGATGCCGATCTCCTTCGTGCGCTCGAGCACGCTGATGTAGGTGATGATGCCGATCATGATCGAGCTCACCACGAGCGAGATGGACACGAAGGCGATGAGCATGGTGGAGATCATGTCGATGATCGTGGTCACCGAGGTCATGAGCGTGCCCACGATGTCGGTGTAGGAGATGGTCTTCTCGTCCTCGCCCCGGTCGGCCATGGTGCGGTTGTAGGTGTCGAGGATGTCGATGATGGACTGCTTGGCCTCGAAGTCCTTGGGATAGATCTCGATCTGCGAGGGCTCGGCGAGATCGGCGTAGCCGAGCTGGGCGAGATTGCCCTCGTAGGAGGCTTGGTCGGAGGAGAGCATGGCGAGGATGAGCTCGGAGAGCGTGTCCTCGTCGACGTTCATCTTGAAGGCCCCGGCGAAGGCGTCCGCGTCGATGGAGATGGCGTTTTGCAGGTTCTGGGCGAGCTGGGTGGAAACGGCCTGCATCATCTGCGCCATCTGCTCCTCGATCTGCTCCGAGATGGCGTCGGTGAGAAGCGCCATCTGCGCCTCGACCTGCTGCTGGACCTGGTTGGCGTAGACTGTCATGACCTCGTTCATGTAGGTGCCCATGGCGGCCGTGATTTGCTGCATGACGGCGGTCGTGACGGAGGTGGTGTAGCGGTCGATGAAGCCGCCCACGATGGCCTGGGCATCGGGCGTCTCGAGCCACTCGTCGAAGCTGAGCGGCTGTTCGATGGTGCCGTCGGGGCCGGGCTCGTGGCCGCCCGCACCCCACGCCTGGAGGTAGGCGGCGTAGGCGCCGGCGAGGCTCTGCGTCATGGTCTCGACGAGCTCGGGCGGCATGGGCTGCACGAGCTGGGAGGGATCGATGCCGAGGTCCTCGAGCGTGAAGCTCATGTCGGGCACTTCGGCCGCCCCGGGGCCGCCGAGCCCCGACATGTCGAGCCCCGAGAGATCCACGCCGCCGAGGTCGAGGGCGGATTCGTCTATCTGGAGCGCCGCCTCGTCGAACTTGAAGGCGTCTCGCATGGCGTCCTCGTCGATGGAGAAGAGCGAGTTCGGGTCGAAGCCGCTCTCGTCCTCGCCCTCCTGCTCCTCGGCGAAGGTCTTGCCGTTGAAGACGTCCACCTTGGGATCGTTCAGCTGGTCCTTCACCACCTGCGTCTCGGCGGCCTCGTCGATGAGGTGCTCCACGAGCTCGGGGGTGTAGTAGACGCCTGCCGTGAGGAAGGCCGAGGTGGCCTCCTCGGTGGGCTCGATCACGCCCACCACCTGCAGGTCCTCGCCCTCGGCGATGAGGTTCTCCATGTAGGCCTCGTCGTCGGTCTTATCCACCCAGACCTCGTGCTCGGAGTCGTAGCTGTAGTAGTCGGCGGCGCAGACGAGCTTCATCTTCACGTTCATGAGATCGTCGTAGGTGTAGGTGGCGTCGTCCTCCACCACCTCGACGGTCTCCTCGTTCGCCAGCTGCCGCACCATGGCGTCCAGCTGGTCGCCGTCGCGGATGCCGAGCACGTAGAGCTCGAAGTCCGACACCGTGCCGTCGCGCCCGAGCACCATGAGGAGGTCGGTGGGCTTCTCGGGCCATGTGCCGCGCACGAGGTCGTACTGCTCCTTCACGATGTCCATGTCGCTCGGGAGCTCGTCGAAGATGTCGGTGGAGACGAACGAGGCCATGAACTGCGACTGGCCCATGCCGATGCCGAGGGCGCTGAAGGTCTCGTCGGGGTTGATCTTGTCCACGCCCTCGGAGGTATCGGCGTTGTAGACCTGCGGCGTCACGTCGTAGGTGTATTCCACCGTGCGCGCGTACTCGCTCACCTCGGCGGCGTTCTCGTCGAGGTAGCTCTTGAGCGAGGCGAGGTCGTTGTTGCCGAAGCTCGAGAACATCCGGTCGATGACGCCCACTTCCTTAAGCTCGTCATCGCCTTCGGGCTCGGCTTCGGGGTCGAGGTCCATGGAGATCCCCATCATCGACGTCATGTCGAAGCTCGAGGACGTGATCTGGATGGGATAGGAGGAGAGCGTGTCCTCCTCCACGTGCTGGATGTAGGCGTTCACGCCGTTGGCGAGCGCGAGGATGGCCGCGATGCCGATGATGCCGATGGAGCCCGCGAAGGCCGTCATGATCGTGCGGCCCTTCTTGGTCATGAGGTTGTTGAAGGAGAGCGAGAGCGCGGTGAGGAAGCCCATGCGCGCCGGGCGGATCTCCCTCACGCGCTCCTCGGCGCCCTCCGCCTCGGGATCGTAGGGGCGCGAATCGCTCACGATCGAGCCGTCCGCGAGCGAGACGATGCGCGTGGCGTACTCCTCGGCGAGCTCGGGGTTGTGGGTGACCATGACCACGAGCCGGTCCTTGGCGATGTCGCGGAGCAGGTCCATGATCGCCACGGAGGTCTTGGAATCGAGCGCGCCCGTGGGCTCGTCGGCGAGCACGATCTCGGGGTCGTTCACGAGGGCGCGCGCGATGGCCACGCGCTGCATCTGGCCGCCGGAGAGCTGGTTCGGACGCTTGCGCGCGTGCTCGGCGAGGCCCACCTCCTCGAGCGCCTCGAGGGCCCGGCGGCGGCGCTCATCCCGGCCGACGCCGGAGAGCGTGAGGGCGAGCTCCACGTTGGCGAGCACCGTCTGGTGCGGGATGAGGTTGTAGCTCTGGAAGATGAACCCGACGCGGTTGTTGCGGAAGGTGTCCCAATCCTTGGAGCTGTAGTTCTTCGTGGAGATGCCATCGATGAGCAGATCGCCCGAGGTTGCGTGGTCGAGCCCGCCGATGATGTTCAACAGGGTGGTCTTGCCCGAGCCCGACGGGCCGAGGATGGCCACGAACTCGCTGTCGCGGAAGGAAAGCGAGACGTCGTTCAGGGCCACCTGCGAGAAGCCGCCGGTGTCGTAGGTCTTTCCGATGGAGCGGAGTCGGAGCATGGCCCTCCACCCGTGGTGCCTCGCCCAAGGGGCGCGTTTGGTTGCGCCCCATAGTAGAACACTCAACCACAGGCGGCTCCGAAACCTCGCCTTCGGGCGAGCGCCCGGCCGACCTCGCCGATTGGAGCGCGAGCGGGAAGGACTCGCCGCCTACACTGGCCTCGAATGAAACGCGCGAGCTCGGAGGGCTCGCCTTGAGTGCGTTCGACGTCGAAGGAGAAACCATGGACCGAGATTCCGTCGTCACGACCATCGCCAAGGGCGCCCTCACCGTCACGGTCGATTCCTTCGGCGCGCAGGTGACGAGCATCAAACGCGAGGGCATCGAGTATCTCTGGCAGGGAGACGGCACCTGGTGGAAGGGCCAATCCCCCGTGCTCTTCCCCATCGTCGGGCGCCTGCGCGACGACTACTGCGAGACCTCCCGCGGCCCCGCGCCGATGAAGCGCCACGGCGTCGCGCGCATCTCCCCCTTCGCCATCGACGAGGCCGTGGAGGACAAGGTGCAGCTCACCCTCGTTTCCAACGACGACACCCGCGCGCTCTACCCCTTCGACTTCAAGCTCACCATGACCTACACCGTGCTCGATGGCGAGCGCCTCGAGCAGCGCTTCCGCGTGGAGAACACGGGTGACGTGGATCTGCCCTTCGTGCTCGGCGGGCACCCCGCCTTCAACGTGCCGCTCAATCCGGCCACCGGCGAGGTCTTCGAAGACTACGAGCTGCGGTTCGCGAAGCCCTGGTCGGCGAGCTCGCCCATCCTCGTGGCCACCGGCCTCTGGAACTGGCAGTCGATGATGGAGGTCGTGAGGGAGAGCGACACCGTGCCGCTCACCCGGCACCTCTTCGACAGCGACACGCTCTGCTTCACCGACGTGCCGGATTCCATCGTCTCGCTCGTGGGCACCAAGAGCGGCCTCGGCGTCGAGGTGTCCTTCGACGGGTTCCCCTACCTCGGCGTCTGGTCCTACGAGCGCAAGGCGCCCTTCGTGGCCCTCGAGCCCTGGACCGGCTGCGCCACTTCCACCGATGAGGACGAGAGCCTCGAGGGCAAGCGCGGCATGACCTTCCTCGCGCCGGGCGACGTCTTCGAGCGCGCCTTCACGATCAGGCCCTTCTAGCGGCGCCCCTCACAATCGATCAGCCTGAAATCCCGGCGGGGCGCGCCAGGACGAGGCGGAGCGTGCCCTCGAGCTTGAGCTCGCGGACGCCGCAGGCGACGATGAGGTGATCGCCCTTGGCCACCGCGTGGCCGTTCAGGCTCCCCTCGCCCTCGATGACGGACACGCACTGGAAGGGGCCTTCCAGAGGCAGCGTGAAGACGCCCATGGACTGCACGAGATCCACGGAGAAGTACGGGTTCTCCTCGAGGCGAAGGCTGCCCGCGAGCGGCTTACCCCAGAGAAGCGGGGAGGTGGCGGGCACGCGCACCTTCCGCGCCATGGCGTCCTCGGCCTTGAACGCGCGCTCGGGGGGCTCGAGCGAGAAGTCCACCACCTCGAGCGCCCGCTCCACGTGAAGCTCGCGCAGCTTGCCCTCGGCATCGGGGCGATCGTAGTCGTAGAGGCGATAGGTGATGTCGCTCGGCTGCTGGATCTCGAGGAGGAGCGTCCCGCGCTTGACGGCGTGGACGGTGCCGGGTGCGATGGCGAGGAAATCCCCGGCGGCGATGGGGATCTCGTTCACCACCTCGTCCCAGCGGCCCTCCTCCACGAGCCTGTGGAGTTCCTCGGGAGAGCCCGCCCGCTGGCCGACGATGATCGTGGCTCCGGGGTCGGCGTCGAGGATGTACCAGCACTCGTATTTGCCGCCGTCCTCGAGGTGGTGGGAACGCGCGTACGCGTCATCAGGATGCACCTGGATCGAGACGTCCTCCTCGGCGTCGATGATCTTCACGAGGAGCGGGAAGATCTCCGAGGGATGGTTCCCGAAGAGCTCGGGGCGCGCCTTCCAGAGCTCGGAGAGCGTCATGCCCGCTCCCGGGCCGCTCGCGATGGGGCAATCGAGCGCGGGATGGGCCGAGATGACCCACGCCTCGCCGATGGGGCCGTCGGGCAGGCCATGGCCGAATTCGCGCTCGAGGCGCCGCCCACCCCAGATCTTCTCGCGGAAGAGGGGGGTGAGGAAGATGAGGTCCTCGGTTTCCGCGGTCGCCGTCGTGCTCGCCATCGCGATCTCCTTGCCCGGGGCAGTGCAAACACTCCCATTATCCCCATGCGTGCCGCGTGTAATCGCCGCGGGCGACGGCGGCGAATCGCCTCGCCGACCATCGATCTCGATGGGCGAACGACCGCACTGAGCCCTGCATAGACGGATTTTCTTCGACGGTTTCCCCGTAAAGCAGTACCATCCGAGGTGAGTTCGATCGCCATCGCTGCGTCCGAGACGGGGCCCCGGCCGCACACGTGCCAACGTCGGAGGCCAGGCCGTATGCCGCTCAAGTACGAATACGTCACGCACGACATTGAATCAAAGATCCGCAGCGGAGAGTACCAGCCCAACCAGCAGCTTCCCGTCGCCGAGGAACTCTGCCGCATCTACGGCGTGAGCCGCATCACCATCCGCCGCGCCCTCGACCTCCTCGTGGACAAGGGGCTCGTGGTCAAGCGGCGCGGTGCCGGCACCTTCGTGAAGGACAGCGACGCCCTCGACCGCACCGAGGACGACATCTCGCTCTCCGGCTACGCCAACTACGCGCGCACGCACGGCGTGAACGCCGAGACCGAGGTGAAGGCCTTCGAGGTGGTGGAGGCCGAGGGGCGCGTGGCCGATCGCCTGCGCGTGCCCGAGGGCACGTTCGTCTACCGCATCGAGCGCGTGCGCCACGTGAACGGCACGCGCGGGCTCGTCTCCTGCACGTGGATCCCCATCACCATCCTGCCCGACCTCACCGAAGACGATGTGAGCGAATCGCTCTACCAATACGTCGCCAAGGTGACGGGCCTCACCGTGGCGAGCGCCCACCGCCAGCTGCGCGCGGTCATGCCCACGACGGGCGAGCGCGAGGCGCTGAACCTCCCCGAGAACACGCCCGTCCTCGAGATCGACCAGGTGGTGTATCTGAGGGACGGCCAGCTCTTCGAGTACTCGGTCCTCCATCGCGACACGCGCGACTACAGCTTCGAGGTCGTGCAGACCTCCTAGCTCGCATCCACGCGCTTCGAAACGCCCTCTAGGCCAGTCGACGGAAAGATGCGGCCGAAGCCCGAGGGCTCCGGCCGCGCGTGCATGCGGAAGGTGTGTCGGGGCGTCTAGCCGAGAAGCTCCTGGACGTCGTAGGCGATCATGAGCTCCTCGTTCGTGGGCACGACGAGGACGCGCACGGAGGAACCCTCGCCCGTGATGTCGCGGACCTCGCCCGAGCGCACGGCGTTCTTCTCCTTGTCGATCCTCACGCCCTGCCAGGCGAGGCGCTCGCAGATCTTCTCGCGGCAGAGCGGGGAGTTCTCGCCGATGCCGGCGGAGAAGGCCATGGTGTCGAAGCCCTCCATCGCCTGGGCCATCTCGAGGGTGAGCTGGGCCGTGCGATAGCCGAACATCTCGAGGGCGATGATGCAGTTCTCGTCACCCTTCTCGGCGCCCGCCTCGATGTCGCGCGTGTCGGAGGAGATGCCGGAGAGCGCGAGGAGGCCGGACTGCTTGTTCATCATCGTGTCCACCTCGTCGACCGTGTAGCCGCCCACGCGCTCGAGGTAGAAGACCGTGGCCGGGTCTACAGTGCCGGTGCGGGTGCCCATGATGAGGCCGTCGAGCGGTGTGAGGCCCATGGTCGTGTCCATGGACTTGCCGTCCTCGATGGCGCAGAGGGAGGAGCCGCTACCGAGGTGGAGCGAGATGAGCTTGTGCGTCTCGCCGTGGGTGAACTCGTTCGTGGCGCGCCAGATGTAGCGGTGCGAGGTGCCGTGGGCACCGTACTTGCGGATGTGCAGGCGATCGCAGACGTCGCGCGGCAGGGCGTAGCGCCAGGAGGTCTCGGGCATGGAGTAATGGAAGGACGTGTCGCAGACGACGACGTTGCCCACCTCGGGCATCGCGGCGCGCATGGCGTCGACGACGTCGGCCTCGACGTAGTTGTGGAGCGGGGCGAGCGGCGCGACCTCGCGCACCTTCGCAAGCACCTCGTCGTCGACGACGACGCTCTTCGGGAAGTACCAACCGCCCTGCACCACGCGGTGGCCGATGCCGTCGATGGAGAGGCCGAGGCCGGTGATGAGGTCGAGGACGTATTCCGAGGCGTCGCGATGCGTGGGGAACGGCGCCGGGGTGCGCTCGGTCTCGCCGCCGTGCTCGGAGTGGGTGATGAAGGATCCCTCGATGCCGATGCGCTCGCAGTTGCCCTTCGCGTGGACCTCCTGGGTGGTGAGGTCGATGAGCTGGTATTTGAGCGATGAAGAACCGGCGTTGATCACGAGAACGTTCATGAATGCTCCCCCCACCGAAGCGTATGCCCTCTGGCGCGACGCGCCTTTTCGGCTCCCATTCTAAGCGAGCAGCCCTTCGCCGAGCTCGCGGCCGCCGAGCACGTGGACGTGCAGGTGGTCCACCGTCTGGCCGGCGTCGGCGCCGGTGTTGGCGATGACGCGGAAGCCGCGCTCCTCGAGCCCCTTCGCCTTCGCCACCTCGCCGATGGCCTCCACGAGGGCGGCGAGCTCATCGGCCTCGACGCCGTCCAAGATGTTCGCGTGGTGGGTCTTGGGCATGACGAGCACGTGCACCGGCGCCTGGGGGTTCAGATCCTCGATGGCGATGGCGCGGTCGTTCTCGTAGACCACGGTGGAGGGGATCTCCCCCGCGGCGATCTTGCAGAAGATGCAGTCGTCCATGACGCTCCCCTATTCCTCGTCGATGAAGGCGCTCTTGGGCGCCGAGAGCTCCGTCGGCAGCGCCTCGAGTTCCGCCTCGTTGGCGGCCATGAGCACGCTCACCTTCTGCTCGGCGTCGGCGAGCCGCGCCCGAAGCGATTTCAAGAGCCGCGAGGCGCGCTCGTAGCGCTCGAGCGCCTCCTCGAGCTCGAGATCCCCCGCTTCGAGGGAGCGCACGATGCGCTCTAGCTCGATGGAGCCCTCCTTGTAGCTGAGTTCCTCGATGGGCTTGTCGTTGTCCATGGTCTTCCCTTCCGAGCCGGGCACGGATGCCGTGCTACCGAGTTGCGTTCTCCGACGATTCGCGCACGGCCGTGACCTCCGCCTCCAAGGAGCCCTCGGCGAGGATCGCCGAGATCGCCTCGCCCGCGCGAAGGGACGCGGCCTTGGCGACCACGTGCCCCGCCTCATCCCGCACGATGGCATAGCCCCGGGAGAGCACGGCCAAGGGCGAGAGCGCGGTGAGCGAGGCCGCGAGGGCCGAGAGCCTCCCCGAGGCGCGCTCGACGCTCGCGCGAGCCGCGAGGTTCGCCCGCGAGCCGAGGCGGCCGAGGAGCTCCTCCTGGCGCGCGAGCCCCCGTGGGAGCGCGTCGGCGATGCGCTCCTCCGCGCGGTCGAGATCGCGGGCGCGGTCGAGGACGATGAGCGACGGATCGCGCATGACGCGCACGGAGGCGAGCGACTGCAGCGCCTCGCGCCGCCGGCGGAGGTTCTGCGCGAGGGAGAGCGGCGCGCGATGGCCGATGCCCTCGAGGGCCTCCGAGGCCCCCTCGAGGCGGCGGGTGATGGTGGCCTCGAGCCTCCGGGAGCGCTCGAGCAGCGCTCCCACCAGCTGGCTCATGGGCGGAGCCACCGATTCGGCCGCTGCCGTGGGCGTGGACTGGCGCCTCGAGGCCACGAGATCGGCGATGGTCACGTCGGGCTCGTGGCCGATTCCCGTGACCACGGGCACCGAGAGCGCGCAGATGGTGCGCGCGAGGCCCTCGTCGTTGAAGGCCATGAGGTCCTCGTAGGAGCCGCCCCCGCGCACGAGGAGGATGGCGTCGGGTCGGCTCGCCTCGGCGGCCTTGAGGGCGCGGGTGATGGTGGGCGGCGCGTCCGCGCCTTGGACGCTGCAGGAGACGAGCTCGATCTCCACGAGGCGGTTCCTGCGGCCGAGCGTGCGCACGACGTCGTCCTTCACCGAGCCCGAGAGCGAGGTGACCACGGCGACCCGCTCGCAGAACGCGGGCACCTTGAGCTTCGCGGACTCGTCCATGAGCCCCTCGGCCGCGAGCTTCCTCGCGAGCGCCGCCACCCGTTGGCGAAGCGCCCCCTCTCCCGTGACCTCGACCCGCGAGGCGATGAACGACATCTTCCCCGAGCGCACGTAGACGTCGAAGGAGCCGCTCATCTCCACTTCCATGCCGTCCTTCAGCTCGAAGCCGAGCTTGGCGTAGGTGGAGCGCCAGACGATGACGCTCATGGACGCCTCCTCGTCCTTAAGCTCGAAGTAGCAGTGCCCGCTGCGGGCGTTCGGCCCCCTGAAGCCGGAGACCTCGCCGACGACGCGCAGGGCGCCGACGCCCGCCAAGGCTCCCTTGGCGATGCCGAGGGCGCGTGCGACGGAGACGGGCCCACCCGCCATCTAGCGCCGCCTCTCGGTCTGGCCGAGGAGGTAGAGGAGCTGCATGATCGAGGTGAGCGCGGCTGCCACGTAGGTGAGCGCGGCGGCCGTGAGCACCTTCTTCGCGCCGCGGAGCGTGGTCTCGTCGTAGCCGGCCGCGCGCAGGTAGACGATGGCGCGATGCGAGGCGTCGAACTCCACCGGCAGCGTGACCAGCTGGAAGAGCACGGAGAACGCGAAGAGGATGATGGCGAGGAGCATGAGGCCGGAAAACGCCATGAAGACGCCGATGATGAAGACGATCATCCAGGCCGCCGAGCAGAAGTTCACCACCGGCACGAGGGCCGTGCGGATCTTGCCGGGGAGGTAGCCCCGGGCCGTCTGCACCGCATGGCCGGTCTCGTGGCAGGCGACGGCCGCCGAGGCAACCGAGCCGCCCGAGAGGTTCTCGTTGGAGAGGTGCAGCGTGTTGTCGCGCGGATCGTAGTGGTCGGTGAGCTGGCCGGGCGTGGCGAGGATGCCGTTGACCGTCACGTGGTCGTAGGCGAGCATGGCCTCGGCCACCTGGGCGCCGCTCTTGCCACCGGGAAGCGGCACCTTCGACCACGTGTTGTAGGTGCTCTTGATGTAGCCCTGCGTGGCGAATCCCAGGATGAGGGAGACGATGACGAGCAGGAGATAGCTCCAGTCCATGCCGTAGCCGTAGAACATGGGATACATGGGACCTCCGGTCCTTCCGAGGGGCCCGTCGCCCCTAAGAGACGCCTCAAGTGTAGGCCGTGGGTGTGACGACAATCGGGAGATGTCTCGAAGCGCTGCTCCGAGGCCTCGTCTCGCGCCCGCGGAGCCTCGATGCGAGCGCCTTTCCCTAGAGGCGCACGACCTTGCCGCGCTTGATGGTGAGCCCGATCTCGCCCGCCATGAGGCGCCGGAGCGGCTCTCCCGCGACCTCGGCCCGCCAGCCGTCCTGCAAGGGGTTCGGACGCCCGGCGATGAAGTCGAGCAGATCCTCGCGGTTGGCGATGAGCGGCGCGGCGATGCGGCTCTCCTCGGCCACGACGCGGAGCATCGCGTAGAGGAGATCGACCGCGCTCTCGGCCTCCTGGCTCGGCTTCGAATGGTGCACGACCTCGGGGAGATCGGCCGTGGGGCACTCCTTGCCGCGCCTGCAGGCGATGAGCATGAGGTTCGCGTCGCCCTCGGAGAGCTGGGCCGTGCCGCGGATCTTGCGGAGGCGCTCCATGGTGGTGGGCATGCGCTTGGCCACCTCCACGAGCACCTCGTCGCCGAGCACCCACTTCCTCGGGATGTTCCTTCTCCTGGCCATGGTGTCGCGCGCCAGGGCCACCTCCCTGAGCACGCCGAGCTGGCGCCGGGTGAGCCCGCCCGCTCGTCGCACGTGGAGGTAGGCCTCCTTGGGATCGGCGGCGGCGATGGCGTGGAGCCGCGCCGCCTCGCACTCCGGAAGCACCCATTCGAGCCGATTCTTGGCCTTCAGCCGCTTCATCATCCGGTCGTAGATCTTGGGCAGGTAGCGCACGTCGTCGAGCGCGTAGGCGAGCTGCTCGGCGTCGAGCGGGCGCCTCGACCAGTCGGTGAGGGAGGCGGCTTTGTCGAGATGGACGCCGCAATAGGATTCGACGAGCGTGCCGTAGCCGAGCTGCAGGCGGTGCCCGAGGAAGGCAGCCGCGATCTGCGTGTCGAAGACGTTCTCAGGCGGCGTGCCGAAGGTCTGCGTGAGGATCTCCACGTCCTGGGAGCAAGCGTGGAAGACCTTCGGGATGGCGGGATCGGCGAGGAGCTCCCCCACCCCGGAGAGGTCGATCCTGGCCAAGGGGTCGATGGCCACCTGCTCGTCGTGGGTGCCGAGCTGGATGAGGCAGAGTTTCGGGAAGTAGGTGCGCTCCCGCAGAAACTCGGTGTCCACGGCCACGACGGACGCCTCCCGCGCTCGCGCGAGAAACGCATCGACTTTTCCCGTGGTCGTGAGGTACACGCATCCATCCCTACACTCGGAGCTCGAACGCGCGCGAACGTTCGCTCGCGCGCTACCCTAGGGGCTCGGCGGTCTAGGCCGCTTAAGGATACTCGAGAAGCCGAGGACCATGCGCACGCTCATCATCCACGCCGGAGCCACGGGCTATGCCTCGGACGCCGTCTTCCAATTCCAGCGCTACTTGCTGGAGGCCGGCGACGAGTGCCTCCTGCGCCAGCTCGGCGAGACCTGGGACGAGCGCGCGGCGCTCGCGGGAGCCGAGGACTTCGATCTCGTCGTGCTCTCCGGGGGCGACTACGAGATCACGCGCCTGCTCGCCGCCGTCTCCGGTCGAGACATCACGGTCTGCGTCTTTCCCTCGGGGCCGGTGAACCTCTTCTTCTCGGGCCTCGGCAACGCCGCCGAGCCCTTCGCGCTCGCCTACGCGTGCCGCCGGGGTCGCACCGTGAGCGCCGACCTCGGTGAGATCGCCTGGGCGAACGAGCGCGGGGGCGTGGAACGCAGGAACTTCTCCCTCATGGCCGGCACGGGCTTCGACGCCGAGCTCATGCGCGCCGGCGCGTCGAACCGCCATGCCATGGGGCAGATGGCCTACTTCATGGCCGCGCTCGCGAACCCCCAGCCGCCGGTCGTGCGCTTCTCCATCGAGCTCGACGGCGAGCACATCGAGCGCGACGGCATCGCCTGCCTCGTGGCGAACACGGCCATGATCCAAGGCGATATAGAGATCGTGCCCGATTGCCGCCTCGACGACGGGCTCCTCGACGTCATCGTCCTCGAGACGCCGGACGCCGTGGGGCTCCTGAAGCCCGTCCTCTTCGGCTTCCTCGACCCCTCGGGCAAGAACCTCGGGCGCCCCCAGATCGAGAGCTTCAAGGGCCGCCACGCCCTCGTGCGCGCCTCGATGCCCGTGCCGATGCAGGTGGACGGCGAGCCCATCGAGGGCGAGGTCGCGGGCTTCGAGGCCCTCATCCACCCCGGCGCCGTGCGCCTCGTGGTGGATACCCTGAGCCCCTACTTCGACGGCACCGAGGACGAGGGCGCCGAGGAGCGGGCCCGCTTGAAGCGCTTCCCCGACGCCTGAGCGTTCGGAGCGCGAAGCGGCGCGAAGGTGCGCTAGCGGCGAGTCGAGTACGCGATGTGCTTCAGGTAGTGGCCGTAATCGGTCTTGTCGGCCTTGGAGGCGAGCGCGAGCAGCTGCGCGCGGGAGATCCATCCGGCGTCGTAGGCGATCTCCTCGATGGAGCCGACCTTCACGCCCGTGTGGTACTCGACGACGCGGATGAACTCGGCCGCGTTGGCGAGCGAGGCCACGGTGCCGGTGTCGAACCAGGCGAAGCCGCGGCCGAGGTTCTCCACCGAGAGCAGGCCCTTCTCGAGGTAGATCTGGTTGAGGTCGGTGATCTCGAGCTCGCCTCGGTTCGAGGGCTGGAGCTCGGCGGCGTAGTCGCACGCGTGCTCGTCGTAGAAGTAGAGGCCCGTCACGCAGTAATCCGAGCGCGGATGGCGCGGCTTCTCCTCGATGGAGATGGCCGTGCCCTCCTCGTCGAACTCGACGACGCCGAAGCGCTGGGGATCGTTCACCTTGCAGGCGAAGATCGTGGCCCGGCCACTCTCGGCGCGCTCGCGGGCGCGCTTGAGCATGCCGGTGAAGCCGCCGCCGTAGAAGATGTTGTCGCCGAGGACGAGCGCGGAGGGCTCCCCCGCGATGAAGTCGCGCCCGATGACGAAGGCCTGGGCGAGGCCGTCCGGCGAATCCTGCACCTCGTAGGTGAGCTTGACGCCGAGCTCGGAGCCATCGCCGAGGAGCCGCTTGAAGTTCGGGTTGTCCTCGGGGGTCGTGATCATGAGGATCTCGCGGATGCCCGCCATGAGCAGCACGGAGAGCGAATAGTAGATCATCGGCTTGTCGTAGACCGGCAACAGCTGCTTCGAGACGGCCTGGGTGAGCGGGTGGAGCCTCGTGCCGTGGCCTCCGGCGAGCACGATTCCCTTCATAGCCGTTCCTTTCGAGCACGGGCACCCATGCGAAGCGACAGTCCTCGACGTTCGCCTTTCACCTGCAAGTATAGGGCTCAACGCCATCACACCACCGGGTGGGCGGGGCGCCTGCGCAAACCGCGCACCGCGTCCACACCCACCCGGCGAGCTCAGACGCTGGATGAAGGGGCGTGTCGAGGGCTCAGCCGGCCTTCGACATATCGATCTCGTGGTGGAACTTCCGCGTGACCACGAGGTAGATGATGATGCCGGCGACGAGCCAGACCACGCCGACGATCTGCGGGATGAGGTCGAGCGTGAAGATGAAGATGGCCGTGAAGATGCAGCCGAGCACCGGGAAGATGAGGTGCCGGAACACCTTGTGCTCCTTGCGCTTACCCCAGACATACCAGAGCACCACGAAGTTCAGGAGGAAGTAGCTCGAGAGCGCGCCGAAGTTGCTCATCTCGGCCGAGACGTTCTGGCCGACGAGGATCATCGGGAAGAGCACCACGAGGTTCACGATGCCGACGAAGATCGTGGCCACCACGGGCGTGCTGTTCTTCTGGTTCATCTCGCCGAGGCGCTTGGGCATGGCGCCCGCGGTGCCCATGACGTAGAGGATGCGCGCGATTGAGGTCTGGGCGGCGAGGCCGGTGAAGATGCCGAGCGCGAGAACGTTGGCGATCTCGCACGTGAGCATGAGCCACTCGCCGTTGCCGCCGCCGACGCCGCCGACCACGCCGGCGAGGATGTAGAAGCCCTCGGTCGGGTGATCCTTGAAGATCTGGCCCGAGGGATCGGCGCACGTGGCGACGAAGCTCATCGAGCAGAAGAGCACGGCGAGGACGATGACGATCATGACCATGGCCTTGCCCGGGCCCTTCGGGCCGGCCTTGGATTCCTGGGTGAGCGTGGCCACGGAGCCGAAGCCGACGAAGTTCAGGGCGCAGAGCGAGATCGCGCTGAACATCGCCTGGGCGCTGAACTTCGAGGGATCGAAGATGGCCGAGGCCGTGAAGTGCGCGCTGGTGTGGGGGTTGATGATGTAGGCCACCGCGAAGCCGATGAAGAGCCCGAGGACGATGAGCTCGCCCACGAGGGCAATGCGATCGAGGATCATCGTCGTGCCGATGCCGCGGATGGCCACGAGCGTGCAGAAGGCCAGGAAGAGCAGGCACCAGATCCAGATCGGCACGTCGGCGAGGCCGGGGATGCCCTTGAGCGAGTTCGCCGCCATGATGAACATGATGTCCGGCGTGATGATGTACTGCAGGATCATGAGCCAGCCGGTGACGAACCCGACGCCCTTGTTGATGCCCTCGGTGGTGTAGGTGAAGATCGAGCCCGAGGACGGGAAGATCGGCACCATCACGCCGAAGGAGAGCGCCGTGAAGAGCATCGCGATGCCGCCCACGCCGTACGCGAGGAGCGGCATGCCGTTCGAGGCGTTGTAGACCGAGGCGAAGATCGGGAACGGCGCGATCGGCACCATGAAGATGAGGCCGTAGATCACCATGTCGAAGACGGTGAGCGTGGCCTTGAAGCTGTTCTTCCGCGCGGGCGCGCCGCTCGAGGTGGTGGCGGGCGCGCCTCCGCTCGTGGTCGCGGGCGCCTGGGCCGTCGTGCTCGGGGCTTGCGTCGGAGCCGCCGCTTGGGAGCTCTGCGTGGAGGTTGCATCTGCCATGGCGTCCGCCCTTCGAGGTATGGGGCGCGAGGTCTCGCCGCCGCTCGCCGTCCCAATCGTTTTGGCGGTCTTTACCCCAACGATCGCGCGCCGCACCACCTCGCCGCCCACCGCGCGGCCGACGTCCCGCAACTTCCGATTGAAGAGGCGCAGGTGGCCGCGAAACCGATCGACGAGTGGCCGCTAGCTCCTGTCGGCGATCTGGAAGCCCTCCTTGGCCAGCTCGTCTTTGATCTGCTGGATCTGGGCGAAGTCGCGGGTCTCCATGCCGATCATGAGATAGCAGCTGGAAATGGCCATGTTGGCGTCCGAGCGCTCGTACTGGACCGACACCACGTTGCCGCCGCAGCGGGCGATGATCTCCGAGACCCCTTGGAGCTGCCCGGGCTTGTCTTCCAGGGCGATGCGCAGCAGGGAGTTTCGGCCATCGGTGACGAGCCCGCGGGTGATGACGCGGGAGAGGATGTTCACGTCGATGTTGCCGCCCGAGACGATGCACACCACCTTCCGGCCTTCGATGGGGAGCTTCTCGAAGAGCGCCGCGGCCACCGACACCGCGCCCGCGCCCTCGGCGATGAGCTTCTGCCGCTCGATGAGGGCGAGGATGGCGGCGGCGATCTCGTCTTCCGAGACCGTGACGATGTCGTCGACGTAGCGCTCGGTCATCTGGAAGGTGATGTTTCCGGGACGCTTGACGGCGATGCCATCGGCGAAGGTGCTGGCGCTCTCGAGCGTCTCGATCCTCTCGTCTTGGACCGAGACCATCATCGAGGGCGCACCCTCGGCTTGGACGCCGTAGATCTTCACGTTCGGATTGAGGCTCTTCACGGCGCAGGCCACGCCGGAGATGAGGCCTCCGCCCCCGATGGGGACGACGATGGCGTCCACCTGTGGCAGCTGGTCGAGGATCTCGAGGCCGATGGTCCCCTGCCCCGCGATGACGAGCTCGTCGTCGAAGGGATGGATGAAGGTGGCGCCGGTCCTCTTCTGCAGCTCCAGCGCATGGGCGTGGGCGTCGTCGTAGCCGCCCTTCACGAGCACCACCTCGGCGCCCAAGCGCTTGGTGGCCTCCACCTTGGAGATGGGCGCGCCATCGGGCATGCACACGACGCTCTTGATGCCCATGCGGGTGGCCGCCAGAGCCACGCCCTGGGCGTGGTTGCCGGCGGAGCAGGCCACGATGCCCGCCGATCGCTGCTCGGGCGTGAGCGCGTTGATCTTGTTGTAGGCCCCGCGCACCTTGAACGATCCCGTGACCTGCAGGTTCTCGGTCTTGAGGTAGAGATCGGCGCTCTTCAGGAGATCCGGTGCGTAGAGGAGATCGGTCTTACGCGCCACGTCTTTCAGCGTGAAGGCGGCTTGGTAGATCTTGTCGAGGGTGAGCATGGGCTTGCCTAGCCTTCCTTGGCGTCCGCGGGATCATCGGGGTTTCGGGCGTCGTCGGGCACCCGGGAGAGCAGGTCGCTCACGAATTGCCGGGCCGTGCGGCCGGAGCGGTTGCCCCGGCGCACCTGCCAGGTGGCAGCTTGGGAGCGCAGCTCCTCGTCATCCATGGCAGAGAGCGCCTCCGAGCGCCTCGCGAGGGCGCGCACGATGGCGTGGTATTCCTCGAAGGTGGGGTTCGGATAGTAGATCTGGAGACCGAAGCGGCCGGCGAGGGAGAGCTTCTCCTCCATGGTGTCGGAGCGGTGGACGTCGCCATCATGCTGGAGATCCGAACGATCGGCCCAGGTCTCCTTCACCAGATGGCGACGGTTGGAGGTGGCGTAGAAGAGGACGTTTTCGGGTGCCGCCTCGCCACCCCCCTCCATGACCTGCTTGAGTTGCTTGTACTCCACCTCGTCCTCTTCGAAGGAGAGGTCGTCGAGGAGCAGGATGAAGCGGTAATGGCGATGCTTGACGAGGTTCAGGATCCCGGGGATGAGCGCGAACTGGCGCTTGTAGAGCTCGATGATCCGAAGGCCCCGGGAGGCGTACTCGCCGGCCAGGGCCTGGACCGAGGTGGACTTCCCCGTGCCCGCGTCGCCGTAGAGGAGCACGTTGTTCGCCCCCTGGCCTGCGAGGAAGGCCTCGGTGTTCTCGCGCAGGAGCTCCTTCTGGCGCTCGTAGCCCACGAGATCGGAGAGGCGCACGGTGCGCCGGCCCTCCACGGCGGAAAGGCTCGGGCCCTCCGGGCCCTCGTGGGCGCGGAAGAGCTCGGCGAGACCCAGCTTGCCCGCTCCGAAGTCGTGCAAGAACGAGGCGAGGGCGCCGAGCATGGCTTCGGGGTCCTTGGCCCTCGCCCCCTCGGCAAGCGCCCGGGCGAGCCCGAGGATGCGCCGACCGGCCTCGGCTCGAGGAGCCCGGAGCGGCTCGTGGGAGAACTCCCGAGCCACGTCGAAGGCCGGCGGGAGCCTGAGATCGAACCAACGCCGGTAGAGGCCCAGATCCTGAAGCGCCAACTCCCAGAGGCTGTCCTTGGGCGCTTCTCGTCGTTCCGCGACCAACGTGAAGGGGTTCTCGCTCGCCACGAGCGACTCCGCCAACGCGGCATGCCAGAGATCGCCCTGCCAACCGTAGGCCACGGCCTCGTCGATGAGGCCGCGGAGCGCGGGCGCGGGATTGCCCGTGCGATCCAAGGCCCCCATCACCGAGGCCACGAGGGGGCTCCGCTCGAAGAGGACCGGCGGCGTTGCGAGCGCGTGGGTTGCGTCCATGGCTATTGGAGGATCGCCCCCTTGTCGGCCGAGGAGACGAGCTTGGCGTAACGGGCCAGGTAGCCGCTCTTCACCTTGGGTTCGGGGCACGTCCACGCAGAGCGGCGCCGGGCGAGCTCGTCTTCGCCGACATCGAGGGTGATCGAATGGTTCGGGATGTCTATGGAGATGACGTCCCCCTCCTCCACGAGGCCGATGAGCCCGCCGGACGCGGCCTCGGGGCTCACGTGGCCGATGGAGGCGCCACGGGTGGCGCCGGAGAAGCGGCCGTCGGTGATGAGGGCCACCGAATCGTCGAGCCCCATGCCGCAGATGGCGGAGGTGGGATTCAGCATCTCCCGCATGCCGGGGCCACCCTTGGGGCCCTCGTAGCGGATGACCACCACATCGCCTTCGCGGATGCCGCCGTCGTAGATGACCTCGATGGCCTCCTCCTCGGAGTCGAAGACCCGGGCGGGACCGCTGTGGACCATCATCTCGGGGCTCACGGCGCTTTGCTTCACCACGCAGCCATCGGGGGCGAGGTTGCCGTAGAGCACGGCGATGCCGCCGCTTCGGCTGAAGGGGTCGTCGAGCGGTCGGATCACGCGATCGTCCCCCACCCGGGCGCCGGCGATGTTCTCCCCCACCGTCTTGCCGGAGACGGTGATGCCGCCCGTGTCCAAGAGGCCCGCGGCGGCGAGCTCGGCCATGACGGCGTAGACGCCGCCCGCCTGATGGAGGTCCTCGATGTAGGCATCGCCGGCCGGCGCCAGATGGCAGAGGTTGGGCGTGGCATCGGAGATCTCGTTCACCATGGAGATGTCCATGTCCACACCGGCATCGTGGGCGATGGCCGGGAGGTGGAGCATCGTGTTCGTGGAGCAGCCGAGGGCCATGTCCACGGTCTCGGCGTTGTGGAAGGCAGCCGGCGTCATGATGTCGCGGGGCCGGATGTCGCGCTCGATGAGCTCCATGATCTTCATGCCGGTCTCCTTGGCCAGCCGAAGGCGCGCCGAGTAGACCGCGGGGATCGTGCCGTTGCCCTCCAAGGCCATGCCGATGGCCTCGGTGAGGCAGTTCATGGAGTTCGCCGTGTACATGCCGGAGCAGCTGCCGCAGGTAGGACAGCACCTCTCCGTGTATTCGGCCACACCGGCCTCGTCGAGGGTGCCGGCGTGGTAGGCGCCCACGGCCTCGAACATGTGGGACAGGCAGGTGCGCCGGCCATCGGGGAGCGTGCCGGCGAGCATGGCGCCGCCGGAGACGAAGATCGTGGGGATGTTCAGCCTGCCGGCCGCCATGAGGAGGCCGGGCACGTTCTTGTCGCAGTTGGGGATCATCACGAGACCGTCGAACTGGTGTGCGATGGCCATGGCCTCGGTGGAATCGGCGATGAGCTCGCGGCTGGCCAGCGAGTACCTCATGCCGACGTGGCCCATGGCGATGCCGTCGCAGACGGCGATGGCCGGGAACATGACGGGCGTGCCACCGGCGGCGTAGATGCCGTCTTTCACGGCTTGGGCGACCTTGTCGATGTTCATGTGGCCGGGGACGATCTCGTTGAAGGAGCTCACCACGCCCACGAGCGGACGGGAGAGTTCCTCGTCGGTGTAGCCCAAGGCGTAGAGGAGGCTCCGGTTCGGGGCCCGGTCGACCCCCTGCTTCACCTGATCGGAACGCATGCTTCGCTTCCCTTCGTTCTCCGAGCGATCACTGGGGCACGGCGGCTAGTTGGACGCGGAGTCGAGGCCCTTGTCGCCCTCGTCGGCGTCTTTCCAGAGCATGTTGTTCCGCAGCTCGCGGCCCACCTTCTCCATGGGATGCTCGGCGAGCAGGTCGCGCTTGGAGTTGAAGAAGGTGCGGCCGTTCTTGTTCTCGGCGATCCAGCGGCCGGCGAAGGAACCGTCTTGGATGTCGGCGAGGACGGCGCGCATGTTGGCCTTGATCTCGTCGTGGGGGAGCACGCGGGGGCCGCTCACGTACTCGCCGTACTCGGCGGTGTCGGAGATGGAGTAGTTCATGGCCGCCACGCCGCCCTTGTTGATGAGGTCGATGATGAGCTTCATCTCGTGGATGCACTCGAAGTAGGCGTTCTCGGGCGCATAGCCGGCCTCGCAGAGCACCTCGAAGCCGCACTGCATGAGGTCCACCACGCCGCCGCAGAGCACGGTCTGCTCGCCGAAGAGGTCGGTCTCGGTCTCATCGTGCATCGTGGTCTCCATGATGCCGGCACGGGCGCCGCCGATGCCGGCGATGTAGGCGAGGGCGATCTCCATCGCGCGACCGGAGGCGTCCTGTTCCACGGCCACGAGGCAGGGCACGCCCTTGCCCGCCTCGTAGAGCCCGCGAACCGTGTGGCCCGGGCCCTTGGGAGCGGCCATGAACACGTCCACGTCCTTGGGCGGCACGATCTGCTTGTAGCGGATGTTGAAGCCGTGGGCGAAGGCGAGCGCATTGCCGGGCTCGAGGTTCTCGGCCACGGATTCGCGGTAGATCTCGGCCGCGCGCTCGTCGTTCACGAGCATCATGACGATGTCGGCGGCCTTTGCGGCCTCGGCCACCGTGAGCACCTGGAAGCCGTCTTTCTCGGCTTTCTCCCAGCTCTTGCCGGGGCGCAGGCCGCAGATCACGTCGCAACCGGAATCGCGCAGGTTCAGCGCGTGGGCGTGGCCCTGGGAGCCGTAGCCGACGATGGCGATCTTCTTGCCGTCGAGCACGTTCAGATCGCAGTCCTGCTCGTAGTACATGTGTGCCATGGTGCACGTTCCTCTCTCGGGCCCTCGGCCCAACTCGCACAACGCCGCTAGCGGACGTTCTTGCCGTAGTCGAACTCGTCTTTGACCTTGGTTTCCTCGTCGATGGTGGCGGCGCCCCGCTCGAGGGCCACCACCCCGGTGCGCACGAGCTCCTTGATGCCGTGGAGCTCGATGAGGTTCATGAGCGCGTCGTTCTTGCCCTCCTCGCCCACCACGGCCACGGTGAGGGCGCTCGGCGTGACGTCGATGATGTTCGCGCGGAAGACGTTCGCCAGCTGGATGATCTCGTTTCTGGCCGCGGGCGATTCGGTGGCCACCTTCACGAGCACGAGCTCGCGACGCACCGCCACCGAGGGCGAGAGGAGCTTCACCGTGTGCACCGGGAAGAGCTTCCTCAGCTGGTTGCAGAGGAGGCGCACTTGGGGCTCGTTGTCAGCGAGGACCTCGATGGTCATGCGGCTCACCTGCGGATCGTCGGTGGTGCCCACGGCGAGCGATTCGATGTTGTAGCCCTTGCGGGCGAAGAGCCGCGAAACCTGGCTCAACACGCCGGCCTCGTTGTCCACCAAGACGGCGAGGGTATAGCGGAGCTTCTCCATACGCACGCCTTTCTCAGTTGAGGATGAACTGGGTGATGGGATCGCCGCCCTGGACCATGGGCCGGACCTTCTCGTCCTTGTCGATCGCGCAATCGATGACGTAGCCGTGGCCCGAGGCGAGGGCCTCGGTGAGGGCCTCCTCGAAGTCCTTGACGTTGGAGACCCGGCGGCCCTCGAGCCCGTAGGCCTCGGCCAGCTTCACGTAATCCGGCTCACGGGCGATGTCCGTCTCGCTGTAGCGCTCGTCGTAGATGAGCGTCTGCCATTGGCGGACCATGCCCAGCGTGCGGTTGTCGAAGATGATCGTCACGATGGGGATGTCGTAGTAGGCCACCGTGGCCAACTCGTTGCAGTTCATGCGGAAGCTGCCGTCGCCGGTGATGTGGAGCACCGTCTTATCGGGATGGCTCACCTTGGCGCCGATGGCCGCCCCCAGGCCGAATCCCATGGAGCCGAAGCCGCCGGAGGTGAGGAGCTGGCCGGGATAGTCGTAGTGGAAGTGCTGGGTGACCCACATCTGGTGCTGGCCCACGTCCGTGGCCACGATGGTGTCCCAGGGGGCGATGCGGGCCACGGCATCCGAGATCTGCTTGGGCGTGAGGGCATCGCCGGCCAGAGAGTACTTCGTCTCCGTGGGAAAGCCGAAGACGTAGTTCTTCCAACTGAAGTTGTACTTCTTCTCCACCCGCTCGTTCAGGAGCTGGAGCACGCGTTTCACATCGCCCACGATGTGGTGGTCGGTCTGCACGTTCTTGTTGATCTCGGAGCGATCGATGTCCACCTGCACGATCTTGGCCTGGGCGGCGAAGGTGGCGGGGTCCAAGGCCACGCGATCGGAGAAGCGCGTGCCGAGCGCGATGAGCAGGTCGCAACTGTCGACGGCCTGGTTGGAGGCCATGGAGCCGTGCATGCCGATCATGCCCGTGGTGAGGGGGTTTCGGCCGTTGAAGCCGCCGGCGCCCATGATCGTGATGGCCACGGGGGCGTCGATGCGCTCGGCGAAGATCGCGAGCTCCTCGTGGGCCCGGCCCCTCACCACGCCGCCTCCGCAGATGATGAGGGGCTTCTGGCTCTCGGCGATCATGGCCACGAGGGCATCGATGTCGGCGAGGTCGGGTTCGGGAGCCGTCATGTCGTGGCTGGAACGCCCGAGGAGCAGGGCGAGGCGCCCATGGCGGTGCTGCTCCTCCAAGGGCATGAACTCGTAGTCCGCCTCCTCGGCGGTGGCGTTCTTGAGGATGTCGATGAGCACGGGGCCCGGTCGGCCGCTTCGGGCGATGGCGAAGGCCTCGCGGATGACGTCGGCCAGCTCATCCGCATGGTGCACGAGGTAGTTGCACTTGGTGATGGGCATCGTGATGCCGGTGATGTCCACCTCTTGGAAGGAGTCCTTGCCGATGAGGTTCTCGCCCACGTTGCAGGTGATGAAGACCACCGGCGAGGAGTCCATGGAGGCCGTGGCGATGCCGGTCACGAGGTTCGTGGAGCCCGGGCCCGAGGTGGCGAGGCACACCCCCACCTTGCCGGTGGAGCGGGCGTAGCCGTCGGCCGCGTGGGCCGCACCCTGCTCATGGGCGGTGCGATAGTGCTTGATTCGATCGCGGTAGTCGTAGAGCGCGTCGTAGACGTTCAGGATGGTGCCACCCGGATAGCCGAAGACGGTATCCACGCCCTGCTCCAGCAGACATTCCAACACGATCCGCGCGCCGGTGAGCTTCATGGAATCGCACGGCTCCTCTCAGCTTCTCGAACCCTCCCCGAAGCAATCCATTCTCCGCAGTGCCGCCCGCGCGGTCAAATGCCGAAAGCGGCGCCCCGGCGCTCGCGGCTCCCGCGAAAGGGTACGAACTCGGCGGATCGTTTCCGGACGGTCCGCTTTTCCGTGCCTTCAGCCAAACGGAAGGATCGCGATCATGGCAAAGCGAGAGTTCCCCTTCTCGTCCAACCGGCTCGACGTCTGCGCCAAGCGCGCTCGCTACGCCTACGACAACGTCTCCTGGACCCGCGTCGTCCACGAGCTCCAGGGCGCGAGCTACGAGCGCCGCAGGAAGGCCCTCGGCGTCTTCGTGATCCTCTGCCTCGTGGGCTCGGGCGTCTGCATCCTCTTCGACTGCTTCCTGGACCTCTTCCCCGTCCAGCTGACGGCCCTCGGGCTCCTCGTCCTCGGGCTCTACTTCGAGGTGGTCCTGCGCGTGCGCGACTACGGTCGCCGCGCCTCCGAGGAGGAGGACGCCTCCTCGCGCTTCCTCGCCCTCCAGCGAGACGCCATGAACGTGCTCTCCGCCGTGCAGTACGGCGGCCTCTCTCCCGAGGCGGCGAGCGAGCTCGTGAACGAGCTGGAGACCAACTACCAAGACGCCGTCGACGCGGCCAATCCCGTGAGCCCCTCGATGATCCGCCGCGCCGAGCGCGCCGTGACGAGCGGCCACGCCGCCCCGGCTCTGAACGCCGGCGAGGCCTACCTGCCCGACTACCTCAAAGCCCCTGACGACGAAAGCCCGCTCCCCGGCTCGAAGGAGAGCTCGGGCACGCTCCCCGACCCCCGGCCCGACGCCCGGCCGATCGAGGTGGACGCGAAACCGATCGACGACTGACCACGAGAAAGGGCGTGCGGCCGGGAAGATGGCCGCACGCCCTCGTGGTGGAGCTCGGAGAGGGCTCGGGTTCGGGCCCTCGGG